>NZ_CP012676.1:4722500-5025000 GCF_001294575.1 Pseudomonas versuta
CAGCATCCAGTCGAGCAGGATCAGGTCCGGTTTGCGGTCAACGATGATGGCATGAGCGTCCTGGGCATTATCGGCTTCAAGGCAGTCGTAGCCTGCCATTTCCAAGGCTACCGCGATCATTTCGCGGATCGGTGCCTCGTCATCAACGATCAAAATGCTCCTGCCAACCATGCCGTGCTCCTCATGTCATTTAACTGTCTTGTGGCGCATTAGATAACGGAATTATTGCAGTCGTGTGACAGCCCTGAGTGTGGACCACGGGATGCAGGTTACTGAACTAAGCTTTGAGTTCAAATCGTACAACCACAAAAGGACGATTCCGATGATTCGCAGCTCTTTTTCCCTGAAAGCTTTAGTGGTCGCTGCTGCATTGGCCCTCCCCGGACTGGCATTTGCCGCGGACCCGGCGATGGCCAAAGAGGGCATGTTGGTCGACCACAAAGGCATGACGCTCTACACCTTCGCCAAGGATGCGGGCGGCAAATCGATGTGCAACGACAAATGCGCAGCCAACTGGCCGCCACTGATGGTCGAGGGCAAACATAACAATATGGGCAAGTGGACCATGATCAAACGTGATGACGGCACCCAGCAATGGGCCTATGACGGCAAGCCGCTGTACACCTTTGTCATGGACAAGAAAGCCGGAGACGCTACGGGCGACGGCAAAATGGACGGCGCATGGAAAGTAGCCAAGCCCTGACCGGCATACCGCCCCCCTGTAGGAGCGAGCTTGCTCGCGAGCCAGCTCGCTCCTACAGGGTGTTTTCAGCCATAAAAAAACCTCGCTTCCTTGACAGGAGGCGAGGTTTTTTATGGTGCTGTCTTATGCCGCAGTGGGCGTTTTCGGACGGCGTACATCAGGCTGCTTCCAGGACTCGGCCGAGGCTTCGTCGATGGCTTGCTGGATGGCCTTTTTGCGATGCTCTTCGGCACGGCGGCTGAAGAACCACACCAGGAAGGTCACCAGCGACACCGCCAGCAGAATCAGGCTGGCCACGGCGTTGATCTCGGGTTTGACCCCCAGACGTACCGCCGAGAACACTTCCATCGGCAAGGTGGTAGAGCCCGGCCCGGACACGAAGCTGGCCAGTACCAGGTCATCCAGCGACAGGGCGAACGACATCATGGCGCCCGCCGCCAGTGACGGCGCGATCATCGGGATGGTGATCAGGAAGAACACTTTCCACGGTTTGGCACCCAGGTCCATGGCCGCTTCTTCGATCGACAGGTCCAGCTCGCGCAAGCGCGACGACACCACCACGGCCACATAGGCCGAGCAGAACGTGGTGTGGGCAATCCAGATGGTGACGATGCCGCGTTCCTGCGGCCAGCCAATCATCTGCGCCATGGCCACGAACAGCAGCAACAGCGACAGACCGGTGATCACTTCGGGCATCACCAACGGTGCAGTCACCAGGCCGCCGAACAGCGTGCGGCCCTTGAAGTGGCTGATCCGGGTCAGCACGAAGGCTGCCAGGGTGCCCAGCGCCACCGCCGCAATCGCCGTGTACAGGGCGATTTCCAGCGAGCGCATCACCGAGCCCATCAGTTGCGTGTTGTCCAGCAGGCCCACGTACCACTTCAGCGACCAGCCGCCCCACACCGTCACCAGCTTGGACGCGTTGAACGAGTAGATCACCAGAATCAGCATCGGCAGGTAGATGAACAACAAGCCTGCGACCAGCATAAAGCTGGAAAAACGGAAGCGATTCATACCTTGCCCTCCAGTTCTTTAGCCTGGCTGCGGTTGAACAGAATGATTGGCACGATCAGGATCGCCAGCATGACCACGGCAAGCGCAGAGGCTACCGGCCAGTCACGGTTGTTGAAGAACTCTTGCCACAAGACTTTACCGATCATCAGGGTTTCCGGGCCGCCCAGCAGTTCCGGGATCACGAACTCGCCCACCACCGGGATAAACACCAGCATGCAGCCAGCGATGATGCCGTTCTTGGACAGCGGGACGGTGATTTTCCAGAAGCTGTTGAAGGTGCTCGAGCCCAGGTCGGACGCGGCTTCCAGCAGGCTGTGATCGTGTTTTACCAGGTTGGCGTACAGCGGCAGGATCATGAACGGCAGGTACGAGTAAACGATGCCGATATAGACCGCGATGTTGGTGTTGAGGATCTGCAGCGGTTCGCTGATCCAGCCCATCGACATCAGGAAGCCATTGAGCAGGCCGTTATTGCTGAGGATGCCCATCCACGCGTAAACGCGGATCAGGATCGCGGTCCAGGTCGGCATCATGATCAGCAGCACCAGCACGGTCTGCATCTCTTTGCGCGCATTGGCAATGGCGTAGGCCATCGGATAACCGATCAGCAGGCACAGCGCCGTGCTGAAGAAAGCCATCTTCAGCGAGCCCAGATAAGCGGCGATGTACAACTCGTCGTCACCCAGCATGGCGTAGTTGCCCAGGTTCAGCAGTAGCTGAATTTTTTGGTCAACGTAGCTGTAGATCTCGGTGTACGGCGGAATCGCGACGTCGGCTTCGGCAAAGCTGATCTTCAGGACGATGAAGAACGGCAGCATGAAAAACAGGAACAGCCACAGGAATGGAATCCCGATGACCATATGACGGCCACCGGGGGTTATTCGTTGCAGGCGGCGCTTGAATTTTCGAAGGTTCATGAGCGCAATACCACGCCGCTGTCGTCTTCCCACCAGACATAGACTTCGTCGTCCCAGGTCGGACGCGCACCGCGGCGTTCGGCGTTGGCGACAAACGACTGCACGATCTTGCCGCTCGGCAGTTCGACGTAGAACACCGAGTGGCCACCCAGGTAGGCGATGTCATGCACCTTGCCCCGCGACCAGTTGTATTCGCAGGTCGGTTTTTCGGTGGTCACCAGCATTTTTTCCGGGCGGATCGCGTAGGTCGTGTGTTTGTCCTCTACCGAGGTGCTCACACCGTGACCCACGTAGATGTCGTTCTCCAGCTCCGGGCAATTGATACGCGCGTAGCCTTCGGCGTCATCGACCACTTCACCGTCGAACAGGTTGACGTTGCCGATGAACTCGCAGACCAGACGGCTGACCGGGGTCTCGTAAATATCGATTGGGCTGCCGATCTGGGCGATCCAGCCCTGGTGCATGATCGCGATGCGTTGGGCCATGGTCATGGCCTCTTCCTGATCGTGGGTCACCATGACGCAGGTCACGCCGACGCGCTCGATGATTTCCACCAGCTCGAGTTGCATTTGCGAGCGCAGTTTTTTATCCAGCGCCCCCATCGGCTCATCGAGCAGCAGCAGCTTTGGACGCTTGGCCAGCGAGCGGGCCAGGGCCACACGTTGACGCTGGCCGCCGGACAACTGATGCGGTTTGCGCTTGGCGTACTGGGTCATGTGCACCAGCTTGAGCATTTCGCCCACCCGCGCATCGATGTCCGAAGCGGACATTTTGTCCTGCTTGAGGCCGAAGGCGATGTTTTGTGCCACGGTCATGTGCGGGAACAGGGCGTAGGACTGGAACATCATGTTGATCGGCCGCTCGTAGGGCGGCATGTCGGTGATGTCCACACCATCGAGGTAAATACGGCCTTCTGTTGGGCGCTCGAAACCGGCGAGCATACGCAGCAAGGTGGATTTGCCCGATCCCGATCCGCCGAGCATGGCGAAGATTTCGCCTTTGTTGATTTCCAGGGACACATCGTCCACGGCAATCGTCTCGTCGAATTTTTTCGTGACCCGGTCGATTTTGACCAACACCTGTTTAGGTGTGTGGTCGCCCTCGAGGGCTTTCTTATAGGCGCCGGAGGCAACAGCCATTTACGAAACTCCCAACAAATTTAGCAGCCCGATCAATAGGGTCGGGCCTTGGATAGGTGGTCTTGCGAGCTATTTACCCGTCTTGACCTTGGTCCACGTGCGCGTCATCAGACGTTGCACCTTCGGCGGTAGTTCGGTTGAAACGTAAGTCTTGTCCAGTACCGCCTGGGTCGGGTAAACCGCTTCGTCGGCACGGATGGACGCGTCCATCACCTTGTCTGCTGCAGGATTGGGGTTGGCATAGCCAACATAATCGCTGACCTGGGCAATCACTTCTGGCTTGAGCAGATAGTTGATGAACGTGTGGGCCTGCTTGACGTTGCTGGAGTCTTTTGGAATCGCCAGCATGTCAAACCACAGGGCGCCGCCTTCCTTGGGAACGATATAGGCGATGTTGACGCCTTTTTTGGCCTCTTCGGCACGTGCCTTGGCCTGGAACACATCACCGGAGAAGCCGATCGCAACACAGATGTTGCCGTTGGCCAGGTCGGAAATGTATTTGGAAGAATGGAAATAGGTGACGTAAGGACGCACCGACATCAGGGTAGCTTCAGCTTTTTTGTAGTCTTTGGGGTTGGTGCTGTTTGGATCCAGGCCCAGATAGTTGAGCACGGTCGGCAGCATTTCATCGGCCGAGTCCAGGAAAGCCACGCCGCACGATTGCAGCTTCTTCATGTTCTCGGGTTTGAACACCACGTCCCAGGAGTCGATGGTGTCGATGCCCAGTACTTCCTTGACCTTATCGACGTTGTAGCCAATACCGTTGGTGCCCCACAGGTACGGCACCGCGTACTGGTTGCCCGGGTCATTGGCCTGCAGACGCTTGAGCAGAACCGGGTCCAGGTTGGAATAGTTAGGCAGTTGTGACATGTCCAGCTTCTGGAATGCGCCCGCTTTGATCTGCTTGCCCAGGAAGTGGTTCGACGGAACGACCACGTCGTAACCGGTGCGTCCTGCCAACAGTTTGCCTTCCAGCGTTTCGTTGGAGTCGAAAACGTCATACACCGGTTTGATGCCGGTGGTCTTTTCGAAATCGGCCAGTGTGTTCGGGGCGATGTAGTCCGACCAGTTGTAAATGTGCACGGTGGGTGCCGCTTGAACGCTGACGGCAAGCGTCAAACCAGCTCCGACCAGCAGGGTCTTGCGAAACAAAGATATAGACACTTGGTGGTCCTCTAAATAGTTGGGCCTGCAAGGCCCGCGTTGCATGGCAGCACAACTGCCAAAGACAAACCGGCGCGCAACTTACCCTCGATAAACCGGGACGGCAAAGTTTTCTGCGATTTATAGCCCTAAAACCATGATTTTTCGTGATTTCTGCCTTCTTCAGGAGCGTGCTTGCTCGCGATCTTCTGGATCTGAACAGCTCGTGGGCAAGCTCGCTCCTGCAAGGGGCAGTTATTTACCGGATTTGATCTTGGTCCAGCTGCGGGTCAGCAGACGCAAGGTTGCAGGCGGCAAATCGCTGATGGCATACAGCTTGGCCTTCACTTCATCCGACGGATAAATGCTCGGGTCACCGGAGATGTCTTTATTCACCAGCGGTGTTGCAGCCTTGTTACCGTTCGGGAAACGTACGCTGTTGGTGATTTCAGCCATGATTTCAGGCTGCATCAGGAAGTTCATCCAGGCGTAAGCGGCATCAACGTTCTCGGCGTCCTTGGGAATGGCGACCATGTCGTAGAAGCTGCCGGCACCCTCTTTAGGAATGGCGTATTTGAGTTTGACCTTGCCACCGGCTTCTTTGGCACGGGAGATGGACTGCTCCAGGTCGCCCGAGTACCCCACGGCTACGCAGATATTGCCGTTGGCCAGGTCAGAGATGTACTTGGAGGAGTGGAAGTAACCCACCGAAGGACGAATTTTCAGGAACAGTGCTTCGGCTTCAGCCAGTTGCTTCTTGTCTTGTGAATCGGTCGGGTAGCCCAGGTAGTGCAGGGCGGCCGGGATCATTTCGGTCGGCGAGTCGAGGAAGCTGATGCCACAGCTTTTCAGCTTTTCAGCGTTCTCTGGCTTGAACAGCACATCCCAGGAATCGATGGTGTCGACGCCCAGTGCGGCTTTGACCTTCTCGGGGTTGTAGCCGATGCCGATGGTGCCCCACATGTACGGGAAGGCATGTTTGTTGTCTTTGTCGCTGGCATCGCCAACGGCCTTGAGCAACGCAGGATCGAGGTTTTTCCAGTCAGGCAGCTTGGAGCGGTCCAGTTCCTGGTAAACCCCGGCCTTGATCTGCTTGGCCAGGAAATTGTTGGATGGCACGACGATGTCGTAACCGGACTTGCCCGCCAGCAGTTTGGCCTCAAGGGTCTCGTTGCTGTCGAACACGTCGTAAACCACTTTGATACCGGTCTGGTCTTCAAACTTTTTGACGGTATCGGGCGCGATATAGTCGGACCAGTTGTAGATGTGCAGAACCTTGTCCGCGGCTTGAGCTGCCCCCGCCATCACTCCCATCAAAGACAGGGCGAGAAGGGTCTTGCCAGCTTTTTTAAAACCTGATGCCTTCATCTGTAATGCTCCAATTGTTCTCTTAAACCACTGATTCAGCGACCTGATCTCAGGATGACTAAAACCGGCGGGTAGTCTGGCAAGATCCGGGGCAGGCTTTCAAGGGAAGAGCCTTTATTCTTAAGGCTCCGAGCGTAATTGCCTGCATAAAAACAGCAGATTTCATTCACCCGGAGCCCGACGATCAACCTTGCAATACTTCCAGGGTCAGATCGAGGCACTTGCGCGCCTTGGTCACCAGCTCATCAATCTCGTCTTTGCTGATTACCAGCGGCGGCGCAATGATCATGGTGTCGCCAACGGCGCGCATGATCAGCCCGTTTTCAAAGCAGAATTGTCGGCAAATCATGCCGGCGCCGCGGCCCTCATAACGTTTGCGGGTGGCTTTGTCCTGAACCAGTTCAATGGCTCCCAACAGGCCCACACCGCGCACTTCGCCCACCAACGGGTGATCGTTCAGTTCACGTAGACGCTTTTGCAAATACGGTGCCGTTTCTGCGTGAACCTTCTCGATAATTTTTTCTTCGCGCAGGATGCGGATGTTTTCCAGCGCAACGGCGGCGGCAACCGGGTGACCGGAGTAGGTGAAACCGTGGTTGAAATCGCCCCCTTCGTTAAGCACGGCGACCACTTCGTCGCGCACGATCAGGCCACCCATCGGGATGTAACCCGAGGTCAGGCCCTTGGCGATGGTCATCATGTCGGGTTTGAGGCCGTAGAAATCGCTACCGAACCACTCACCGGTGCGGCCAAAGCCACATATAACTTCGTCAGCCACGAACAGGATGTCGTACTTGGCCAGAATCTCCTTGATTCGCGGCCAGTAGGTATCGGGCGGAATGATCACGCCGCCTGCGCCCTGAATCGGCTCGGCAATAAAGGCACCGACCTTGTCGACGCCGATTTCGAGAATCTTTTCTTCCAGCTGGTTGGCCGCCCAGATACCGAACTCTTCCGGGGACATGTCGCCGCCTTCGGCAAACCAGTACGGTTGGGCAATGTGCGTGATGCCCGGGATCGGCAAGTCACCCTGTTCATGCATGTAGGTCATGCCGCCCAGGCTGGCACCGGCCACGGTTGAGCCGTGGTAGCCGTTCTTGCGGCTGATGATGACCTTCTTCTCGGGTTGGCCTTTGATCGCCCAGTAGTGGCGAACCATGCGCAACATGGTGTCGTTGCCTTCAGAACCGGAACCGGTGAAGAACACGTGGTTCATGCCTTCGGGGGCGATCTGGGCGATGACTTTGGACAGCTCGAGCACTGGCGGGTGAGCGGTCATGAAAAACAGGTTGTAGTACGCCAGCTCGCGCATTTGCTTACTGGCCACATCGGCCAGTTCGTCACGTCCGTAGCCAATGGCAACACACCACAGGCCGGCCATGCCGTCGAGAATTTTGTGACCTTCGCTGTCCCACAGGTACACGCCCTTGGCGTGAGTGACAATGCGCGGCCCGACTTCTTTCAATTGCTTGAAATCACTGAATGGCGCCAGGTGATGGTCGTTGCTCAGTTGTTGCCAGTGGAGGGTTTGCGGGTTCTTGTTGGTCATACAGAGCTCTCCTTTATTCCGTGAGGTGCCGCGCCTTCCTGGCGCAGCACTCCTGGTGACAGACGGGGTGGATCAGACGGCGAACAGCAGGAACTCCCGCTCCCACGAACTGATGACACGCTTGAAGTTTTCATGCTCGGCACGTTTGACTGCGATGTAACCCGCAATGAATTTGGTGCCCAGGTACTTTTCGACAGTCTTGCTGCTTTCCATGCGTGCCAGTGCTTCTTCAAGGGTCAGAGGCAGGCGCAGGTTGCGGCGTTCATAACCGCGGCCCACTACGGGAGCGCTCGGATTGATCCCTTCAACCATGCCGATATAGCCACACAGCAAGCTGGCAGCAATCGCCAGGTACGGGTTGGCGTCGGCGCCCGGCAAGCGGTTCTCGACCCGGCGGTTTTGCGGGCCGGCATCCGGCACGCGCAGACCTACGGTCCGGTTCTCTTCGCCCCATTCCACGTTTACCGGCGCCGAGGTATCAGGCAGGAAGCGGCGGAAGGAGTTCACGTTCGGCGCAAACAGTGGCAGCAGTTCAGGAATGAACTTCTGCAAGCCGCCGATGTGATTCAGGAACAGCTGGCTCATGGTTCCATCTTCATTGGAGAAGATGTTTTTGCCGGTTTCGATGTCGATGATGCTCTGGTGCAAGTGCATGGCGCTGCCAGGCTCGCCGGTCATGGGTTTGGCCATGAAGGTAGCGGCTACGTCGTGCTTGAGCGCGGCTTCGCGCATGGTGCGTTTGAACACCAGAATCTGGTCGGCCAGCGACAGTGCGTCGCCGTGACGGAAGTTGATTTCCATCTGCGCGGTGCCGTCTTCGTGGATCAGGGTGTCCAGATCCAGCTCTTGCAACTCGCACCAGTCGTATACGTCTTCGAACAGCGGATCGAATTCGTTGGCCGCTTCAATGGAGAACGACTGACGGCCGGTCTCGGGGCGTCCCGAGCGTCCGATCGGTGGCTGCAACGGGTAGTCCGGGTCGTCGCTGCGCTTGGTCAGGTAGAACTCCATCTCTGGCGCCACAATCGGCTGCCAGCCGTGATCGGCATAGAGTTTGAGGACCTTTTTCAGCACGTTGCGCGGCGACAGCTCAATCGGGTTGCCCTGTTTGTCGTAGGTGTCGTGAATCACCTGGGCCGTGGGTTCTATCGCCCAGGGCACCATAAACACAGCGTTCTGGTCCGGACGGCAGATCATGTCGATATCGGCAGGGTCCAGCAGCTCGTAATAGATGTCGTCTTCGACATAGTCGCCCGTTACGGTTTGCAGCAAAACGCTCTCGGGCAGGCGCATGCCTTTTTCGGCAATGAACTTGTTGGTCGGCGAAATCTTGCCGCGTGTAATCCCGGTAAGGTCGGCGATCATGCATTCGACTTCTGTGATCTTGTGGTCTTTCAACCAATCGGTGAGCTGGTCGAGGTTGTTACTCATAAATGCCTCTGGGCTGAGTGTCCTGACTTGGATAAGTCAGGCGTTTACTGACGCATCCGCGTCGCGTTGGGTCGCGCGCCTTCTGCAGGCATCGCCAAATGCCTGGAAGATGGCGAGATAAATCGGGTTAGAGCTTACCTGCCATTCGGGGTGCCATTGCACAGCTAAAGCAAAAGCCTTGCCGCCCTCGACCGAAACCGCCTCAACCAGCCCGTCCGGGGCCACGGCCTCAACCCGTAACCCGGGGGCCAATTGATCGACACCCTGGGTGTGAATCGAGTTGACCTCGAACTCCGCCGGCAGGCCCAGACCCGCCAGTACGCCGCCCGGTTGAATGTGCATGGCATGGCTCGGTGCGTACTGCACCTCAACGGGCGCGCTGGGGTCTTCGCGATGCTCGATGAAGCCTTCGACTTCATGCAATTTCTGGTGAAGTGTGCCCCCCAGGGCTACATTCAACTCCTGAAACCCGCGGCAGATCCCCAGCACAGGAATACCTGCGGCTATGGCGGCGCGAATCAGGGGGAGGGTGGTGCCATCACGGTCAGGATCATGCAGCGTGCCAGGCGCGCTGGCAGGGCCGTGATATAAGTGAGGTTCGATGTTGGAAGGTGAACCGGTAAAGAGCAGGCCGTCCAGACTGTCCAGAATATTTGTCGGATCAATCAGTTCCGCCAATGACGGAAGGATCAGAGGCAAGCCTTTGGCGGCCACCGCGACTGCTCGCACGTACTTATCGCCAGTGATGTGATAAGGATGCAAACCGATCTGCTTGGTGCAGGCGGTGACGCCGATTAACGGCAGGCGTGACATGTAACACCCCGGTATTATTGCTGTTATGGGTTTGAATCGAGCTTAGCCTTGTTCATTTTTTTACACAACACCCCCGTAAAAAATACAATACGGCCCGCTCAAGCCTGCGGTCGGCAAAGGTTTTAAAAGGGCAAAGACGCCCTAAAAAGCGTCAAAAATGGCCTTTCAGCCCTTTTTAAGGGCAAAAAAGAGGCTGCTTGACTTCGGTATGCCGTTCGGGTTGACTGAATCCCGTAGCGCTCAATGATTGATATTTTTAACAACAAAGGTGTTGCATCATGTCGGTACCCCCGCGTGCCGTTCAGCTTAACGAAGCGAACGCGTTCCTTAAGGAACATCCTGAGGTTCTGTACGTTGACCTTCTAATTGCGGATATGAATGGTGTGGTGCGCGGCAAGCGCATTGAACGCACCAGCCTCCACAAGGTTTACGAGAAAGGCATCAACCTGCCAGCCTCTCTTTTTGCGCTGGATATCAACGGCTCAACGGTGGAAAGCACCGGTCTGGGGCTGGATATCGGTGACGCAGACAGAATCTGTTATCCAATCCCTGACACCCTGTGCAATGAGCCGTGGCAAAAGCGCCCAACCGCGCAACTGCTGATGACCATGCACGAACTCGAAGGTGAACCCTTCTTCGCCGACCCTCGCGAAGTATTGCGTCAAGTTGTTACTAAATTTGATGACATGGGCCTCACCATCTGCGCCGCTTTCGAGCTCGAGTTCTACCTGATCGACCAGGAGAACGTAAACGGGCGTCCACAACCGCCGCGTTCGCCGATCTCCGGCAAACGTCCGCATTCGACCCAGGTTTACCTGATCGACGATCTCGACGAATACGTCGACTGCCTCCAGGACATTCTGGAAGGTGCCAAAGAACAAGGCATCCCGGCTGACGCCATCGTTAAAGAAAGTGCCCCGGCGCAGTTCGAAGTGAACCTGCACCACGTTGCCGACCCGATCAAGGCTTGCGACTACGCGGTACTGCTTAAACGTCTGATCAAGAACATCGCCTACGACCATGAGATGGACACCACGTTCATGGCCAAGCCTTATCCGGGCCAGGCGGGTAACGGGTTGCACGTACATATTTCGATTCTGGACAAAGAAGGCAAAAATATTTTTGCCAGCGAGGATCCCGAGCAGAACGCCGCATTGCGTCACGCGATCGGCGGTGTGCTCGAGACCCTACCGGCGCAGATGGCGTTCCTTTGCCCTAACGTCAACTCGTACCGTCGTTTCGGCGCACAGTTCTACGTGCCGAACTCGCCGTGCTGGGGCCTGGACAACCGTACGGTCGCCTTGCGCGTGCCGACCGGCTCATCTGACTCCGTGCGTCTGGAACACCGGGTTGCCGGCGCTGATGCCAACCCGTACTTGTTGATGGCTTCGGTTCTGGCAGGCGTGCACCACGGTCTGACTAACAAGATCGAGCCACCGCCACCCGTAGAAGGCAACTCCTACGAGCAGAACGAGCAGAGCCTGCCGAACAACTTGCGTGATGCCCTGCGCGAGCTGGATGACAGCGAAGTCATGGCCAAATATATCGACCCCAAATACATCGATATTTTTGTTGCCTGTAAAGAGAGCGAACTGGAAGAGTTTGAGCATTCCATCTCCGACCTCGAGTACAACTGGTACCTGCATACCGTGTAAGCGATTGCAGTACTGAAAAACGCCATCGGCCCACAGCCGGTGGCGTTTTTTTATGGGTTCACAGCCGCGGGCGATCAGGGTGAAGGTCTGTGGCTAACATCCTGCCCGGCTCGTACAATGCCTGCTGCCCCGCAGGAGACACCCATGACGCGCCCCGCCACGCCCCGCGCTACACCTCGCAAGCCCCGCGCCCGCAGTCAGGTCCGAATCGATTCGATACTCGATGCTGCCCGCACATTGCTCGCGGCAGAGGGGGTGTCCAGCCTGTCGATTTACAGCGTGGCGCAGCGTGCCGCCATCGCACCTTCATCGGTCTACCACTTTTTCCCCAGTGTGCCGGCGTTGCTCCAGGCCCTGACCAGTGATGTCCATGCAGCGTTCCGCGCCTGCCTGCAAGTGCCCGTTGCCCACGGCGAACTCACTGGCTGGCGCGATCTTTCGCGGATTATCGAACAACGCATGCTGACCATTTACCACCAGGACGCGGCGGCCCGGCAGCTGATCCTGGCTCAGCACGGGCTTACCGAAGTGACCCTGGCCGACCGCCAGCACGATCTTGAACTGGGGCAATTGATGCACGCGCTTTTTATGCGCCACTTCGAGCTACCGGTAATGCCGCAAGAGGTGGACGTTTTTGCCCTGGCGATGGAATTGGGCGACCGCGTGTATGCGCGTTCCATGCAGCTTCACGACTGCATCACCCCACGCATGGCCGAAGAAGGGGCGCGGGTGGTCGATGCGTATTTGGGCTTGTACCTGCCGCCGTACCTGCCCAAACGCCCAAGCCCGGCGTTACCTCTGTAGGAGCGAGCTTTTCAACGCTGTAACCCGGGCCGTGAAGAGCTCGCGAGGCAAGCTCGCTCCTACAACAAGCTCGCTCCGTCTGTGTCAGAAGGGCGCGTCACCCAGGATTGTCGCGCGATGCATCACGCGCCGGTTCGGGCGGTAATCATCCACGGCGTAATGCTGGGTCACACGGTTGTCCCAGAACGCGACGTCGTTCTCTTGCCAGCGCCAGCGGATGGTGTACTCGGGGCGGGTGCTGTGGGCGAACAGCAGCTTCAAAATCGCTTCGCTTTCAGCCTCTGAAAGCTCATTGATTTTCGTGGTGAAGCCTTCGTTGACGAACAGCGACTTGCGGCCGCTGACCGGGTGCGTGCGTACCACCGGGTGCGACAGCGGCGGGTTGTTTTTACGGGTCTGGTCCCAGCGCAGAAAATCTTCAGGTGTAGAGCCGAAACGCTCCAGCGGGAACGACTTGGTGAAGTCGTGGGTTGCAGTCAAACCATCCAGCAACACTTGCAATGGCCTGGACAGCCCCTCGAACGCTGCAATCCCGCTGGCCCACAAGGTATCGCCGCCAAAGGCCGGCAACTGCTTGGCACTCAGCACCGCACCCATCGCCGGGGTCGGCAAAAAGGTTACGTCGGTGTGCCATACCGCGTTGTCACGCACGTCGGTGACGGCGGTGTCCAGCACCAGCACTTCGGGCTGCTCAGGTACGTTGGGATAGATCGGATGAATATGCAGATCACCAAAATTGGCCGCAAAGCGTGCTTGCTGCTGCGGGGTGATCGACTGGTCTTTGAAGAAAATAACCTGATGCTCAAGCAGCGCTTGCTCGATGGCATCGCGCTGCTGCGGGCTCAGGGGGCGGGTCAGGTCAACGCCGTCAATCTGGGCGCCAAGGGCAGAGCTAATCGGGGTAATGGTCAGGCTCATGGTCTATCTCTTTATCAGCGCGCCGATTGATCAGCGTCGAGTGTCTAGTGAGCCTGGCCGTGCCACGGCACCAGCTTGCGTTGCAGGGCGCGCAGGCCCATTTCCATGGCAAAGGCGATGATGGCAATCACCAGAATTCCCAGTACCACCACGTCGGTGACCAGAAATTGTGCGGCGGACTGCACCATGAAACCCAGCCCGCTGGTGGCGGCGATCAACTCGGCTGCCACCAGGGTCGACCAGCCGACGCCAAGGCCGATACGCACACCGGTCAGAATGTCCGGCAGGGCGCTGGGCAAAATCACATGGCGAATCAACTGCCAGCGGGTGGCACCCAACGACTGAGCGGCGCGGACTTTGGCCGGGTCGACGGTACGCACGCCGGTGGCAGTCGCAATTGCAATCGGGGCAAAAATCGCCAGGTAAATCAGCAGCACTTTTGAAAGCTCGCCAATCCCGCACCAGATCACAATCAGCGGCAAATAGGCCAGCGGCGGAATCGGGCGATAGAACTCGATCAGCGGGTCGAAAATCCCCCGCGCAATGCGGTTGTGGCCAATGGCGATACCCACCGGTACGGCGGTCAGGATCGCAAACCCCAGGCCCAGGCCGATACGGCTCAGGCTAGCGCCCAAGTGTTGCCACAAGGTGGAGTCCATATAACCTTTGGTCGCCAGCAACCAGCCCTTTTCCAGTACGGCGGACGGTGGCGGTAAAAACAGCGGTTCGATCAGCCCGGCCGCGGTCACGGCCCACCAAAGGGCAATCAGGGTGACGATGGTCAGGACGCTGATCCAGCGTGTGCTCAGGCTGCGTTTCACCGGGCGCGGTGCGTGGGGTGCGGCAACCGGAGCTGCGGCAACGGCTTCATAACTGCTCATGCGTGCTCCTGATGCTGTGTGGCACTGCGTTGGGAAAACACGCGCTCAAGCACGTGCTCACGGGTTTCGATAAAGCGTGGATCGGACTTGATCGAACGGGCCGATTCACCGGCGTTGTAACGCTTTCCGAAATCCAGGCTCAGGCGCTCGACGATGCGGCCCGGGTTGGGTGCCAGCAAAATCAGGTCAGTGGCCAGAAACACCGCTTCTTCAATGTCATGGGTAATCAGGAATACGGGTTTGTCGGTGCGCTTGCACACTTGCAGCAGCAGTTCTTGCATCTGTTCGCGGGTGAAGGCATCCAGCGCGCCGAAAGGTTCGTCCATCAGCAACACGCGGGGATCGGCAGCCAGGGCACGAGCCAGGCCGACGCGCTGCTTCTGGCCGCCCGAAAGCTCCCAGACGCGGCGCTGTTCAAAGCCCGACAAATCCACCAGCGCCAGCATTTCACGGGCGCGGATTTCGCGCTTGTCGCGGGGTACACCGGCCAGTTCCAGGCCGAAAGCCACGTTGGCCAGGACGTCTTGCCAGGGCAGCAGCACGTCGTCCTGAAACACCACGCCACGCTCGGCACTCGGTCCCTTGACCGGGGCACCGTCGAGGGTGATGCGCCCCGCGCTCGGTTCGACAAAACCGGCGATCAGATTCAGCAATGACGTTTTGCCGCTGCCCGACGGGCCAAGGGCGACCAACAATTGCTGAGGGCCGAGGTTGACGGAAATATCCGACAGCACCGGCTCAGCTGCGCCCGGGTACTGTGCGCTGATGCGCTCCAGTGATAACAAGGCCATGACGGTCGACTCCTCAGCGGGCGAAAATTATTGAGTAATGAAGCTGGCGTTGACCGACGGCGCGTAGTCCGGCAGTACCGCATCGACCTTGCCTTGCTCTTTGAGGAAGGCGGCAGTGTCGGTCAGCGCTTTAGTGGTCGGCGCGCCGAGCAGGACAACTTGATCCGCGGCCAGCGGGTAGACGTTGCCTTGCAGCAGCACCGGGATGTCAGCAGGCTTGGCGCCGGAGAGCTTCACCACTTTGTCGACGTTGCTTTGATTGGCCAGCCAGGCTTGCGGATCCTTGCGATAGTCGGCGTAGGCATCCAGCGTGACCTTGGCAAAGCCTTTAACGATTTCCGGGTGCTTGGCAGCAAAGTCTTTGCGCACGATCCATGCATCAAAAGTCGGTGCACCGAATTTGGCCAGCTCGCCAGAGGTAATCAGCACTTTGCCGTTCTCCTTGGCTGCGCCTAATGCCGGGTCCCACACATAAGTGGCGTCGATATCGCCACGCTTCCAGGCCGCCACAATGGCCGGCGGTGCAAGGTTCAGAATCTGTACTTTCGAAGGGTCAATGTTCCAGTGCTTGAGCGCTGCCAGCAGGCTGTAGTGCCCGGTGGACACAAAAGGCACGGCAACTTTCTTGCCGATCAGGTCTTGCGGGCTATTGATTCCGGAACCGTCACGGGCCACCAGTGCCTCAGCGCCGCCGATCTGGGTGGCGATCAAAAAGGTTTCCACCGGCACTTTGCGGGTGATGGCCGCGGTCAGCGGGCTGGACCCCAGATAGCCGATTTGCACATCACCCGAGGCAATGGCGGCAATGATGTCTGAGCCGTTATCGAATTTGCGCCAGTTGATTTTGGCGCCCGTGGCCTTTTCGTAAGCCCCATCGGCCTGGGCGACTTTGGCCGGGTCAACGGTGGTTTGGTAAGCCACGGTCACATCGGTACTGGCGGCCTGCGCAAAGAAACTGGCACCCGCCAGAGACAGAGCTGCCAAAAGGCGTAAGGGGGAGTGCAGTTTCATCAGGAAGCTCCTCGGCAGGCGGCCGGACATCGGCAGAGCGCGAGGTTAAATGATCTAAGAATGCGTAAATAAATAACTTTTAAGCATTAGCTTATGAAGTTCTGAACACTAGATACGCGCGCGAGCTTTAACTGCGTCGCGTTTTTTGCCGGCATCTGGTCGGGTCGCGGGATAAGAACTAAACGCTATTAAAAAATTCATAAATTATTGTTTATAAATTAGACAAAAGGCCTATAGGATTCCCCCGATTTTGCGTAGGAAATATTTAGCTATATATTCTTTTGATCTGAAAAAATTCGAAACAATTCTTTTTGGTTTTATTGAATAGCCATTACCCTGCGCACAAACGGCAGATGACTAGACAAAGGTCGTAGACATGATTGGTTACGATTGACTTGTCAGTCACTGTCTGGCGCTAATCGCGCATCTGTAGCACCGAGGCGTCAGATCTTGGGCTAAAGAACTACAAAAATTAGAAACGCATAGGAGCAACACCATGAACAAGTCCACCTTGGCCCTCGCTGTGGCCGTAGGTTTGTTGGCGCAACAGGCAAGCGCTGCTGGCTTCATTGAAGACAGCAAGGCCACGCTGAAGCTGCGTAACTTCTATATCAACAACGATAACCGTGATGCTGAAGCAGGCTCTGCTGCCAACCGCGCAAATGGTGTTCGGAGCAAAACCGAAGAATGGGGCCAAGGTTTCCAGCTGGACTTCACCTCGGGCTTCACCCAGGGCACAGTTGGTTTCGGTGTGGACGCGATTGGCCTGTTGGGCGTCAAACTGGACTCCAGCGCTGCCAAGCACGGTAATGCACTGGGCACCTCATCGGGCGGCTCTGTATTCCCGAGCGACGGCGACCACGCTGCTGACGAATTCGCCAGCCTGGGCCTGACTGCCAAAGCCAAGATTTCTCAGACTGAATTGCGCATCGGTACCTTGCAGCCAAAACTGCCGGTCATCGTGACCAACGACGGTCGCATGCTGCCGCAAACCTTCCAGGGTGGCCAGATCACCTCCAGCGAGTTCAAGGACCTGACCTTCACCGGCGGCCAGATTGAACACGCCAAGGGTCGTAACTCCAGCAACAACGAAGGCCTGTCGATTGCTGGTGCCAACGGTGGCTCCAACTACGACGCGGGCAAATTTGTTAACAAGTTCTATTACGGCGGTGCCGACTACAAGGTCAACAAAGACCTGTTGCTGCAGTACTACTACGGCAATCTGGAAGATTTCTACAAGCAACACTTTCTGGGCCTGACTCACAACTGGTCCATCGGCCCGGGCGTGCTAAAAACTGATTTGCGTTACTTCCACAGCACAGACGACGGTAAGAACGGTAATGATCCGTCCTACTACAGTGCTGGCGATTACCGTGGCCAGACCAGCGGCAAAGGCAAGGTTGACAACAACCTGTACAGCGGCCTGTTCCTGTACACCGTTGAAGGCCACACCTTCGGTGGCGGTTACCAGGTCAGCAACGGCAGCAGCGACTTCCCTTGGCTGAACCAGGGTGACGGTTCTTCTGCTTACCTGACTACCGACATGCAAATCCAGAAGTTTGCCCGTGCTGGCGAACGTACCTGGCAGGCTCGCTACTCGTATGACTTCGCCAAGCTGGGCGTTCCTGGCCTGACGGCGGGCGCGGTTTACCTGCGTGGCGATAACTTCGACACCGTCAACAAAGCCGGTGGCGTTGCAGGCTCCGGTCTTTCCGAGTGGGAACGGGACATTACCGTGGCCTACGTAGTACAGGAAGGCACGTTGAAAAACCTTGGCTTCATGTGGAAAAACGCCATGTGGCGCAACGATATTCCTTCGAGCCGCGAGCAAGACGAAAACCGTCTGATCGTCAGCTACTCGATCCCGTTGCTGTAAGCCGTTCGTAACAAAAGGCAAGAAAAATCCTGCCCGGCGCAATGCCGGGCAGGGTGTTTACCGAAGATCGAATCGATCAATTCGCAACACATTTAAATGTCGCAGCTCCCTGCCGCTCCCCTTGCCTAAACCTGAATCCAGAGTGGCCCCATGCCTTGGCCGCGTCCAATGAAACAGTTTTTAATATTCCTTTAAGATCTAACCAAATCGATATTTATTCTTTTTAATTCGTTCCTGGCGCAGGCAGAGTAAGCCCATCACGCCCTGCCATTCCCTATAAAAAGGAGCTGCACCATGAGCCTCAGACTCGGCGATATCGCCCCCGATTTCGAACAGGATTCCAGCGCCGGCAAAATCCATTTTCATGAATGGCTGGGCGATAACTGGGGCGTGCTGTTCTCGCACCCGGCGGACTTCACCCCGGTGTGCACCACCGAGTTGGGATTCACCGCCAAGCTCAAGGACGAGTTTGCCAAGCGCGGGGTCAAGGCCATCGCCCTGTCCGTCGACCCGGTGGATTCGCACCACAAGTGGATCGAGGACATCAACGAAACCCAGAACACCCTCGTCAACTTCCCGATCCTGGCCGATGCCGATCGCAAAGTGTCTGACCTCTACGACCTGATTCACCCCAATGCCAGCGATACCCTGACAGTGCGCTCGTTGTTCGTGATTGATCCGAACAAGAAAATTCGTCTGACCATCACCTACCCGGCCAGTACGGGACGTAATTTCAACGAAATACTGCGGGTGATTGATTCACTGCAACTGACCGACAACTACAAAGTCGCCACCCCGGCCAACTGGCAGGACGGTGACGACGTCGTCATCGTGCCGTCGCTCAAGGACGAAGACGAAATCAAGAAACGCTTCCCTAAAGGCTACCGCGCCGTGAAGCCTTACCTGCGCCTGACGCCACAACCGAATAAATAATCCCTCCTGTAGGAGCGAGCTTGCTCCTACAGAGTTTCCACCTTCAAGTGCAACAGGGTTTGGGCCGTTTCGACGGCCTTTTTTTTGCTTTTTAAATGTTCAAAATGCTTATTCTTTTAAAGAATAAACAAATGAATAAATATGATTTATAGATATATAAATCACCTGTTAAGGTCTTCTCACTCAAGCGAAAACGCTGACAGCGAATTGCACACATTCATTCAAGGAAACGCCTAGATGCTGGTCGTGACAATCGGAGGTAGCCCTAGCCAACGATCCCGTTCCGGGGTGCTGCTGGACCGCGCCAAACACTGGCTCAACCAGCAAGGCGTTGAAGTCGTGAGTTATCAGGTCCGTGACTTTCCGGCCGAAGACTTGCTCCACGCCCGTTTTGACAGCCCGCAAATCATCGATCTGTTGCAGCACATTGATAACGCCGATGGCCTGGTGATTGCTACGCCGGTTTACAAGGCTTCGTTTAGCGGCGCACTGAAAACCATCCTCGATCTGCTGCCTGAACGTGCCCTGAGCCACAAAGTGGTGTTGCCCATCGCTACGGGGGGCAGCATCGCCCACATGCTGGCTGTGGACTACGCCCTCAAGCCGGTGCTGTCTGCGCTCAAGGCTCAGGAAATGCTGCACGGCATTTTTGCCGAAGACAGCCAGATTGCTTACGGCGAAGGCAGCGCACAAGCGCAACTGGTGCCGATCCTGGAACAACGTTTGAGCGAGGCCCTTGAGCAGTTCTACAGCGCCCTGGCCCGCCGTCCGAAACCGCTGGACCCGAACATTCTCAACGAGCGCCTGCGCACGGCTCGCTGGAGCATCTGAACCAACCGATGCCTGTGCCTTTGTGTGGGAGCTGGCTTGCCAGCGATTCAGGCGCTCCGGATTGCCTGACACGATGCAGTGATGCCATCGCCGGCAAGCCAGCGCCCACAGGTACAGCACACCGTTTCAAGTAATCCCGCCTTACCGATCCGCTAACGGCCCGGCAGGTGCAACCCGAATCTCGAACTCTGATAGGAGAGCGCTATGCGCCCTTTCATTTTGCGTCGTGGAGTGGTCGCCCTGTTGGCTGCGGCTGTGTCCTTTGGCGTCGTTTTAGAAGCACAGGCCGATGCGCTGCGTATCGGTTATCAAAAGTACGGCACGCTGGTGCTGCTCAAGGCCAGGGGCACGCTGGAAAAGCGTCTGGCCGAGCAGGGCGTCGATGTGCAATGGACCGAGTTCCCCGGTGGCCCGCAATTGCTTGAGGGCCTCAACGTGGGCTCCATCGACTTCGGCGTGACGGGTGAAACTCCGCCTGTATTCGCCCAGGCTGCCGGTGCTGACCTGCTGTATGTCGCCTACGAGCCGCCTGCGCCGACCAGCGAAGCAATTCTGGTGCCCAAGGATTCACCGATCAAATCGGTCAAAGACCTCAAAGGCAAAAAGGTCGTGCTCAACAAAGGCTCCAACGTGCACTACTTGTTGGTGCGCGCCCTTGAAGATGCCGGCCTGAAGTACAGCGATATCCAGACCATATTCCTGCCACCCGCCGATGCCCGTGCGGCGTTTGAGCGCGGCAGTGCCGATGCCTGGGTGATCTGGGACCCGTACCAGGCTGCCGCCGAACAGCAGCTGCAGGCACGCACCCTGCGTGACGCCAGCGGTATCGCAGACAACCATCAGTTCTATCTGGCTACCAAGCCTTACGCCGAACAGCATCCCAAGGTCATCGAGGCCTTGATTGAAGAAGTCCGCGATGTCGGTGAGTGGGCCAAAGCCAACCCTGAAGAGGTCACCCGGCAAGTAGCGCCGATCCTCGGTCTGCCGGTTGATATCACCCGCACGGCGGTCCAACGCCAGGGCTACGGCGCACAGTTTTTGACCCCGGATGTGGTCAGCGCCCAGCAAAAAATCGCTGACAGTTTTTACCAGCTCAAGCTGATTCCCAAGCCGCTGGTTGTGAAAGATGTGATCTGGACACCACCGGCCACTGTGGCCAAAGCCAACTAACGCTTGCCGTACCCATTCAGGAGACAACTCCATGAGCCTCAATATTTTCTGGTTCCTGCCTACTCACGGTGACGGCCATTACCTTGGCACCTCCGAAGGCGCCCGCGCCGTTGACTACGGTTATTTGCAACAAGTGGCACAAGCGGCAGACCGCCTGGGTTTTGGCGGAGTACTGATCCCAACCGGGCGCTCGTGCGAAGACTCGTGGCTGGTGGCGGCAGCGTTGATCCCTGTGACCCAGCGCTTGAAGTTTCTGGTGGCGCTGCGCCCGGGTATCGTTTCCCCGACCGTGGCCGCGCGACAGGCCGCGACCCTGGACCGACTGTCCGGCGGACGGGCGCTGTTCAACCTGGTGACCGGCGGTGACCCGGAAGAGTTGGCGGGTGATGGCCTGTTTCTGAGCCACGAAGAGCGTTATCAGGCATCGGTTGAGTTCACCCGTATCTGGCGCCGTGTACTGGAAGGCGAAACCGTGGACTACGACGGTCAGCACATCACGGTCAAAGGCGCCAAGTTGCTCTATCCACCGATCCAGCAACCGCGTCCGCCGCTGTACTTCGGCGGTTCCTCGGAAGCGGCGCAGGATCTGGCCGCAGAGCAAGTTGAAATGGTCCTGACCTGGGGCGAGCCTCCGGCTGCGGTTGCAGAAAAAATCGAGCAGGTACGGGCCAAGGCCGCCAAACACGGACGTACCGTGCGCTTCGGTATTCGCCTGCACGTCATCGTTCGCGAAACCAACGAAGAGGCGTGGAAAGCGGCAGACAAGCTGATTTCACATCTGGATGACGACACCATCGCCCGGGCCCAGGCTTCACTGGCGCGCTTCGATTCCGTCGGCCAGCAGCGCATGGCCGCACTGCATGGTGGCAGCCGCGACAATCTGGAAGTCAGCCCCAACCTGTGGGCAGGCGTCGGCCTGGTACGCGGTGGCGCGGGCACCGCGCTGGTGGGTGACGGTCCGACAGTGGCGGCACGGGTCAAGGAATACGCCGACCTGGGCATCGACACCTTTATTTTCTCGGGCTATCCGCACCTGGAAGAGTCCTACCGCGTGGCTGAACTGCTGTTCCCGCACCTCGATATCGAGCGCCCGGAACTGCCGAAAAGTGCCGGCTACGTCAGTCCGTTTGGCGAAATGGTTGCCAACGATATTCTCCCTAAAGCTGCTTCGCAGAGTTGAGGCGGCCATGAGTAAGGGGAAGGCTCTAAGCCTTAATGGCATCGGCCACAAACTGGCGCCCTGGGCCTTGCCGGTTTTACTGCTGGCGGTTTGGCAGTTGTCGGTATCGGCGGGCTGGTTGTCGACGCGCATTTTGCCGGCACCCAGCGCCGTGATCGCGGCCGGGGTCGAGTTGGTGCGCAGTGGCGAAATCTGGAAACACCTCGCCATCAGTGGCTGGCGCGCCGGGGTCGGTTTTGTGATCGGTGGCAGCATTGGCCTGGTATTGGGCTTCATTACCGGCTTGTCGAAATGGGGTGAACGCCTGCTCGACAGCTCGGTGCAAATGATCCGCAACGTACCGCATCTGGCGCTGATCCCTCTGGTCATCCTGTGGTTCGGGATCGACGAGTCGGCGAAGATTTTTCTGGTGGCGCTGGGGACTTTATTCCCGATCTACCTCAACACCTACCACGGCATCCGCAACGTCGACCCTGCCCTGGTGGAGATGGCGCGCAGTTACGGGCTGTCCGGTTTCAGCCTGTTTCGTCAGGTGATCCTGCCCGGTGCCTTGCCTTCGATTCTGGTGGGCGTGCGCTTTGCCCTGGGCTTTATGTGGTTGACCCTGATCGTGGCTGAAACCATCTCCGCCAGCTCCGGCATTGGCTACCTGGCGATGAACGCCCGGGAGTTTTTGCAGACAGACGTGGTGGTACTGGCAATTGTTTTGTACGCGGTGCTGGGCAAGCTGGCCGACACCGCAGCCCGTGGACTGGAGCGCGTGTGGTTGCGTTGGCACCCGGCGTATCAAGTGGTTAAAGGCGGTGCAGCATGACAGCTCAACAACCTCCGCGTTTGCGTCAGGGTATTCCGCTGGCGATCCATGGCCTGCAAAAGTCTTTTGGTGAGCGTCAGGTACTGCGCGACATCAATCTGCATATTCCGGCCGGTCAATTCGTGGCGATTGTCGGGCGTAGCGGGTGCGGCAAAAGCACCCTGATGCGCCTGCTGGCCGGGCTCGATCAACCGACGGCGGGGGTATTGCAGGCAGGTACTGCACCGCTGGAAGAAGCCCGCGCAGACACGCGGCTAATGTTTCAGGAAGCGCGTTTGCTGCCCTGGAAAAAAGTCATCGACAACGTCGGGCTCGGGCTCAAGGGCGACTGGCGTGCCAAGGCGCTAAAAGCGCTTGAAGAGGTGGGTCTGGCCGAGCGGGCCAATGAATGGCCGGCGGCATTATCGGGCGGGCAGAAACAGCGTGTGGCGCTGGCTCGTGCGCTGATCCACCAGCCGAGCCTGTTATTGCTGGATGAACCGCTGGGCGCGCTGGATGCATTGACCCGCATCGAGATGCAACAACTGATCGAACGCCTGTGGCGCCAGCACGGATTCACCGTGTTGCTGGTGACCCACGATGTCAGCGAAGCCGTTGCGATAGCCGACCGGGTGATTCTGATCGAAGACGGCGAAGTGGGGCTGGACCTCATTGTCGAATTGCAACGCCCGCGGGTGCGCGGATCGCACCGGCTGGCGGCACTGGAAACTGAAGTACTCAACCGGGTACTTGCCTTGCCTGGCTCGCCCCCTGAGCCAGAACCCGTTGCACCGCTGCCCACGCAACTGCGCTGGGCGCAATAACCGCACTTTTCTATCCCAAGACAGGAATCGACACCATGACCATCAAAGCCATCAACGTTCGCAACCAGTTCAAAGGCCATATCAAGGAAATCGTGCTGGGCGACGTGCTCTCGGAAATCGACGTACAGACTGCATCGGGCATCGTTACCTCGGTCATCACCACCCGTTCGGTCAAAGAACTGGAACTGGTTGTGGGCAGTGAAGTCATTGCCTTTGTGAAATCTACCGAAGTCTCCATCGCCAAGTTGTAAGCCATGAAAGACCGAGCCCCGAGCGGTGTAAGCCCCTCGGGGCTTTTTTATGCCCGGCAATGGCGCGAGCTTCAAAGGCTCGCGAGCAAGCTCGCTCCTACAGGGGTTACAACCAAATAGCATCCCAGTGCGGGTAATCGCCCAAGCGCTTTACCCAACCTGCACGCAGGGGATTTGCTACGACATAGCGTGCAACGCTTGCAAGATCCTCGTCATAGCGAATCGCCCGGTCGTGATAGCCCTGCTGCCAAAAATGATCATTGCGCTCACAGGCAGCGTTAATTACTCGGCCGCTACGCGATTTTGTCCGTTGCATGATTGTCGCAAGGCTGGCGTTTTGAAGTTCGATCAACCAGTGGAAGTGATCGGGCATTACGACCCAGGCGAGTGATTTAACAAAACCCTCGCTTTGAGTTCTGCGAAGCTCATTGATCAAAAGCTGCGCCATATGAAAGTTGCTGAAAGTCGGTTTACGGTCTTTCACCACGGCTGTGAGCAGGTAGATACGACCCGTTTCAGAGGCTCTGCCCGTGCGAAGCCGACATCCATGAATAGAACCTGACATTCCTTTGCTCTCTGAGTAAACATCAAAGGACAAAGACTAATCGGTACTCAAACCACTGAAGCATTGTGGTGGTTCTGAATATGTCTAACCCTGTAGGAGCGAGCTTGCTCGCGAGCTTTCAAGGCTTGCGAGCGAACAGGATTCAGGCAGTGATTTTACGCCACACACTCACCAGCCAGGGCTGCTGGTCGCGGGGCAGGCCCGGTGGGCGATAGTAGTGCTCAAGCTCGACAAAACCCGCTTTGGTGAGCATCGCCCGCCAGTTCTCCAGGTCGTGATATGCCCCGTAACGCTGGCCATTCCAGCCTTCCTGATTGTCTCCCCGGGGGTTGGAACTCAGCAGTACGCCACCTGGTTTCAGGGTGGCGTGCAGTTTGCCCAGCACTTGTTCCAGCTCTTGCGTCGGTACGTGGAACAACGAGGCGTTGGCGAAGATGCCGTCGAAGTGTTCTGCAGGCAGTTCAAGCTTGAGAAAGTCTTGATGCCATACTTCACAGCCACTGTCCTGGCGGGCCATCTGGGTGAAGCGTTCAGTGCCGTCGAGCCCGACCGCTACATGCCCCAGGCGGGTGAAGGTTTGCAGATCGCGCCCCGGGCCGCAGCCAAAATCCAGAAGGGTAAATGGCGCGCTGCCCTGGATGTGCCGCAGCAATGCGGCGATGTTCTGGCTCACGTCGTGGTCGCGAGTCCCTTCGCGAAAGCCTTCGGCACTCTGCTGATAATGCTCCAGCGTGGTGGCAGCAATCTGTTCGAGGGTTTTTGCATCGAGGGTCATGGCAGGCTCGGTCGGCGGCAGTGGCCGCCGACTATACCTCAGCGTTTGTTCAGTACGCGGGCCAGGCGATCACCGCCAAGCTGAATCACCGCCACCAGCACCACCAGCAACACAATCACGGTCAGCATGACCTGAGTGTCAAAGCGCTGATAACCGTAGCGGTAGGCAATGTCGCCCAACCCTCCCGCGCCAATGGCCCCGGCCATGGCCGATGAGTTGATCATGGTGACCACTGTGATGGTGAAACCGCCGACAATGCCCGGTAAAGCTTCTGGCAACAGCACGTGCCAAATGATGTGGTGGCGTTTGCAGCCCATGGCCTGCGCTGCTTCGATCAGGCCGTGATCCACTTCGCGCAAACTGACTTCGGCGATCCGCGCAAAGAATGGCGTAGCCGCGATGGTCAGCGGTACGACGGCAGCCCAGACGCCGTAGGTAGTGCCGACAATCAGGCGGGTAAACGGGATCAGCGCCACCATTAAAATAAGAAAGGGAATGGAGCGGAACAGGTTCACGAACGCGCCCAGTGCCTTGTGCAATCTGGGGGCTTCATAGATTCCACCCTTGGCGCTGGTGACCAGAATCACCGCCAGCGGGATGCCCAATATCAATGCGATCAGCGACGACACACCGACCATCAAAAAGGTGTCGATCACCCCCTGCCATAAACGCTCATATCCCATAACCCACGACCTCGACCTGTTGTGCCCATTGTTCGGCGCGCTTGCGCAGTTCGTCCGCGCCCAGTGAGGAGCTGGTCACACTGAGCAACAGTTGGCCCAGGGCATGGCCCTGAATCTGTTCAACCCCGCCATGCAGCAGCCGCACCTGACCGCCCAGAGCGCTGAACAACGCACCCAGATCCGGTTCCTGGTCCTGGCTGCCGGTAAAACGCAGACGCAGAATCACACTTGAATGTGACGATGCCGGCTGCGCGCTGATGCGGTTTTTCAGGGCTTCGGGCAGGCTGTCTTGCAGCGGTGCGAGCAAGGTTTTGCTGACCTCGTGTTGCGGGTCGCCGAACACTTGCCACACCGGGCCCTGCTCGACGATCCGGCCTTGTTCCAGTACCACCACGCGGTGGCAGATATCGCGAATCACCGCCATCTCGTGGGTGATGAGGATGATGGTCAGGCCCAGGCGCTGATTGATCTCGCGCAGCAGGCCGAGGATCGACTGGGTGGTCTCCGGATCAAGGGCCGAGGTGGCCTCGTCACAGAGCAGGATCGCCGGGTCATGGACCAGCGCGCGGGCAATGCCGACCCGCTGTTTCTGCCCGCCCGAAAGCTGCGCCGGATAGGCCGTGTGCTTGCCTTGCAGGCCCACCAGCTCCAGCAGTTCTCGGACTTTTTGCTCGCGTTGCAGCTTGGGCACGCCTGCAACCTTGAGCGGCAGTTCGACGTTCTGCCACACGGTTTTGGCCGACATCAGGTTGAAGTGCTGGAAGATCATGCCGGTTTGCCGGCGCAGCGCCACCAGCCGGTTTTCATCGAAGTCACCGATGTCGGTTTGATCGATCAGCACGCGACCGCTGCTGGGTTGCTCCAGGCGATTGATGGTGCGGATCAGCGACGATTTGCCGGCACCGCTGCGGCCGATAATGCCGAAAATCTCCCCGTGCTGAATCGCCAGGTCGATACCCTTGAGGGCATCCACCGGTCCCTGGCGACCTTCATAGGTTTTGCCCACGCCGATAAAACGCACATGGGCCTGGCTCAGTTCAGGGTGCAGCTGGGTGTGGGTCGCGCCAGGCTGCGGCTGATCGAGCCGCTCGCGAGCAATAGCCACGTTCATGTTCAGTTATCCCAGCCAGGTTGATACAGGGTGCCGTAGGCCTTATCCAGCGAGGCTTTGACCACAGGCGAGTGCTGGTAGATGTCGACAAATTTTGCCAGTCGCGGGTCGTCCTTGTTCTTGGGCTGGATCACGAATTGAATGACGTATTCCGGGTGGTCGATGCCGTCAAACAACAGTGCCGAATTGGCATCGAAGTTTTTCGACAGGCGGATGTAGTGCGGGTAACCCTGCACCAGATCGGCATCGTCATAAGCGCGCACCAGCTGCACGGCTTCGACCTGCAGGATTTTGATGTTTTTCGGATTGGCGATGATGTCTTCTTCGGTCGCCTTGTAGCCTACGCCGGGCTTGAGGGTGATGAGGCCGGCTTTGGCCAGCAGTTGCAGGCCGCGTCCGCTGTTGATCGGGTCATTGGCGATGGCCACCGTAGCGCCCTGGGGCAGTTGGTCCAGGCTTTTGTATTTTTTCGAGTACAGGCCCACGTTGTTGATGATGCCTTTGGCATAGGGCACCAGATTAAACCCGCCGGCAGCGTTGGCGTTCTCCAGGAACGGGATGTGCTGGAAGTAGTTCACGTCGATGTCGCCGCTATTGAGGCTGACGTTGGGAGCGATCCAGTCGCTGAACTCGATCAGCTCGACATCAAGGCCTTGCTTCTTGGCTTCGCTCACCGTCGTCTCAAGGGCGGGAGCAAAGGCCGCCGTGGTGCCGACCTTGAGCGGGGCGTCGCTGGCGAACACGATGCCGCTGAACAGTCCGAGCGCCAGAACCAGTGGGGTTAAGTGTTTTTTGTGCATGGGGCAAATTCCATTCAAAAATTCAGAATTCAAATCCTGTGGGCGCGAGCTTGCCCGCGAGCATCTGACGGCTCGTGAGCAAGCTCGCTCCTGCAGGGTTATTCGGGTTGGCGGTAACTGGCGCCGGTATGCCGCCCGGGCAAGTGCGCGTCGCCTTCGGTAAACAGTTTTTGCCGCAGGCTGCCTACGTCATACGCGGTCTTGTAGGAACCGCGGCGCTGCAACTCGGGGACTACCAGGTCGATAAAGTCGACATAGCTTTCCGGCGTCACGATGCGTGTCAGGTTGAAGCCGTCCAGACCGGTCTCTTGGATCCACGATTCGAGCTCGTCGGCCACCTGTTCCGGTGAACCCACCAACGTCATGTAGCGTCCGCCCAATGCGTGTTGCTCAAGCAGTTTGCGGCGCGTCCAGTCGTTGTTTTGCAGCACTTTGGTGGCGGACTGGATGGCGTTGTTCTTCACGTACTGGATCGGCTCGTCCAGTTCGTAGTCGGCAAAGTCGATGCCCGTGGAGCTGGAAAAATGCGCCACTCCGGCTTCGGCACTGGCATAGCCCAGGTACTCTTCGCGCTTGGCCCGGGCCAGGGCTTCGGTGGGCGCGACGATGACGTTGAGGCCCATAAACAGTTTGATGTCATCCGGGTTGCGTCCTGCCGCCACGGCGCTGGCGCGAACCTTGTCGACCTGGGCTTTGGTCGCCGCCTTGGTCTGGCCACTGATGAACACGCACTCGGCATGGCGCCCGGCAAACACCAGCCCCCGATCCGAACTGCCAGCTTGAAACAGTACCGGCGTGCGCTGCGGTGAGGGTTCGCACAGGTGATAACCCTCGACCTGGTAGAACTCACCGGTGTGTTTGACCTTGTGCACCTTGTCGGGCCGGGCATAGATGCGCTGCGCCGGGTCGTTGACCACGGCGCCGTTTTCCCAGCTGCCTTCCCAGAGTTTGTACAACACCTCCAGGTATTCATCGGCCTGGTCGTAGCGCCGGTCGTGTTCGACTTGCTCGGTCAGGCCCATGGCCTTGGCCGCGCTGTCCAGATAACCGGTGACGATGTTCCAGCCCACGCGGCCGCGGGTCAGGTGGTCCAGTGTCGACATGCGGCGCGCGAATAAATACGGGGGCTCGTAGGTCAGGTTTGCGGTCAGGCCAAAGCCAAGGTTTTTGGTCACGGCCGCCATGGCCGATACCAGCAGCAGCGGGTCGTTGACCGGCAGCTGGATCGACTCCTTGAGCGGAACATCAACCGACTGTTGATAGACGTCGTAGACGCCGACGATATCGGCGATAAACAGCCCGTCAAACAGCCCGCGCTCCAGCAGCTGTGCCAGCTCCGTCCAGTATTCCAGGGTGTTGAATCGGGTGGAGGTGTCCCGTGGATGAGTCCACAACCCGTGGTTGATGTGGCCAATGCAGTTCATGTTGAAGGCATTGATCAGGATTTTCTTTTTGCTCATCAGATGGTCCCCCGCAATGGCGGGTTTACATCGTTCAGGTAGTAGTTACCTACCGCGTGATATTTCCAGCGCACCGGATCGTGCAGGGTGTGGACGCGAGCATTGCGCCAATGACGATCGAGCCCGTGTTCGGCAAGGGTGGCCTGGCTGCCCGCCAGTTCAAACAGGGTGCTGCCGGCGGCTAGCGAAATCTCGGTGCTGATGGCGCGCGCTTCTGCCACCGCTATCGAGGCGGCTGCCACGGTGCCGGCATGGGTATTGGCCTGGGCGATATCCAGCAGTTCACCGGCGCGCTCCAGCAAGGCTTCGCCAGCATGCAGACGCACACTCAGGCGGCCAAAGCTTTTCAGGGTCAGTGGGTCTTCGCTGGCGATATCGGTGGTGGCATCGATCCAGGGCCGGGTCTTGGTGCTTACAAAATGCAGCGCGTCTTCAAAGGCGGCGCGGGCGATGCCGGTGTCGATGGCTGCGTGGAGGATTTGCGCCAGCGGGCCAACCGGGGTCGGGCGCTCAAAGGCGCTTTGAAACGGGATCACGTCTTCAGTGGCGACGAATACATTGTCGAACAGCACGGAACCACTGCCGGTGGTGCGCTGGCCGAAGCCGCTCCAGTCGTCGATCACGGTCAGGCCGTCGCTGTCGCGGGGCACAAACGCCAGGTGCTGTACGCCGTTGTCATCGACTACCGAGGTCGGAATCCGCTGCGCATACAGGGCGCCAGTGGCGTAGAACTTGCGACCGGTAATGCGGTAACCGTCTTCGGCTTTGGCCAGATGGGTCGTACGGTCGTGGGCGGTTTTAGTACCTGTTTCGGCCAGGGCATTACCAAAGCGCTGCCCGGCCAGGACCTCGGCATACAGCCGCGCCTGTTGCGCCGGCGTGCCATTGACCCGCAGTACTTCAAGTGCATAAAAATGGTTTTGCGGGATTTGCCCCAGCGAGGCGTCAGCAGCAGCAATCAACGCCACCACCTGTGCCAGCGTGACATTGGACACACCGGCGCCGCCCAGGGCCTTCGGCACAGTGATGCCCCACAGGCCGGTGTGGGAAAACAGTTCGAGTTCATCAAAGGGCAGGCGTCGTTCGCGGTCGCGTACAGCGCTCTCGCGTTTGAAATGTGCGGCGAGCTCACGGGCGACGCTCAGGGCCTCGGCATCACTGCGGATGACCGGGACCTGTTTGGATATCAGTGACATGGGTATCTCCGTAGTCAAATCCAGGAATGCCGGGCAGGCAGGGTGCCGTTGAGGCGATAGGTGCCGATGGCGTGGTATTTCCAGCGGACCGGGTCGTGCAGGGTGTGAACCCGTGCGTTGCGCCAGTGGCGGTCGAGGTTGTACCGGGCCAGAGATGCGCTGCTACCTGCCAGTTCGAAGAGTTTTTCGCTGGCCAGCAACGACAGCTCGGTGCTCAGCACCTTGGCTTCGGCCACGGCAATCGAAGCCCGGGCGGCGGCCTGCGCGTCAATCGGCGCGGCGCTGACTTCATCCAGTACCCGGCCTGCTTTGCGCAGCAAGGCTTCGGCCGCGTGCAGCTCGATCTTCAATTTGCCGATGTCGGCGATGACATAGGGATCATCGCTGTTGCGTTCAACGTTGGCGTCGATCCACGGCCGGGAACGTTCACGTACAAAACTGATGGCGTCGGTAATGGCTTCGCGGGCGATGCCCAGATCGATGGCGGCCTGGATCAGTTGCGACACCGAGCCCTGAATGTTCGGGACTTCGCTCAGGCGCCAGCTGTCGATGACCAGTTCGTCATCGATTCGCACGTTGTTGAGCAACACGGTGCCGCTGGCGGTGGTGCGCTGGCCAAAGCCGGACCAGTCATCGACAACGCGCAGGCCGGGAGTACCGCGGCGAACAAAGGCCATGACCGGTTTGCCGTCGTCGTTGAGCGCCTTGACTGCGATCCAGTGCGCGAACAGTGCACCGGTGGAGTAAAACTTCTGACCGCTGATAACCAGGTCATCCTCGTCAGCGGTAATGCGTGCCTTCAAGTCGAGGGTATTTTTACTACCGCGCTCAGGCCCTGCATTACCAATGCGCCAGCCTTGCAGCACGCTGCTGAACAGTTGTTCTTTTTGCGACGGGGTCGCGGTGCTCGAAATCAGATTGAGAATGCCCACCTGGTTCTGCGGAATCTGCCCCAGCGCCGGGTCGGCAGCCGAGATAATGGCAAACACTTCAGCCAGGGTGACGAACGATACCTGTGGCCCGCCGAACTCGCGGGGAATGGAAATACTGCCAAGTCCACTGCGGGTGAACTGCTCAATAAGTGACCACGGTAATTTGCGTTGCTGATCGCGTTTTGCGGCGTGCTCACGGGCGGCGCCAGCCAGATCGCGTGCGGCTTGAAGGGCTTCGTTGTCGGTGCGCAGGATGTGCGCTGCGAGCAACAAGGGCGCGACATCCAGGTCGCTTTGCAGGTGTGCATTCGCCAGGTTCGACATCACTGCTGCTCCTTGGCTGCACGCAATGCCCTGGCGATTTCCACAAGGGTAATTGTGTTACGGACCATACCTACCTCGCATCTCATTGGAGCACCGCTTGAGCGGTGCGGATAAAAGCTGGAAAGTCCGGTGGTCCGGTGCATATACCCTAATTGAGTATAAAAATTAAAAGAACTAACTTTTAGGAATATGGATAGACGATTCGTCTTGCTGACGGTTGCGGTTGCGTCATCGGGTTGCGGCGCTCTTGCGCGAACGGGGCTTTTTGTCGCGTCGTTTCCTACAAGTCCTGCTCATTGTTGGCCTCAAGTCAGCGCTTTTATTTTGCTATTTCTTTCCATCGCGCTAAGGAATAGCCATCGTGACCAATCCAACTGACCACACCCCCGACACCCGATCCGCCGCCAGCCTGTTCAGTACTGGCGACGTTTATTCCGGTGCCTACAACTTCATGAGCAGCATCAGTGCCGGGGTCGACCCACGCACCGGTTCATTCTCGGCCTCGGTGAGCCTGCCCACCGGCGCCGCCAACGATCTGCGCGGGCCGATCAGCCAGCTGCGTCTGGGTTACAGCCCCTTGATGACCGAGGATCAGGGTTTTGGCCTGGGCTGGATGCTCGGCACCACGTCCTGGGACGGCGCCAGTCAGCAGTTGCAGCTCAATTCCGGCGAGCGTTTTCGCGGCGAGATTGTTGGCCAGGGCATGCGCTTCCCGGACGTTCGCTTGCCGGTGGTGACGGTTACGGTTCAGCGCCAGGAGATGTGGGTGCGGCATAACGACGGCACCTGTGAGCGCCTGATTCCATTGGCCGGGCATCCGAGCCTGTGGGTGGTCAGCACCCTGGTGGGAGCCGATGGCAGTGCCCTGAGTTTTGACTGGCGCTCGATCGGCAACGCGGCTTATTTGCAGCAAGTCAGCGATGCCCAGGGCCGTACACTGGTGGCACTTGCCTACGAAGGCCAGCTTACCCATCTGACTCTGCAACCCGACACTCCCTCACAGATGGTGATGACTTTTCAGCGCATCTCCGGGCAGTTGCGCCGGGTGACGGTGGACGGATTGCCCAATAACGGCTGGCAGTTTGACTACAGCACCGCGAGCTCGGGCTTGTTGTTGCTGAGCAAATGCACCCAGCCCACCGGTAGCACCGAGGAAGTGACCTACAGCGAGGCCAACGGCCTGAACCTGCCTGCAGGTGCGCCCTTTGCACGGATGCCGGTGGTCAGCCAGACCCGCAAGGACCCGGGCGATGGCCAGCCGGTGCAGCTGGTTCGTTATGACTACGGCCTTTATGGCTCCAACAATTACTTTGGCTGGCCGGCGGTGCGCCAGTGGCGCAACCGTGAGGACAATCTTTACCACCTGACAGGGGGTGGCGATTTCCTTTATGGCTCTACCGAAACTCTGATGGATGCCCGGGGTACTGTTTTGCAAACGGTATCCCGCACCTTTAACCGTTTCCATCTGCTGACCCGCGAACGCACGTTACAGGGCCAGACCCTGCAGGAAACCGAGACCACCTATTACGACGAGCCCTGGCTGCCGATTGCCCGGCAACTGCCTTACTTCCAGTTCCCGCACAAGGTGATTACCCGCAAGGCGCGGCTGGACGGGCAGCGGGTGCTGCGTGAACTGAGCACTGAAGAAGAAACCCGTTACGACGACTTGGGCAACCCGGTGTGGCACCGCAATGCATTGGGTGGCATTGAAGCGTCGGAGTATTACCCGGTCAGTGGTGAGACCGACAACTGCCCGGCCGATCCGTTGGGCAGGATTACCCGTCTGAAAAGTCGCACAGTGAGTCCGCCACCCGGCACCGAGGGTCCGGTGAAGCAGACTCAATATCGCTATCAATCATTGCCAGTACGTCAGGATGCGCCCGAGTTTGCACTGCCGACCTTTATCCAGAGCAGCGAGGAGAAACTGTTGCTGGTGGAGGGCGAAAAACGTACCGAGCTGGGCCGTTCCAGCCAGACCTTTATCGTCGATCCAGCATCGCCCCACCACGGTCGCATGCTCAGTGAAACTCAGACCGTGCAGGGTAAAAGCACCACCCGCTCCTACAGCTACCAGCTCAACCAAGCCCGCAATGCCCGCTCTCTTGAGCATGCAGTGCTGCAGGAAAACGTCACCGTCACCGGGCACGATGGGCATGAATCCAGCTCCCAATCCTCGCAAGATCTGTACTCGGGTTTGATGGTCACCGAGCAGACCGATGAGCAAATGCGCATCGCCTTTGCCCACGATGCCCTGGGCCGTGTAGTACAAGAGGTCGCCGCCCCGGATTCGGCGTTCGAGGCCGAGGTCAATTGGGCCTATTCGTTGTCAGCGAACGAACGCTGCCAGACCCGAATCGGCGCTTCCGGGCGTAAGGAAACCGTCTGGCTGGATGGTATGGGCCGGGAAATTCGTCGAGAAAAACAGACCGACAGCGGTGAGACTTATACCGCCTGGACTGGCGAATATGACGTGTTGGGCCGGGTATTTCGGGAGACCAGCTACGACCTCGGTAACGAAGACACTCCGGCCCTGAGCCTGAGCACCGAACGTACCTTTGATGACTGGGGCAATGTGCTGACCGAAACCGGGGCAGACGGCGTCACCCAACACACTGTTGCCGACCCGGTAGCCCTGACCGGCACCCGCTGGCAGACCGACGCCAATGGCGTGGCCGGGCCCAAAACCGTGACCACCCAGGGTCTTGATGGACAGCCTTTAAAAGAACAGGTGTTTTGCGCCGATGGACTGCTCCAGCACGAACTGAGCTGGCGCTATGACGGGCTGGGTCGCTGCATCAGCCAGTCCGATGCCATGGGTCGGGAGACCTTGCAGGAGTGGGATGTCCGCGATCGACTGGTGTCGACCACGCTACCCGACGGCAGCCTGATCAAGCGCACCTACGCCGAAGGCCATGACGGTGAATTACCGGTCACGGTGTCGATCACCCATCCTTCGCTAGGCAGCAATGAAGTGCTGCTGGGCGAGCGCAAATACGACGGTCTTGGCCGATTGGTGTGGGAAAAGATCGGCCAGAGTGTGTCTGAATGGCAATACGCCGAAGGACAAATCCACGCCCATACCCAGACCTTGCCCGATGGCACCCAGGTCCAGACCGAACGCCAGCCGGAACTGGGCGGGGCGCTGCTGTCGATGCAAGCGCCGGGCATCAGCGTGTTCAACAAATACGATCCGTTAAGTGGCCGTTTGCTGGAAACACAGGGCAATCTGGGGCTGCAAAAAGATCACTGGTCGCCGTCCGGCCAATTGGTGAAGGCCGATTACGCCTGGCAAGGCGATCAACCGCGCTCGCAACAACAAACCACCACGCCATCGGGCAAGGTCACACGGCTGACCGATGCCGACGGCGCAGAGCAGCGCTGCCAATACGATGCCTTGGGGCGCTTGAGCGTGCAGCAGGGGCCTGATGTCACCATCAGCGTCACCTACGATGCGGCCTCGCGGATTCACCAACAGCGCACCCAGGCAAAAGATGGCTCGCGGGACATGACCGTGACCCTGGGCTACGACAGTCTCGGACGTCCGGCCCGTCGTGAAACCGCGACCCGTACGCCCACCCGACAGTCCCTTGAAATCCAGACCCAGCAGTGGCGCAAGGACGGCAAGCTGATCCAGCGCGAATTGACCCGTGACGGTGTTCTGGTACGTCGTGAAACCTTCGACTACGACATCCGTGGCCGCATGATTTCCCATCGCCTTACAGGCCCATCGCTTCCCGAAGACGCCCACGGCAAAACCTACCGCGAGCAGCACTTCGAATACGATGCGCTGGACAATGTGCGCCGTCTGGAAACCGTATTGGCCGACGGCAGCGCAAACAATGTCACCACTTTTACCTACAGCCCCTCTGACCTCACCCAGCTGATAAACATCAGCCACAGCCGAAGCGATTACCCGGCGCCGGTAACCCTGGAGTACGACGCCCTCGGCAATCTCAAACGCGACGAACGCGGTAATCCACTGCACTACGACGCCCTCGGCCGACTGATCGGGGTAACCCTGCCTACAGGCGAGCGTCGTTGGCACTACGGCCCCGGTGGCAACATCATCAAGACCGAGGATGCTCGCGGGCCGCGCTGGCGTTACCACACCGGCGGCCAGCTCAGCTGCGAGACGGGTGAAGACACTCAAACCCGCTGGGTCCGTGCCGGAAATGTGCCGGTAGCCGAAAGCCGGCTGGCGTCGGCAGTGCGTGAAGTCATGCTGCTGGGCACCGATGCCCAGGGCTCGGTCACCACTGAAGCCCAGGACGGGATCAACCACCCGGTCTATGGCGCCTATGGTTCAAGCGTGGCCGGGACCAGCCGACTGGGCTATGCCGGGAGCCTGCGCGAGGACGTCACCGGCTGGTATTTCCTGGGCGACTACCGCATCTACAACCCGGCGCTGATGCGTTTTCACAGCCGCGACAGCCTCAGCCCCTTCGGTGAAGGCGGCCTCAATGGCTATGCCTACTGCGCCGGCGACCCGGTCAACCGCATCGACCCCTCGGGCCATTCGTGGCTGGACTGGTTGCTGCCAGCGGTGGGGATTGCGTTCGGGGTGATGGGCGCGGTGGCCTCATTCGGTGCCCTGGCGGCCCCCGCTGCGGCGTTGACCGCCAGTTACATCACCGCCGTGACCACCGCGACCTTAAGCGTGGTGTCACTGGCCGCAGACGTGGCCTCGATAGCCTTGCTGGCCACCGGCAATGAAAGCGCGGGTCGGATTCTGGGCTTTGTGGGTATGGCCACAGGTCTGGCATCAGCGGCGCCGTCAATCGCCGGGGCGGCGGCCAAGGGGGTCAAGAAAGCGGGCAAGTTTGTCGGCGCCTGGCAGCACAAGTTGCAGAACGCCGGTGGGGTGCCGGGCAGAGGTGGGATGGGAGTTCGAGGAGCCCGCCCCAGGCTCAACGTAGAGTTAGACTATATGCTGGAACAAGGAGGTATTCGGGAGCGTATGTTGTCGCACCTGTCCCGTGGTGATTTGCAAAATATAGGGCAAACCAACTCAGCCAACAGGGCCGCTATTTATCGACCTGGGTCATCCACTGCTGCCGTGCCACTGCAACTTCCGTCTCCAGAGCCCGTGAATGTTTTTTCGGGTCCTTACCTCTATCCTGCGGGAAGTGGTCAGATCGTTCATAACCCCGGTTATATTATGGAGGTGAGGCAAATTATATCTGGCTCTCATCCCCAGTATTACCCATGGCAATTGGGGGAAGCAGGCATCCAGAACCCGCGTCAATTAAGAATCGTAAGCAGTGCTCAATTAGACGGCCATGTTGACGCAATGGCCCGACATGGTAGAGCAGACCGGTTGAACATAATGGAAAGCCTCGCCGAGGCTGACAATCAATGGTTCCGCCAGAACCCTCTGCCTGCAGCTTCCCCCGCAGCTCCAGCTAATGCTCGTGCTCGGATAGCGCGGCGAGTTGAGAGATGTCGTATGACGTAGTCACAGGCATGGATAAATTTTAAAACACATGATCAGGATGGGGGGCGTTTTCTTCGCCCCCCTAATTTCATAGAGGTGTAAGTTCCAGGCCATTAACGCTAAAGAAGGGGGGGGTATTTAATGCTTTACTGCAAAATAAATAACGCCTGGAGATCCACAACTTGAGGACGCCCTCTACTTTGGGGAGCGTGAGTCCGTAAGGCCTGATAACTCTTGAGGCGCAGTTATAGAGTCCAGTACGCCAGCTCATATTATTCCTGCAATCGACGGGCGACTGGAGGTCGTACTTTCATCAGGAATCCGCATTCAGATGCATCCGGTATGCATTTCGCCGTTTTTATCATTTATTTCACACTGCATCCGCATAATGGGCTTGAGCCAGGCAGTCGGTTTGCCCGCTTTGTGATATTTAGACGTTGCCAAATTTCTAGGAAGATCATTCAAATGGCCTCAGATCCTCAGCTGACCCCGCCTGTACGCTCGCGCTTTAATCTGCGCTGGTATTACTGGCTTTTGCTGCTTGGCGCATTGCTTTATGCACTGTCGGCCATCATGCATTGGGATGACCGGGGTGCGTTGTGGGTGCTGGAGCAGTTTGAGAACCCGCAAGAACAGAACGAAAGCGTGTGGTTGCCTGACTATGTGGTGACGATAGATGCCAAGCCGTTACCGGGAATGGAAAAGGACGAAGCGTCGGATCTGGCTTATAACCCGCTGAGCAAAACGCTGTTTTCGGTGATGGGTAAAAACCCGTTCTTGGTGGAATTGACCCTCGATGGCGATGTACTGCGCAAAATTCCTCTGGTGGGCTGGAGCAACCCTGAAGGCCTGACGGTGATGGAAAATGGCCTGCTGGCCATTGTCGATGAGCGCGAACACTTGCTGACCATCATCAATATCGATGCGAACACCAAATCCCTGAATATTGCCGACTTCCCCAAGTACAACCTGGGGCCTTCCAGGAATCAGAACAAAGCTTTTGAGGCCATTGCCTGGGACCCGCGCCGCCAGCAACTGTTGCTGGGCGAAGAGCGTCCGCCGCAGTTGTATGTGTGGAAAAGCGATGGCAGCCAGACCCTCACTGGCACCAAGCAGAAAGTGCCTAGCGACGAGCTGGATTTGCGCAACCTGTCGGCCTTGAGCATTGATCCGCGAACGGGCCATACCCTGGTGCTTTCGGCAGATTCCCACATGCTGCTGGAGCTCGATGAACTGGGTGAGCAAGTCAGTTTCATGACCTTGCTTAGCGGCTTTAACGGTCTCAAAAAAACCATTCCCCGGGCGGAAGGGGTGGCAATTGATGAGAAAGGCACCCTGTACATGGTCAGTGAGCCAAATCTGTTTTATCGCTTCGAGAAAAATGCCAACAAGCCTTGAGCATTGACCGCCAGGACCGGGCCGATGCTAACGCAGGCAAGCCCGGGCCGCGCACACGGCGGGCCAGGTTGTTAAGTTTGAATTAATCCGGTCATGGTATTTCACCCGCCTGATTTTTCTTTGAGTTCGGCCCAATGCTCCGCTTCAATCGTTTTAGCGCTCTTGCTCTGCTTCTAACTCTGCTTGCTGCCGGTTTTGCCGCACAACATTACCGTCTGTTCGAGCACACCTGGTTCAAGGTCAACCGGCTGTGGCAACTCGCCAATCCCGCAGCGATCAATCTGGGCGAGTATCGCGCCGTGGTGCAAGGTCAGGTGATTGAAGGGCTTGAGGACGATGTCTCGGCACTGACCTACGACCCGCTGCGTAAAAGCCTGTTTACCGTGACCAACAAAAATGCCGAACTGGTTGAGCTGTCCCTGGATGGCCGGATTGTGCGGCGCATTGCCCTGGTCGGGTTTGGCGATGCCGAGGCGGTTGAGTTTATTGACGCCAATACCTACGTGATTGCCGACGAGCGTGAGCAGCGGCTTTTCAAGGTCAGGCTTGATGACAACACTCTGGTGCTCAATGCCCGGGAGGCGGAGCAACTGACGCTGGGGATCCATCTGCGGGGTAACAAGGGGTTTGAAGGGTTGGCATACGACTCGGTCGGCAAACGGCTGTTTGTGGCCAAGGAGCGTGATCCGATGCTGATTTACGAAGTGCGGGGCTTCCCTCAGGACAATCCCCAGATGCCGTCTGCCATCCACGTGGTAACCAATGCGCGGCGTGATGCCCGGTTGTTTGTTCGCGATCTGTCGAGTTTGCAGTTTGACGAGCGCAGCGGGCATTTGCTGGCTTTGTCCGATGAATCGAGGTTGTTGCTGGAGCTGGATATAGACGGGCGGCCTATCAGCACGCTATCGCTGAAAAAGGGCCGTCATGGCCTGAAAAAAACAGTGCCACAAGCGGAAGGTGTCGCCATGGACGACGAAGGGACGTTGTACGTGGTGAGTGAGCCGAATCTGTTTTACGTGTTCAAAAAACCATAAAACATAAAAAAACAAACTGTAGGAGCGAGCTTGCTCGCGAGCTTTTCAGCCGGCCATCAAGAGCTCGCGAGCAAGCTCGCTCCTACAAGTTTGGGTTAGCGGGTCAGGGTTTTCACGCCTTCAGCGGTACCCAGCAACAGCAGGTCAGCCGGGCGGGCTGCAAACAGGCCGTTGGTCACGACGCCGACGATGGCGTTGATCTGACGCTCCAGCTCTACCGGGTTGGTGATCTGCATGTTGAACACGTCGATGATGATATTGCCGTTGTCCGTCACCACGCCTTCGCGGTAAACCGGGTCGCCGCCCAGCTTGACCAGTTCGCGGGCTACATGGCTGCGGGCCATCGGGATCACTTCAACAGGTAGCGGGAACGCGCCCAGCACCGGTACCAGCTTGCTGCCGTCGGCAATGCAGATAAAAGTTTTAGCCACGGCGGCCACGATCTTCTCGCGGGTCAGGGCTGCGCCGCCGCCTTTGATCAGGTTCAGGTTTTCGTCGCTTTCATCAGCGCCATCGACATAGAACTCAAGGTCGCTGACGGTGTTCAGTTCGTATACCGGAATACCGTGGCCCTTGAGGCGCGCGGCAGTGGCTTCGGAGCTGGCCACGGCGCCGTCGAAGGCACCCTTGTGCAGTGCCAGGGCATCGATAAAGCAGTTGGCCGTGGAGCCGGTGCCGACCCCTACGACGCTCTTGTCATCCAGCTTTGGGAGGATGAAGTCGACGGCAGCCTGGGCTACGGCCTGTTTGAGTTGGTCCTGGGTCATGGGGGGCTCCGGGCGGGAAGGGGAACAGAAGGGCCCGCATTATAGAGGCAAGCGCCCGGTTGTGTGGCGGGTGTGATGGCAATAGGTGGGCGCTGGCTTGCCGGCGATTGAGATGGCCCTAATAAACCTTCCCTTTCGTGTGGTCGGTTGCGTAAACGCTGGGGTAGACTCCTTGGTCCCTGCCAACCCGCCCAGTGAAGCTTTCCGATGCTCGAACAGTACGTTAAGAAAATCCTCACCTCGCGCGTTTATGACGTTGCCGTAGAAACCCCCTTGCAAGCTGCCAACCAGCTCTCCGAGCGGTTGGGCAACCATATTTTGCTCAAGCGCGAAGATTTGCAGCCGGTGTACTCGTTCAAGATTCGCGGCGCTTACAACAAGCTCATGCATTTGAGTGACGCCGAGCGTGCCTGTGGCGTAGTCACCGCGTCGGCGGGCAATCATGCACAGGGTCTGGCCCTGGCAGCCAAGGTGCTGGGGGTCAAGGCCACCATCGTCATGCCCAAAACCACTCCCGAGATCAAGGTCGAAGGTGTGCGTTCACGGGGCGGCATTGTGGTGCTGCACGGCGATACGTTCCCGGAAGCCCTGGCCTACTCGCTGCAATTGGTTGAGAAGGAAGGCTACGTCTACGTTCACCCCTACGATGACCCGCACACCATTGCCGGGCAGGGCACCGTGGCGATGGAAATTCTGCGCCAGCACCCGGCACCGCTGGATGCGATCTTTGTACCGGTGGGCGGTGGCGGGTTGATCGCCGGGATTGCCGCGTATGTGAAATACCTGCGCCCCGATATCAAAATCATTGGCGTCGAGCCCGATGATTCCAACTGCCTGCAAGCTGCGATGGCGGCCGGCGAGCGCGTGGTGCTGCCTGCGGTCGGGATTTTTGCCGACGGCGTGGCCGTGGCCCAGATTGGCCAGCACACCTTCGACATCTGCAAGGACTACGTTGACGAAGTGATCACCGTCAGCACCGACGAAATTTGTGCGGCGATCAAGGACATCTTCGACGATACCCGCTCGATCACCGAACCTGCCGGTGCCCTGGGTGTGGCAGGGATCAAGAAGTATGTTGAACAGCGCGGTGTGCGCGGCCAGACCCTGGTTGCCATCGACTCCGGTGCCAATGTGAACTTCGACCGCCTGCGCCATGTGGCCGAGCGGGCCGAGCTGGGCGAAGGTCGCGAGGCCATCATCGCGGTGACCATTCCTGAGGTGCCGGGCAGTTTCGAGGCGTTTTGCCAGGCTGTCGGCAAGCGTCAGATTACCGAATTCAACTATCGCTATCACACCGGTAGCGAGGCGCACATTTTTGTCGGTGTGCAGACCCACCCGGAAAACGACCCGCGCAGTGCACTGCTGGCCAGTCTGATCGGGCAAGGCTTCCCGGTGGTCGACCTGACCGAGAACGAACTGGCCAAATTGCACATCCGGCATATGGTCGGCGGGCATGCGGCCAAGGTCAGTGATGAATTGCTGTTCCGTTTCGAATTTCCGGAGCGCCCGGGCGCGCTGTTCAACTTCCTGCACAAGCTGGGCGGACGCTGGAACATTTCGATGTTCCATTACCGTAACCACGGTGCGGCCGATGGTCGTGTCATGGCCGGGCTGCAGGTACCTGCCGATGAGCGTCATCTGGTACCGGCAGCCCTGGCTGAAATTGGTTATCCGTATTGGGATGAGAGCGATAACCCGGCGTACCAGCTGTTTCTTGGCTGATAGCCGCTACGCTGATTGAACGGCTCAAGGGATTAATCAAATGGAAACGTTCACCGCGTTAAAACTGCTGCATGGCGTTTGCACATTGCTGCTGTTCGTCAGCGCCATTGCTTTGCTGGTGGTGGTGATTCGTCGCTGGCGGGCGGGGGACAAGGATCTGTCCGGCGCCATCGTAAGGCGGCCCTGGGCCTTTGTCTGGGCGTTAAAGGCCGTGTGCCTGGTGGCGCTGCCGGTGAGTGGCTGGTTCCTGGTGCATATGGCCGGCTGGCCGCTGAGCCAGTTGTGGTTGCTGGCGGGCAGCAGTTTGTATCTGGTGGGTGGCTTGAGCTGGTTGTGGTTGCTGGTACGGCTCAATCGCCTGCGATTGGGGCGAGTGGCCAAACATCCGGGGTTCACGTTGGGTCTGGCGATTTTTTGTGCAGTTTGCTTTATCGCCATTGCCGGGCTGATGGGCGCCAAGCCGGTTTGACCCTGTTATGAGCATCTGTAGGAGCGAGCTTGCTCGCGAGCTGTCGGTTGTCGCGATGAAAAGCTCGCGAGCAAGCTCGCTCCTACAGTGGGTGTCGGTTCAGTCGCGCAGCGTCATCACTGGCCAGCCGCGTTTTTCGGCTTCAGCACGCAGGTTAGGATCAGGATCAACCGCCACCGGATGGGTCACTTGCTCCAGCAGCGGCAAGTCGTTCATCGAGTCGCTATAGAACCAGCTGTCTTCCAGGCTGTAGCCATTTTCTTCGATCCAGCGGTTCAGGCGTGTCACCTTGCCTTCACGGAAGCACGGCACGTCGGTGCTGCGACCGGTATAGCGGCCATCGACGATTTCGCACTCGGTGGCAATCAGGTGTTCCACGCCCAGCTTTTGGGCGATCGGTGCCGTTACCACGCGGTTGGTGGCCGTGATAATGACCAGCGTGTCGCCTGCAGCACGGTGCTTTTCCAGCAGGGCGTGTGCCTTGGGCAACATCAACGGCTCGATGCAATCGCGCATGAATTCGCGGTGCCATTGATCCAGTTGAGCCATGTCATGACGGCCAAAGATTTCCATGCTGAAATTAAGGTAGGCGGCGTTGTCGAGTTTGCCGGCCAGGTAATCCTGATAAAAGGCATCGTTACGTGCCTTGTAAGCATCGCCGTCGAGAATGCCCCGCTGGCACAAATAATCGCCCCAAGCGTGATCGCTGTCGCCGCCCAGGAGGGTGTTGTCCAGGTCGAATAAAGCCAGTCGCATTGAAATTACCCGCTGAAGTGTCTGTTAAAAGGCTACAAGAATACGGTCTTTTCATAAGAGTGCACATAAGGCAGGAAGGCGCGTTGCTGCTTTCACAACCTTTGTGGAACAATGCGGTGACATGCGTTTGCGAGGTTGTTGCCGTGATCGACCCCGATGGTTTCCGCCCTAATGTCGGGATTATTCTGACAAATGATGCTGGTCAGGTACTTTGGGCTCGCCGAATCAATCAAGACGCGTGGCAGTTTCCGCAGGGCGGTATCAACCCTGATGAGACGCCGGAAGACGCCTTGTACCGTGAGTTGAACGAAGAAGTTGGCCTTGAACGCGAAGATGTAGAAATACTCGCCTGCACGCGAGGCTGGTTGCGTTATCGTTTGCCGCAACGCCTGGTCCGTACCCACAGCCAACCGCTGTGTATCGGTCAGAAGCAAAAGTGGTTTTTGCTGCGCCTGGTCTCCAACGAGCAACGGGTGCGGATGGATTTGACCGGTAAACCGGAGTTCGATGGCTGGCGCTGGGTCAGTTATTGGTATCCGTTGGGCCAGGTGGTGACATTCAAGCGCGAGGTTTACCGTCGCGCTCTCAAAGAGCTTGCCCCGCGCCTTTTAACGCGCGCCTGACACGGAGTTCGACCCCGAGCCATGCTCAATACGCTGCGCAAGATCGTCCAGGAAGTTAACTCCGCCAAGGATCTCAAGGCGGCGTTGGGGATTATTGTGCTGCGCGTCAAAGAGGCCATGGGCAGTCAGGTCTGCTCGGTCTATTTGCTTGATCCAGAGACCAATCGTTTTGTCCTGATGGCGACCGAGGGCCTGAACAAGCGCTCGATCGGCAAAGTCAGCATGGCGCCCAACGAAGGCCTGGTCGGCCTGGTGGGCACCCGTGAAGAACCTCTGAACCTCGAAAACGCCGCCGATCACCCTCGTTATCGATACTTTGCTGAAACCGGTGAGGAGCGCTATGCCTCTTTCCTGGGGGCACCGATTATCCACCACCGACGAGTTGTCGGGGTTTTGGTCATCCAGCAAAAGGAACGCCGCCAGTTCGATGAGGGCGAAGAAGCCTTCCTCGTGACCATGAGTGCGCAACTGGCGGGCGTTATTGCCCACGCCGAAGCCACGGGCTCGATCCGCGGCCTGGGGCGTCAGGGCAAGGGCATCCAGGAAGCCAAGTTTGTCGGTGTACCGGGCTCTCCGGGTGCGGCGGTCGGTACGGCGGTGGTCATGTTGCCCCCGGCTGATCTGGACGTGGTTCCTGACAAGAGCATTACCGATATTCCGGCTGAAATTGCGCTGTTCAAAACAGCCCTCGAAGGTGTGCGCAACGATATGCGCGCCGTTTCGAAAAAACTCGCCACTCAATTGCGGCCCGAAGAGCAGGCGCTGTTCGACGTGTATCTGATGATGCTCGACGATGCGTCGCTGGGCAGCGAAGTTAAAAATGTGATCAAGACCGGTCAGTGGGCCCAGGGCGCGCTGCGTCAGGTGGTGACTGATCACGTCAACCGTTTCGAACTGATGGATGACGACTACCTGCGCGAGCGGGCGTCGGATGTGCGTGACCTGGGGCGGCGCCTGCTGGCCTACCTGCAACATGACCGTCAGCAAACCATGGTCTACCCCGACCACACCATTCTGGTCAGTGAAGAACTGACCGCGACCATGCTCGGTGAAGTTCCCGAAGGCAAGCTTGCCGGTCTGGTGTCGGTATTGGGTTCGGGCAACTCCCACGTGGCAATTCTGGCCCGGGCCATGGGCATTCCGACGGTAATGGGCCTGGTTGACCTGCCGTACTCCAGGGTCGACGGCATTCAGATGATCGTCGACGGCTACCACGGCGAGGTCTATACCAACCCCAGCGATGTACTGCGCAAGCAATACGCCGAGGTCGTCGAAGAAGAACGCCAGCTGTCTCAGGGCCTTGATGCCCTGCGTGAGCTACCGTGCATCACCCCTGACGGGCATCGCATGCCACTGTGGGTCAACACCGGCCTGCTGGCCGATGTGGCCCGTGCACAGCAACGTGGCGCCGAAGGCGTAGGTCTGTACCGCACTGAAGTGCCGTTCATGATCAACCAGCGCTTTCCGAGCGAAAAGGAGCAGCTGGCGATTTATCGCGAGCAACTCGCCGCCTTCCATCCGCAACCGGTGACCATGCGCAGCCTGGACATCGGCGGCGACAAGTCACTGTCGTACTTCCCGATCAAGGAAGACAACCCGTTCCTTGGTTGGCGCGGGATTCGCGTCACCCTCGACCACCCCGAAATCTTTCTGGTTCAGGCCCGGGCCATGCTCAAGGCCAGCGAAGGCTTGAACAACCTGCGTATTTTGCTGCCGATGATCTCCGGCACCCACGAACTTGAAGAAGCCTTGCACCTGCTGCACCGTGCCTGGGGTGAAGTGCGTGACGAAGGCACTGATGTGCCGATGCCGCCTATCGGGGTCATGATCGAAATTCCGGCCGCTGTGTATCAGACCAAGGAACTGGCGCGCCAGGTGGACTTCCTGTCGGTGGGCTCCAACGACCTGACCCAATACCTGCTGGCCGTGGACCGTAACAATCCGCGGGTCGCCGACTTGTATGACTACTTGCACCCTGCGGTGCTGCAGGCCCTGCAATCAGTGGTGCGCGATGCGCATGCCGAAGGCAAGCCAGTAAGTATCTGTGGCGAGATGGCCGGTGATCCGGCAGCTGCCATTTTGCTGATGGCCATGGGTTTTGACAGTTTGTCGATGAACGCCACCAACTTGCCGAAAGTGAAGTGGATGTTGCGCCAGGTCAGCCTGAGCCGTGCGAAGGAACTGCTGGCAGAAGTGATGACCATCGACAATCCGCAGGTGATTCGCAGCACCGTGCAACTGGCCCTGAAAAACATGGGCCTGACCCGCATGATGAACCCGGCGGCAATCAAACCTTATTGATCATCCCTCTGCAGGACTGTAGGAGCGAGCTTGCTCGCGAGCTGTTAAAAGCTCGCTCCTATAGTGGAATCTGGGTCATCCCTGGATTTTTACCTCTCCCAAGCGCCCACCCAACGGGCCAAAGCTGTGTTCAACCATCAGTCTCGAACCGTCTGCGTTCACAATTAGTGCGGTGCTGGCGCGGGTACCGTAGCTGGGGCTGGAAATAAACACGCTCGACAGCAAGCTCTCCGTGGCCAGGCCTACGCCGGTATCAGGCAAATCACTGAACGGCGCCGTCTGGCGGTCATTGAGCAGCGCCAGAAGTGCTTGCGGCTGAGGATCATTGATTATCTCGGCCAGGGCGGCCTTGGCCTTCAGCAACTTGGGCCACGGTGTATCCAGCCCGGCATTCGACACGCCATAAATCCCGGCTTCGAGTAACTGCGGCGCCACATCCCGGGAGTTGTAATGCCAGAGCTGATCGCCAGTGCCCAGCAACAGGTTGAACCCGGCATATTCCACTGAACGACGGCCAACGTCAGCGAAATACTCGCCAATTGACTGGTTACCGCTCAGGAAGTCAGATACCAGCTCCCCGCGCGAGCGCCGCGAAGGTGGCTTGTGCGGTTCACGAATATTGGTCAGCGCCGCAAAGCGCCCGTTGGCACCTACCCCGAGCCAGGTGCCACCTGCCTCCAGATCGCGGCCGGCAAACACTTGAGGCGCATCGACCCACTGCGCCAGGGGCTTTGCGGGGCGCGCATAAAACTCATCACGGTTGGCCGCTACGACCAGAGGCTGGGCGTGGCCGGGGCGCCAGGCGAATACAATCAGACACATGGGCAGTCCTTAATGTTTTTTTAATCACTGTACTTATAGATTGCCTCAGCCTGTCACGCCATTCACTAGAGCCCAAGGCCTCCCTTCCGTTACCATGCCGATCAAATTTGTATGCGGTGCTGTTGTCCTGTGCCGGTTTGAGTTTCCTGATCTAACAAGGAGTCGCAATGCTGCCTTACCCGCAGATTGACCCGGTGGCATTGGCCATTGGTCCGCTGAAAATCCATTGGTACGGTTTGATGTACCTGATCGGCATAGGCGCAGCCTGGCTGATCCTGTCGCGACGTCTGAACCGCTTCGATCCGACCTGGACCAAGGAGAAACTCTCTGACCTGGTGTTCTGGGTGGCCATGGGCGTCATTGTCGGCGGCCGACTGGGCTATGTACTGTTCTACGACCTGAGTGCTTACATCGCCAACCCGTTGCTGATTTTCGAGGTCTGGAAAGGCGGCATGGCGTTCCACGGCGGGCTGATCGGCGTGATGCTGGCCGTCTGGTGGTTCGGTAAACGCAACGGCAAGTCGTTTTTCCAGATCATGGACTTCATTGCACCGGTGGTGCCGATTGGCCTGGGCGCCGGTCGTATCGGCAACTTCATCAATGCCGAGTTGTGGGGTAAGGCCAGCGATGTGCCGTGGGCAATGATCTTTCCTACCGACCCTCAGCAACTGGCGCGCCATCCGTCGCAGCTTTATCAGTTTGCGCTGGAAGGTGTGGCACTGTTCCTGATTCTTTGGCTGTACTCGCGCAAACCTCGTCCTACGATGGCGGTTTCCGGGATGTTCGCCCTGTTCTACGGCATCTTCCGCTTTATCGTCGAGTTCGTTCGCGTGCCTGACGCTCAGCTAGGCTATCTGGCGTTCGGCTGGGTGACGATGGGGCAAATTCTCTGCATCCCGATGATCCTCGGCGGTCTGTTACTGATCTGGTGGGCTTACCACAGCGATCCAGCGGCTCAAAAAGCTGCGTAATGAATTCGAATCGCAGGGCGCACACCGCCCTGCATTCAAACGGTAGGAAAACCATGAAGCAATATCTCGATCTCGTTGCCAACGTCATCAAAAATGGCACCTTGCAAGCCAACCGCACCGGGGTGAAGACCATCAGTCTGCCCGGCGCCATGCTGCGCTATGACCTCAAGGAAGGCTTCCCGGCCATCACCACCCGTCGTATGGCGTTCAAATCTGCGATTGGCGAGATGTGCGGTTTCCTGCGCCCGGTAAACAGCGCTGCAGACTTCCGCGCCCTGGGCTGCAAAGTGTGGGACCAGAACGCCAACGAAAACGCCCAGTGGCTGGCCAACCCGTTCCGTCAGGGTGAAGACGACCTGGGGGAAATCTACGGCGTGCAATGGCGCAAATGGCCGGCGTACAAGCAAATTGCGAGCAGCAACCAGGCCGCAATCGAACTGTCGTTGAGCCAGGGTTATCGGCAGATTGCTGACGGCGAAGAAGACGGCCAGGCCTACGTGGTGCTGTACAAAGCCATCGATCAGGTACGCCAGTGTGTGGACACGATCATCAACGACCCGGGCAGCCGCCGTATTCTGTTCCACGGTTGGAACTGCGCCCAGCTCGACGAAATGGCCCTGCCGCCGTGCCATCTGCTGTACCAGTTCCACCCGAATGTCGAGACCAAGGAAATTTCCCTGACCCTTTACATCCGCTCCAACGATCTGGGCCTGGGCACGCCGTTCAACCTGACCGAAGGTGCTGCGCTGTTGAGCCTGATCGGTCGCCTGACCGGTTACACGCCGCGCTGGTTCACCTACTTCATCGGTGATGCCCACGTGTATGAAAACCACCTGGACATGCTCAACGAACAGTTGACCCGCGAGCCGTTCCCAATGCCAAAACTGGTGATTTCGGACCGTGTACCGGAATTCGCCAAGACTGGCGTGTACCAGCCTGAATGGCTGGGCCTGATCGAACCGGGTGACTTCAGCCTCGAAGGCTACCAGCACCATGCGCCCATGACCGCCCCGATGGCGGTGTAAACCCCGGTCTCCTGTAGGAGCGAGCTTGCCTCGCGATCCTTACAAAGCTCGCGAGGCAAGCTCGCTCCTACAGGTTTTGATGTTGTCGGTGGTATCAATGCCCGTGGCTTCTGCCCACATGGCTCGGTTCGCCTTGCGGCGCACTGACTGAGCCGCTGACCTCCAGCTGCTGCAAAATCCCGCAATGCTCTGCGTTCGGCCCTTCGCCACAGCGTTGGCGCAGGTCCAGAAGTTGTGCCTGCAGTGCCAGCAAGCTATCGATCCGCGCCTTGACGTGGTGGATGTGTTCATCGATCAGCGCATTCACGCTTTCACATTGATCCTGGGGGCTGTCGCGCAAATTGAGCAGGCTGCGGATTTCTTCCAGGGTCATGTCCAGGCTGCGGCAATTACGGATGAACGTCAGTCGCTCGACATGGGCCTGGGTGTACAACCGGTAGTTGCCTTCACTGCGCGCAGGCTCCGGCAGCAGCCCTTCACGTTCGTAATAACGGATGGTTTCGACCTGACAGTCGGTCAATTTCGCCAGTTCGCCAATTTTCATTACGGTTATCTCCGAAAGGGTGCTTGACCCTATAGTGGCTACAGGGTCTTTACTTGGCAACAGGCACCTTTTGCGGACGCAACCTGATGAGCGATTCCATTCACACCCACCACAAGCCCCATGCTGGCCACGATCACGATCACGATCACGATCACGATCACGATCACGATCACGATCACGATCATGGCAAGAAAGATGAGCATGCCGGCCATGGGCACAGCTGCTGCTCTGCAGCCGAGGCCCCGAGCGTAATCAAGCTCAGCGCTGCCCCTACGGCGGGCGCCCGCTTGAGCAGCTTTCGTATCGAAGCCATGGACTGCCCCACCGAGCAAACCCTGATCCAGAACAAGCTGGGCAAGCTGGCGGGCGTGCAGCAACTGGAATTCAACCTGATCAATCGGGTGTTGGGTGTGACCCACGACTTGCCGTCGACTGAACCCATCATCGCGGCCATCAAATCCCTGGGCATGCAGGCCGACTCGCTGGAGTCGGACACTGATGCGGCCGGCCCCGTAACCCCGCCTGCCAGCAAACACTGGTGGCCGCTGGCCGTGGCCGGTGTCGGTGCACTGGCGGCTGAAGTGCTGCATTTTACCGATGCCGCGCCGACCTGGGTGATTGCACTGGTGGCTTTGGTGTCGATCCTCAGCGGCGGCCTGACCACCTACAAAAAGGGCTGGATTGCCCTGAAAAACCTCAACCTGAACATCAACGCGCTGATGAGCATTGCCGTGACCGGTGCCGTGCTGATCGGCCAATGGCCAGAAGCTGCCATGGTGATGTTCCTGTTTACCGTGGCCGAATTGATCGAAGCCAAATCCCTGGACCGGGCGCGCAACGCCATCGGCGGCCTGATGCAAATGGCGCCGGACAAGGCCACCGTGCAACAGGCTGATGGCAGCTGGCTGGAACGTGAGGTTAAAGACGTCGAACTGGGCGCCATCGTGCGCGTACGCCCCGGCGAGCGCATCGGCCTGGACGGCGAAGTGGTGGCGGGCAGTTCGACCATCGATCAGGCGCCGATCACCGGTGAAAGCCTGCCGATCGAGAAAACCGTCGGCGACAAAATATTTGCCGGCACCATCAACCAGGCCGGCTCGCTGGAATACCGGGTCACTGCTGCGGCCAGCAATTCGACCCTGGCGCGGATCATCCACGCGGTAGAGCAAGCCCAGGGCGCCCGGGCTCCCACCCAGCGTTTTGTCGACAGCTTCGCCAAAATCTACACCCCGGTGGTGTTCATCTTTGCGTTGGCGGTAGCTGTGATTCCGCCACTGTTTATGGGTGGCGTATGGTTTGACTGGATCTATCGCGCCCTGGTGTTGCTGGTGGTGGCGTGCCCGTGTGCGCTGGTCATCTCGACCCCCGTGACCATTGTCAGCGGTCTGGCCGCTGCGGCACGCAAAGGGATTCTGGTGAAGGGCGGGGTGTACCTCGAAAGCGGTCACAAGCTGGATTTTCTGGCGCTGGATAAAACCGGCACCATCACCCACGGCAAGCCGGTGCAAACCGATTACTTGCCACTCGACCCGCTGGTGACCGAGAGCGCGGTGTTGCTGGCCGCGAGTCTGGCGACCCGCTCCGATCACCCGGTTTCCCTGGCGGTGGCCAATGCCGCTGTGGATAAAAACCTGACGCTGCGGGCTGTGGATAACTTCACCGCCCTGGCCGGGCGTGGTGTACGCGGTGAAATCGACGGCAAGGTTTATCACCTGGGTAACCATCGTCTGGTTGAGGAGTTGAACTTGTGCTCACCGGCACTGGAAGAAAAGCTCTTTGCCCTCGAGAAGCAGGGTAAAACCGTGATTTTGCTTTGCGACAGTTCCGGTCCGCTGGCCTTGTTCGCCGTGGCCGACACGGTCAAGGAGTCCAGTCGCGAAGCGATTCGCGAGTTGCATGAACTGGGGATCAAAACCCTGATGCTGACCGGTGACAACCCGCATACCGCCAGCGCCATCGCGGCCCAGGTGGGGATTGATCAGGCCCAGGGCAACTTGTTGCCCGACGACAAACTCAAGGCAATTGAAGCGCTGTATGCCCAGGGCCATCACGTTGGCATGGTCGGCGACGGGATCAACGACGCACCGGCACTGGCCCGCGCCGAAATTGGTTTTGCCATGGCGGCTGCCGGTACAGATACCGCGATTGAAACCGCCGATGTCGCCCTGATGGACGACGATCTGCGCAAAATCCCGGCGTTCATTCGTCTGTCACGTCAGACCTCCAGCATCCTCAAACAAAACATTGCCCTGGCATTGGTCATCAAAGGGATCTTCCTTGCGGTAACCTTCCTGGGTATGGCCACCATGTGGATGGCCGTGTTTGCCGACATGGGCGTGAGCCTGTTGGTGGTGTTCAACGGTTTGCGCCTGCTGCGCAAATAGATCAAGAGAGGCCGCAGTGCTGAGTGCCGAGCTGAAAGCGTTTTACCGGGTGGCCCAATTGGGCAGCATTACTCAGGCAGCGAAAAAGCTCGGGCTTAGCCAGCCGACCGTGACCACGCAGATCCGTCAGCTCGAAAGCCAATACGCGGTGGAGCTGTTTTACCGCGGCGGTCGGCGCCTGACCCTCAGCGATGACGGTGTGCGTTTGCTGCCGATGGTCAAGGCGCTGATCCAGCAAGAAGCCGACATAGAATTCTTTTTGCGCAATAGCGGTCATGGCACCGGCACCCTGCGCATCGCCGCCACCGCCCCGTACTACATCCTCGATCTGGTGAAAACCTTTCGCGAGCGCCTGCCGCAAATTGAAGTGTCGGTGGATATCGGCAATTCGCAGCAAGTGCTCGAAGCGCTGGACGAATACCGGGTGGATATCGCCGCCTCCTCGCAACTGGTGGATGACCCGAGGCTGATTCGCCGGGTGCTGGGGACCGATCCGCTGGTGCTGGCGGTGCATCGCAACCACCCGCTGGCCAAGTTCGATCACGTGCGGCTCAGCGCGCTGGCCGGGCATTGTCTGCTGATGCGCGAGCAGGGTTCGACTACCCGCAAACTCACCGAGCAATTACTTGCCGGCGCCGGTGTCGGCTTTGGTCCACTGCTGGAAATCGGTAGCCGGGAGTCGATCCGCGAGGCGGTGTTGCGCAACATCGGCATCAGCATCATCGCCCGCCAGGAAGTGCCCCACGATCCGCAACTGCGGGTGCTGACCCTCGAAGGTGCGCCGCAAATAGCTGAATACCTGTACTGCCTCAAAGAGCGCAAATCTGCGCGTCTGCCGGCGGCCTTTTTGGGGCTGGCGCAGGAAATGGCTCCGGCCTGAGCGAATACCCCAACCTGTAGGAGCGAGCTTGCTCGCGAGCCGTTCCAGGAGCTCGCGAGCAAGCTCGCTCCTACAGCCACCCCATCCAAAAACCACCAATACCTCTATCGGCAGAATTTGCCTTACTGCCACATCCTGTACGCATTGCGCCTCTAGGATGAGCCCCATCTGCTTGATGAGGTGCATCCATGAACAGCTCGAACGCAACCGCTTTGACCCAACCGGGCGTGCCTATGAAGGTGCGCAATGTGAGCAAGCGCTTTGGCGCTTTCAATGCGCTGGATGATGTATCGCTGGAGGTCGCTGCTGGCGAGCTGGTGTGCCTGCTGGGGCCGTCCGGCTGCGGCAAGACCACCCTGCTGCGCTGCATCGCCGGGCTTGAACGCCAGGACAACGGTGTGCTGTATCTGGGTGATCGCGATGTGTCTGACCTTGCACCTCAAGCCCGTGACTACGGAATTCTGTTCCAGTCCTACGCGCTGTTCCCCAATCTGACAGTCGAAGCCAACATCGCCTACGGCCTGGCCGGCAGCAGTCGTGACGTGGTGCGCAAACGGGTCGCGGCCATGCTGGAACTGGTGGGCCTGACCGGTAGCGAAAAGAAATTCCCCGGCCAGCTCTCCGGCGGCCAGCAGCAGCGAGTGGCCCTGGCCCGCGCCCTGGCACCGTCGCCTTCGCTGTTGCTGCTCGATGAACCCATGTCGGCCCTGGACGCCCGTGTGCGAGAGCATTTATGTACCGAGCTGCGCCAGTTGCAGCGCAGCCTGGGCATTACCACGCTGATGGTGACCCACAACCAGGACGAAGCCATGCTGATGGCTGACCGCATTGCCGTGATGAACAATGGCAAGGTCGAACAATACGCCACCCCGCAGGAAATCTACGACAGGCCCGCCACTCCGTTTGTGGCCGAGTTCGTCGGGCAAGGCAACTGGCTGCCCTTCGAGCGTAACAGCGCCACCCACGCCCGGGTCGGCGGCATGAACATGCGTTTGGCGGACGATGCCGGGCGTGCCGCATCGGGCCGTCTGTTCTGCCGTCCCGAGGCCATCAGCGTCAATCCGCTGCTGCACCAGGAGAACCTGTTCCCGGCGCGGGTGCGCGAAATCACCTTCCTGGGCAATCGCTGCCGCATGAGCTTTGAACTCAACCATTTGCCGGGCCACGCGCTGACTGCTGAAGTCGGCAGCCAGGACCTGCCGCGCCTTGGGGCCCCGGACATTGTTGTCGCCTTGCCGCCAAACAGCCTGCAGGTGTTTGCCTGAGATGGCGGCTGAAATGGCCCTGCCAGTGCCCGGCAAAGTGATCCCTAAAACCTCCAGCGCAGAACTCGGCGACAGGATTTTCGTGGTCGGCGGCAAGCTGCTGCTCTTGCTGCTGCTGGGTGTGGCGGTACTGATGCCATTGCTGGCGATCTTCTGGCGCGGCTTCAGCGCCGAGGATGGCCAGGGCGGTGGCTGGGTGGCGGCACGGGAGCTGGTGACCAGCGACAATTTTCACTGGCTGGTGGGTAATAGCCTGAAGGTATCCCTGAGTGTGGCGGCGATTGTGGTCCCGCTGGCCTACCTGTTTGCCTACGCACTGCAGCGCACAATGATTCCCGGCAAGCGCATCTGGCGCGGCCTTTCGCTGTTGCCGCTGATGGCCCCTTCGATGTTGCCGGGCATTGCACTGGTGTACCTGTTTGGTAATCAGGGCATGTTGCGCGGGCTGATTTCGGACAACATCTATGGCTTCTGGGGCATCGTGCTGGGTGAGGCGATTTACACTTTCCCCCACGCCCTGATGATTCTGCTTTCAGCACTGTCCCTGGCCGATGCGCGCTTGTTCGACGCCGCATCGAGCATGGGGGCAGGGCCCTTCAAAGCCTTTCGCAGTATCACCTGGCCTGGCACCCGCCAGGCGGTGTTCGCCGCCTTCTGCCTGGTGTTCACCCTGACCATCACCGACTTCGGCGTACCGGTGGTGGTGGGGGGCGATTATCAGGTGCTGGCGCTGGAAGCCTATAAGGCCGTGGTCGGACAACAACAATTCGGTCGCGGTGCCTTGATCGGCATGGTGCTGCTGTTGCCCGCGCTGTTCAGCTTCGCCGTGGATGCCTGGCTGCGCCGCCAGCATGGCGACTCGATGAGCGGGCGGGCCCAGGTATTCAAACCACTGCCCTCGACAGTACGTGATCGCTGTTACCTGGCCATTGTGTTGCTGATTTGCGCCACCTTGTTACTGGTGTTCGGCATGGCGGTGTACTCGTCACTGGTCAAGTTCTGGCCGTACAACTTGTCGCTGTCGCTCAATCACTACCAGTTCAACGACACGGCAGGCGGTGGCTGGCTGGCCTACCGCAACAGCGTGACCATGGCGTTGTGCGCGGCACTGATCGGCAGCGTGCTGATCTTCACCGGCGCGTACCTGATGGAAAAGAGCAACGGCCAAAAAGGCCTGAATCTGGCACTGCGCATGCTCAGCTTCGTGCCGATGGCAGTACCGGGTCTGGTCCTGGGCCTGGGCTACGTGTTCTTTTTCAACCTGCCGGGCAACCCGCTGCATGTGCTCTACGGGACGATGACGCTGCTGGTGGTATGCACCATTGCTCACTATTTGACCACCGCGCAAATGACCGCGACCACCGCCTTGCGCCAACTGGACAGCGAGTTTGAAGCCGCCGCGCTATCACTGAAGGCGCCGCTGCATCGCCACTATTGGCGCGTCACCGTGCCGATCTGCCTGCCCGCGTTGCTCGACATCGTGCGCTACCTGTTCGTCTCGGCCATGACCACGGTGTCGGCGGCGATCTTCCTCTACAGCCCCGACACCATCCTCGCGGCGGTGGCCGTGCTGAACATGGACGATGCCGGCAACGTTGGCGGCGCGGCGGCCATGTCGACCCTGATTCTGTTCACTTCGGCGGGCGTGTCCCTGCTGCTGGCCTGGGCTTCACGCGGCTTGCTGCGCCGCTCCCAGGCCTGGCGCCAGGGCGCACCTGTGCAATGACCCGTGCCATTCAACGCTTGCTCACTAAAACCAAAAGGAACCGCACCATGTTCAAGCCGCTTGCCCTTGCCGCTGCTGTCCTCACTGCTTTTAGCTTCAACGCCTTTGCTGGCAAAACCGAGTTGACCGTGTACACGGCCCTCGAAGCCGAGCAACTGAAAACCTACAAGCGGGCTTTCGAGAAGGCCAACCCGGACATTGAGATCAAATGGGTGCGCGACTCCACCGGCATCATCACGGCCAAGCTGCTGGCTGAAAAAGCCCGCCCCCAAGCCGATGCGGTATGGGGGCTGGCCGCCTCCAGCCTGGCGATTCTGGACCAGCAAGGGATGCTGCAAAGCTACGCCCCCCAGGACCTGGCCAAGATCGGCGCCAACTACCGCGATGCAGCCAACCCGCCGGCCTGGGTGGGGATGGACGTGTGGGCCGCGACCATTTGCTTCAACACCATCGAGGCGCAAAAGCAGGGGCTGAGCAAACCGGTGAGCTGGCAAGACCTGACCAAGCCCGAATACAAAGGCAAGATCGTGATGCCCAACCCGGCGTCCTCGGGTACCGGTTTTCTGGATGTGAGTGCCTGGCTGCAAACCTTCGGCGAGAAGCAGGGTTGGCAGTTTATGGATGAACTGCACCAGAACATCGGCCAGTACGTCCACTCCGGCTCCAAGCCTTGCAAACTCGCGGCTTCCGGCGAGTTCCCGATCGGTATTTCGTTCGAATACCCGGCCGTGCAGCTCAAGCGCCAGGGGGCACCGCTGGACATCGTGTTGCCCAAGGAAGGCCTGGGCTGGGAGATCGAAGCCACCGCCGTGATCAAGGGCACACCCCATGAAGAGGCGGCGAAAAAGCTGGCCGACTTCTCTGCAAGCCCGGCGGCGATGGAGCTTTATAAAGAGAACTTCGCCGTGCTCGCACAACCCGGCATCGCCAAGCCGCAGACCGAACTGCCAGCGGACTACGAACAGCGCCTGATCAAGAACGACTTCGCCTGGGCTTCACAGAACCGCGACAGCATCCTGGCCGAATGGCGCAAGCGCTATGACGGCAAGTCCGAGAAAGTGGCGCAGTAACTTTCTCAACACACAAAACCTGTAGGAGCGTCGACCGGCTGCTCCTACAGAAGCCCGCTCCATCAGGACATGCTTATGACTCAAACAATCCTTATCGTTGGTGCCGGCATTCTGGGCCTGTCCCATGCCTTTGCGGCCGCGAAGCGCGGGCTCAAGGTCCAGGTTTTTGAGCGCAGCGCCACGCCGCTGGGCGCCTCCGTACGCAACTTCGGCATGGCGCTGGTGACCGGCCAGCCGCCAGGAGAGATGCTGGACCTGGCCCGCGCCAGCCGCGAGATCTGGGCTGGCTGGGCGCAGCAGGCAGGTTTCGATCTCAAGCAAAACGGTTCGTACCTGTTCGCCCGTACCGAAGCCGAAGAGCACCTGCTGGATGTCTTTTGCCAGGGCCGGGCCCGCGAATTCGGCTACCGCGCCGAGCTGCTGCGGGGCGCCGATCTGGACCGGCTGTATGGCGGCCAGTTCAGCCATCATCGCGCCGCCCTTCACGGGCTGGATGACCAGCAGCTGTACTCGCGCGAAGCCATCCCGGCGTTGATCGGGTACCTGCAACGGGAGCTGGGCGTAGAGTTTCACTTCTCGACCCTGGTCAGTGAAGTCGAGCCGGGCTACGTCCATACCACTGCCGGCAGTTTTAAAGGCGCGCAAGTCATAGTGTGTTCCGGGCATGACTACCAGACCTTGCTGGCTGAACCGCTGGCCAGCCTCGATCCGCAGATCTGCCGTCTGCAAATGCTGCGTGTGCGGCCCAAAATTGATTTGCAGCTGCAACATGCGCTGATGACCGGCCTCAGCTGTGTGCATTACGGCGCCTTTGCCGACTTGCCGGAAGCGGCAGCGGTACAGGCCGACATCCTGCGCGACAGCCCGCATCTGGATCGGCACGGGATTCATCTGCTGGTCAGTCCGACTCCTTACGGGGACTTGATCATCGGGGATTCCCACGATTACGGCCGTGATCCGTCGCCGTTCAATGGCGAGCAGGTGGACAACTGGATGCTGCAACTGTGCGAGCAGACCCTTGGTTGTGAAGTGCAGGTGGTTGAGCGCTGGCAGGGGGTCTATGGTGCCCGGGGGGCCAAACCCTTTACCTGGCTGCAAGTGGCGCCCGGCCTGAGCGCCGCGCTGATGCAAACCGGGGTGGGCATGAGCGTGGGCCCGGCGATGGCCGAGGGCAATATGGCCCGGCTGCTGGAGGAGTTGTGATGAGTGATGCGCAGCAAGTGGTGGAAGCGGTTTTTGCTTTGTACCGCCAGTACGGTAGCGATGATTACATTGGCGAACCGGTGTCGCAGATTGAACACATGTCCCAGGCAGCGCAGCTGGCGCTCAACGAGGGCTGTGACGATGAAGTGGTGCTTGCCGCGTTCTTTCACGATATCGGACACTTTTGTGTCAATGACGCGAAGAACATGAACGGTTACGGGGTAGTCAGTCATGAGCGGGTCGGGGCTGATTACTTGCGCCGTGCAGGCTTTAGCGAGCGGATGGCGAAACTGGTGGAATACCACGTACAGGCCAAGCGCTACCTGACCCTGCGCCAGCCCGGGTACTACGAGCTGTTGAGTGAAGCCAGCATTCGTACACTGGGGTATCAGGGCGGGCTGATGAGCGAGTCTGAAGCCGATGCCTTCGAGCAGGATCCGCTATGCCAGCTCAGCCTGCGCATGCGGGTCTGGGACGAACAGGCCAAGCAAGTGCAGGTGCCGGTCATCGACCTGCAAATGCTCAAGGACAAGGCCGTTCGACTATTGGCCAGCTGACCTTTTGGCCCTTTGCCCATGACCTGTAGGAGCAGGGGTCAGATCTGTTGGGTCAGTAGCCCGATCTGCTCCTGTCGTTCGGTCTGGCTCAGTTTCGGGTGCGGGTTGAGCGATGACCATTGCGGGTGCGCACGGGCTTTGTTCAGCGCTTCTGGCAGTTTGCCTTCGCGCCAGGTTTTGTCCTGCGGGGTGGCAACCTTGATGCTGTCCACCGCCGCATGCCCGCGAGCGTTGAGGGCATGCAGCAATTGGCGCTGACGCAAGGCCAGCAATCGCAGCACGCTGTCATCCACGGTCAGCTCGCGCTGGCCCTTGAGCTTGCCCAGCAAGCGGCTGCCATAGCTGCGCGCGGTTTGCAGGGCGCCGCCGGCGATGGCCCCGGCCAGTGCTGCCGCGCCCAGCGTCAGGCCGCCGACCATCAAGTCCACTCCTGCACCGGCAGCGGCGCCTGCGGCAATCCCGCTGCCCACGCGGACTCCCAGTTGCTTGAGGGTTTCGGGGTTGAACAGGTCATCACCCCAACGGCCGTCCAGCAACGGCAAATCACTGGCCGCAGCATCGCTTGCGCGAAATCCGTAGAGTTTGAGCAAGGCTTCAACGCAGCGCTGTTCCCGTTGCCGGACTGCCTGGCGCAATTCGTTGATGGCCTGTTGCTCGGCGTCTTTTTCGCTGACCACGCTGCGGCGACAGGCGGCACAGTCGATCAACAGTTCAGCGATCAGGCGCAAGGCACTGTGCTTGCGTGCTTCGCGTTGTGCCTGCTGGTCGCTAATCAGACGCTGCAAGGCCTCGCGTGAATGCTCCAGCAGTAGCGCCAGGCTCTCGTACAGTCTGCGCTCGCCGTCTTCGGGCGGGGCCACGCTGTCAAATCGCACCAGTGCATGCAGGCCGAGGCGGGCCAGGGCTTCGCGCCATTCAGGTTCGCGATGCTGCGGGCTGCTGACAAAATTCAGCACCGCCAGCAGCGGCTTGCCACAACTGGCCAGCACGCTGAGTTCGTCGCGGTACTTGGCCAGCACCGGTTCGCGGGCGTCGATGACATACAGACCGGCGTCCGAGGCCAGCAGTTGGCGCAGCACTTTGGCTTCCTGCTCAAAACGCTGGCGCGCCTCGCTGCCTTCCAGAAACCGTGCCACCCGCGCCGGACCATCGAGGCGTTCGCCGGGACGGTCGAGGCGCTCCAGGTAGTCGAGCAGGGCGATGGCGTCTTCCAGTCCGGGCGTGTCGTACAACTCCAGCAGCGGCTCGCCGTCCACCGACAGCCGCGCGCCTTCGACATGGCGAGTGGTGCTGGGACGATGGGACACCTCGCCAAACCCGACATCCCGGGTCAGGGTGCGCAGCAACGAGGTTTTGCCGACATTGGTGTGGCCGACCACGGCCAGCGTCAGTGGCTTAGTCATGGCCTGTCTCCAGCCAGTTCAAGGGGGCGCTGGTGGCGAACGGCAGCTCCAGTTGTTGCAATGCGTTATGCCAGTCGCTCAGCCGGTCAGCGTCCAGTGCCTGGCCGGGTGGCGCCTGCAGCAGCCAGATGCGGGTCTGGGCGGCACTGCGCGCCAATTCGCCAATCAGTGCCAGGCTGCCGCGATCCGGGGATCGGCGCGGGTCGCAGGCGATGGCCAGGCGGGCCGGCGGGAAGCGGGTCATTTGTTCCAGCAAGCGTTGCCGGGACTCGCGGCTGTCGAGGATGCCTGCGTCCTTGACCGAGGCGGGCAGTTTGGGCGGCCAGGGGTGTTGATCGTCCAGCTCGATGGCGACGATCAGCGCGCCATCGGTTTGCAGGTCGGAGTGCCCGGCCTGCACGTTGTGCAGGTGTTCGGGGGCCAGATCATTGACGCCCAGACGCTCGCTGCTGGGCATCAAGCGCTCGCGCAACTGGCTGTAGCCCGGCAGGTTGAGGTCCAGTTGCAGGGCGTTACGCCCGTGTTTCCAGCGCCACAGGCAGAACGCTGCCAGCAGCAGGCGCGGTATCACACCGTAGAACAGCACTATGCCCACCAGCCAGACCGCCCAGGCCTGACGCAGCAATTCGCTGTTGTAGCGGGTGTCAGTGCTGACGCGAATCATCTCATCGGTCGGCACGCCGAAACCCAGCCAGCCCGGCAGCGCGCCGAGACTGCGGGTGACGGCAACAAACACATCCGGGCTCAAAATGGTGGTTTCCCAGATAAAGCCATACCGGCGGGTGGCCATGAGCAGCAGCATCATCAGCAGTGCGCTGAGCATTGCCAGCAGCCACAGGCCATTGACCAGCGAACCGAGTGCCCAGCGATTGAGTTTGTGGCGTTGCAGCAACAGCAACAACGCAGGTGCCAGTTGTGCAGCCTTGGCGTCGCGGGCGAATTTTTCGCTCAGCCACAACCAGAGCCGGCCCAGGCTGGCGCCGTGTTCACCGGCAAACAGCAGGCCCAGCGCCCAGCTCAGCAGCAAAATCAGATTGAGCCCGAGCAAACTGCCCAGCGCCCAAAATACATTGACCGGGTTTTGCCCGTCGCCCAGGGCGGCAAAGGCAAGCCCGGCCCCACTGATCACGGCCAGTACGGCCAATACCAGCAGCGCCAGCCGGGCGCCTTGCAGCCAATGCTGCATGGCGCCGAGCAAACCATCGCGTTCGGCCAGCCACAGGGCACGGTTTTGCAAGCGTGTGGATAAGTCACCGCCAGCCGTGCGGGCGCGGCGACTGGCTTCCAGATCGTCCAGAGGGCCCGCGTGTTCTTCGCGCAGGCGCACGGTTTCGGTCAGCCAGAGGCGGTGCAGGGGGGCAAGTTGAGTCACGCGACATTCCATTCAAGTGTGCCAAGAGCATAACCGCTGTTACGTCGGACCGGGTACTGCTGGCGCGGGCGGCTCTGGTATCCTCGCGCCCATGAAAAAATCACTCCCCCTCAGCCTGATCGCGGCACTTGGTGAAAACCGCGTGATCGGCGTCGACAACAGCATGCCGTGGCATTTGCCGGCGGATTTCAAATATTTCAAGGCCACCACCCTGGGCAAGCCGATCATCATGGGTCGCAAGACCTGGGATTCCCTGGGCCGCCCGTTGCCGGGCCGCTTGAACCTGGTGGTCAGTCGTCAGACCGGCCTGCAGCTTGAAGGTGCCGAAGTTTTTGCATCACTGGAGGCCGCCGTTGAGCGGGCTCAAGCGTGGGCGCAGGAGCAGGGCGTGAGCGAAGTGATGCTGATCGGCGGCGCACAACTGTACAGCCAGGGGCTGGCGGATGCTGACCGGCTGTATTTGACGCGGGTGGGCCTGAGCCCTGAAGGCGATGCGTGGTTTCCTGAGTTTGATCAGGCGCAATGGAAGCGGGTATCGAATGAGCCGCACCCGGCGGCGGATGACAAACCGGCGTTCAGCTTTGAGGTGTGGGAAAAAATCTGAGGGTTCTCACCTGCCCTGTAGGAGCAGTCGGTCGACGCTCCTACAGGGGTAAGGGTGATGCGGTGTTTAGGCGTGCGCCAGATCACCGTGATCGTCTTCAGCCAGAATGGCCTTGTCGGTCTGGTGCAGGATCTGGCTGGTCACCGTACCGGCTACCATCGAACCGCTGACGTTGAGTGCCGTACGGCCCATGTCGATCAACGGCTCGACCGAAATCAGCAACGCCACCAGTGACACCGGCAAGCCCATGGCCGGAAGCACGATCAGGGCGGCGAAGGTTGCACCGCCGCCCACGCCTGCCACGCCAACCGAACTCAAAGTCACAATCGCTACCAGCGACGCGATCCACACCGGGTCCAGCGGGTTGATGCCCACTGTCGGTGCAACCATCACCGCCAGCATGGCCGGGTACAGACCGGCGCAGCCGTTTTGACCGATGGTGGCGCCAAACGAGGCGGCAAAGCTGGCGATCGAGGACGGAATCCCCAGGCGACGGGTTTGCGCTTCGATGCTCAGCGGAATGCTGGCCGCGCTCGAACGGCTGGTGAAGGCAAATGTGAGTACCGGCCAGACCTTACGGAAGAAGCGCAGCGGGTTAACCCCGGATACCGACACGATCACGCCGTGGATCACAAACATCAGCGCCAGGCCGATGTAGGACACCACCACAAAACTGCCGAGCTTGATGATGTCTTGCAGGTTGGACGTGGCGACCACTTTGGTCATCAGGGCCAGCACGCCGTAGGGGGTCAGCTTCATCACCAGACGCACCAGACGCATCACCCAGGCTTGCAGGGTGTCGATAGCGCTGAGGATTTTTCCGCCTTTTTCCGGCTCGTCCTTGAACAGTTGCAGTGCGGCAATCCCCAGGAACGCCGCGAAAATCACCACGCTGATGATTGACGTCGGTTTGGCCCGGGCCAGGTCGGCAAAGGGGTTCTGCGGAATGAACGACAGCAGCAGTTGCGGCACATTGAGATCGGAAACCTTGCCCGCGTAATCACTCTGGATCACTTGCAGGCGGCTCATTTCAGCGGCACCCGCGACCAGGCCGTCCGCCGTCAGGCCGAACAGGTTGGTCAGGCCGATCCCGACCAGCGCTGCGATCATGGTGGTGAACAGCAGTGTGCCAATCGTCAGAAAGCTGATCTTGCCCAGTGACGAGGCGTTATGCAGGCGCGCCACGGCGCTGAGGATCGAGGCGAACACCAGCGGGATCACGATCATTTGCAGCAGTTGCACGTAGCCGCTGCCGACCAGATCGAACCAGCCGATGGAGGTCTTCAAGGTCGGGCTGTCGGCACCATAGACCAGGTGCAGGCCCAGGCCGAACAGCACGCCGATAACCAGCGCCAACAAGACTTTTTTCGCCAGGCTCCACGCGGTGTGGCGGGTCAGCGACAAGCCGAACAGCAACGCGAGGAACACCAGCAGATTGAGGATCAGCGGGAAATTCATGAAAGCTCCGAGGGACGACTTGTACCAGTCTTGGGTTGTAGCGATTTCGAACCGGAAATCCTAACAGGTTGATATATCTACAAATATACCGTTGTGGAATGACTACCTTGATTTTGGGAATAAGCGAGTGCCGCGATCAGAACGTCAGCTGTCGTGCTCGCGTTAAAACTGTCACGCAGGTTTGATAGCGTCGATGCCTTTAAATAGGAGCATAGCTGATGAACCTGAGCATAAAGTTGATCGCTGCAACCCTGTGTCTGGGCCTTGCCGGTCAGGCCATGGCCACGGACTTGAAGCACTGGCCGGCTGATCAGGCCAAACAACTGGAGGCCATGATCGCGGCAAATGCGAACAAGGGTAACTTTGCAGTCTTTGACATGGACAACACCAGTTATCGCAACGATCTGGAAGAAGCGCTGCTGCCCTATATGGAAAACCGCGGCCTGATCAACCGCGACAGCCTCGACCCGTCACTCAAGCTGATCCCCTTTAAAGACACGGCCGACCACAAGGAAAGCCTGTTCAGCTACTACTACCGCTTGTGTGAAGTGGACGACATGGTCTGCTATCCATGGGTGGCACAGGTGTTTTCCGGGTTCACCCTGCAGCAACTCAAGGGCTACGTGGATGAGCTGATGGCCTCGGGCAAACCGGTGCCGGTGACTTACTTTGAAGGCGACACGATCAAGACATCCGAGGTCCAGCCGCCCAAGGTGTTTACCGGCCAGGTCGAGCTGTTCAACAAGTTGATGGAGAACGGCATTGAGGTGTACGTGATGACGGCCGCCTCGGAAGAGCTGGTGCGCATGGTCGCGGCAGACCCCAAGTACGGCTACAACGTTAAACCGCAAAACGTGATTGGCGTAAGCACCCTGCTCAAGGACCGCAAGACCGGCGAGCTGACCACCGCGCGCAAACAGATCAGTGCAGGTACCTACGACGAAAAGGCCAATCTCGGACTGGAACTCACGCCTTATCTCTGGACCCCGGCGACCTGGATGGCGGGCAAACAGGCGGCGATCCTGACCTACATCGACCAGTGGAAAAAACCGGTGCTGGTGGGCGGCGATACCCCGAGCAGTGACGGCTACATGCTGTTTCACGGGGTGGACGTGGCCAAGGGCGGGGTTCATCTGTGGATCAACCGCAAGGACAAATACATGACCCAGCTGGAAGGCATGATGGCCAAGAACGCTGCGGCGCAGGCCAGGGAAGGGTTGCCGGTCACGGCGGACAAGAACTGGGTGATCGTCAAACCGGACCAGATTCAGTAACAGGCTTGCACAACCCTTTGGGAGTAGCTGGCTTGAATCGATCCGCATCGCCGGCAAGCCGGCTCCCGCAAATGGATTTGTATCGGGCATAAAAAATCCCGGCACATGGCCGGGATTTTTGTTTGACGCGTCGGCTTATGGCACCAGCTTGTCCAGCAGCGCTTTGTCACGTACCGCGCCTTTGTCGGCACTGGTGGCCAGCAAGGCGTAGGCCTTGAGGGCCGTGGTGACCTTGCGTGGGCGCACTTCTACCGGCTTCCAGCCCTTTTTGTCCTGGGCGGCGCGGCGAGCGGTCATTTCTTCGTCGCTGATCAACAGGTTGATCGAGCGGTTCGGAATGTCGATCAGCACTTTGTCGCCGTCCTGCACCAGCCCAATCGCGCCACCGGCAGCAGCTTCTGGCGAAGCATGGCCGATGGACAGGCCCGAAGTACCGCCCGAGAAACGACCGTCGGTAAGCAGGGCACAGGCTTTGCCCAGGCCTTTGGATTTCAGGTAGGACGTCGGGTAGAGCATCTCTTGCATGCCCGGGCCGCCTTTTGGACCTTCATAGCGAATGATCACGATGTCACCGGCTTTGACTTCGTCAGCCAGAATGCCGCGCACGGCGCTGTCCTGGCTTTCGAAGATTTTGGCGTTGCCTTCGAACACGTGGATCGACTCGTCAACGCCTGCGGTTTTGACTACGCAGCCATCCAGCGCAATGTTGCCGTACAGCACGGCCAGGCCGCCTTCTTGCGAGTAGGCGTGCTCAACACTGCGGATGCAGCCGTTTTCACGGTCGTCATCCAGGGTTTCCCAGCGGGTCGACTGGCTGAACGCCGTTTGCGTCGGAATACCGGCCGGGCCGGCCTTGAAGAAGGTGTGAACAGCTTCATCGTCGGTCTGGGTGATGTCCCATTTGGCGATACCTTCGGCCAGGGTCTTGCTGTGCACGGTCGGCAGGTCGGTGTGCAGCAAACCGCCCCGGGCCAGCGAGCCGAGAATGGAGAAAATGCCGCCTGCACGGTGCACGTCTTCCATGTGGTACTTCTGGATGTTCGGCGCCACCTTGCACAGCTGCGGCACGTGGCGTGACAGGCGGTCGATGTCCTTAAGGTCGAAATCGATTTCGGCCTCCTGGGCAGCGGCCAGCAAGTGCAGGATGGTATTGGTCGAACCGCCCATGGCGATGTCCAGCGTCATGGCGTTTTCGAACGCCTTGAAGTTGGCGATGTTGCGCGGCAATACCGACTCGTCGTTTTCGACGTAGTACTGGCGGCACAGGTCGACGATGGTGCGGCCGGCCTGCAGGAACAGTTGCTCGCGGTCACTGTGGGTCGCCAGCGCCGTGCCGTTGCCCGGCAGGGCCAGGCCCAGGGCTTCGGTGAGGCAGTTCATCGAGTTGGCGGTGAACATGCCTGAGCACGAACCGCAGGTAGGGCAGGCGCTGCGCTCGTACTCGGCAACCTTCTCGTCAGAAGCGCTGGAGTCGGCGGCGATGACCATGGCGTCTACCAGGTCGAGACCGTGGCTGGCGAGCTTGGTTTTGCCCGCTTCCATCGGCCCGCCGGAAACGAAAATCACCGGGATGTTGAGGCGCAACGAGGCCATCAGCATGCCAGGGGTGATTTTGTCGCAGTTGGAAATGCACACAATGGCGTCGGCGCAGTGAGCGTTGACCATGTACTCGACGGAGTCGGCGATGATCTCGCGGCTCGGCAGCGAATACAGCATGCCGTCATGGCCCATGGCGATGCCGTCATCCACGGCAATGGTGTTGAATTCTTTGGCAACGCCGCCAGCGCGTTCGATCTCGCGGGCTACCAGTTGCCCCATGTCCTTGAGGTGGACGTGGCCGGGTACGAACTGGGTGAAGGAGTTGGCAATAGCGATGATCGGCTTCTTGAAGTCGGCATCTTTCATCCCCGTGGCGCGCCACAGAGCGCGGGCACCGGCCATGTTGCGGCCGTGGGTGGAGGTTTTCGAACGATAGTCAGGCATGGAACAACTCCGGGCGGCTAATCAGGTAACAAACAGGGAAGTGAGCTTCTAATGACTGGCGGACTACACAGAAAATGACTACGTGTCAGCAAGCTGCCGTTAACGCTGCGGGATCGCCGCGCGTCAGGGCCTGAGCTCATAAACCCGCCGGGGATGATTGGCGATGAATCCGTCGATTCTACACGGCTGGCGGCGTGAGGGAATGGGGGAGACGGTTGGCTGCCTGCATGAGGAGTCATTGCATTTGGCGGGTCGGTAGGCATCTGCGGCGTTCAGGCTATAGAGTGCAGGCATGATTTTTCGATAAGGACATTTGCATGCTGACCCTCACCCGATCCGTGCGAACCTGCCTGGCCATTGGCCTGGCGCAAGGGCTGCTGCTGTGGCTGGCGAGTTATCTGACCGAGCCGGGAATCAGGTTCGCATTGTCCACGGCGGCATTGGTCGGCGGTATCAACCTGTTGCTGCTGGGGGCAAGCGTGCGTGAGCGGGGCACAGCCTGGCTGGTGCTCGGGCTGACGGTGGTGATGAGCGCAATCAGTGCCTGGGTGTACTGGGAGGGCGGCGACAGTTCGCGCACCAGTAACTGGCTGACCGGCACTTGGGTCTGCTTTGCGGTGGTGATCACCTACATAGTCACGGCTTTCATTCTCAGCTGGCCGAGCCGCGAAGGACGCTTCCCGCGTTACGAAGACCTGTTCCGCCACGCCTGGGACACGGTGTTTATCGTGTTGCTGGGCTTGCTGTTGAACGGCGTGTTCTGGGCGCTGCTGCTGTTGTGGGGCAGCCTGTTCAAGATGCTCGGGATTGTGGCCCTCAATCAGTTGTTTTCCACCACCGGGTTTATCTGTGTCAGTTCAATGATGGTGCTCGCCCTGGGCCTGCAGATGGGGCGCGACAACGATCGTGTGATCGGGTTGTTACGCGGGATTTTGCTGACCTTGTGCCGCTTCCTGCTGCCCCTGAGTTCGCTGATTGCCATTGTCTTCACCTTCGCCCTGCCATTCACCGGCTTGCAGCCCATTTGGGCCACCGGCTATTCAACGCCGATCATGCTGTGCCTGGTGGCAGCCAATCTGTTTCTGCTCAACGGCGTGTTCCAGGTCGGTGAACAGAGCAGCGGTTATCCGCGATGGCTGTTGGGCATAGTGGACCTGTGCCTGCTGTGCTTGCCGGTACTGGTGGTGCTGGCGGGGTATTCGAGCTGGCTACGAATTGAGCAATACGGCCTCACGCCCAGCCGTATTCTGGCCATGTTGCTGGTGGCCGTGATGTTGGCGCATACCCTTGCCGCCGCCTGGGCGGTGGTGGTGCCTCAGCGTCAGTGGTTGTGGAGCTTGCGCATCAGCAACCCGCTGATTGCGTTGATCAGCGTGGTATTGCTACTGGCGATTCATACCCCGTGGTTCAGCCCGTTGCAGATCAGCGCCACTAATCAGGTAAAGCGCGTGCTTGAGGCCAAAAGCCCGGTTGAGACCTTTGATGCAGACACCTTGCGCTATCGCTTGGGCCCACCGGGCACGCAGGCGTTTGAGGCATTGCTGGAGCAGGTCGAGCAGGGCAGGGTGCTGGCAGAACCCGCGCGTCAGGTTTTGTTGAAACGGCTCAAGGATGCGCAAGCCGGCAAAATTGAGCGGGAGTCCGATGGACGGCTTCTGGAGTGGGTCGGGCCTGCTGTGGAAGGCAGCGAACAGTTCAACGACCCAAAAATTGGCGGCCAGGGCTGTTTGTACCCGGGATGTGCAATGTGGGCAGTCGATCTGGATCAGGACGGGCAGGACGAAGTGCTGCAACTGCCTAAATACAAGTGGTCGGATGCGCTGTACTTCTTCAAGCGTGACTCCCAAGGCAACTGGCAGCGCTCAGGCGCCTATGAAGGTGTGGACAACCCGCTGGAGATGATTGAACAGATTCGCGAAGGGAAGGTGAAAGTGGTGAAGCCGCGTTATCAATCGCTGCAGACTGGCGATCAAGAGCTGAACCCGAAGCTGGATACAACGCCGCAGCCTTAACAAGGAAAACCCTGTGGGAGCCGGACGTGCGGCGAGGCAGGCGCCTCGGTTTGCAGGATGTTGAGTCATCGCCGGCAAGCCGGCTCCCACAAGATATGCTCAGGGCATTTCCACTGTGGGAGCTGGCTTGCCAGCGATTCAGGCGTGTTAGCTGTTAGGCAGCAAACGGCAGGTGATGCTCTTGATGTAGCGTGTTTCGGCAATTGCCGGGTGCACCGGGTGATCCGGGCCCTGGCCGCCGCGTTCCAGCAGCTGGATGTTGCGATCCAGGTGACGGGCGCTGGTCAGCAGAATGTTTTGCAGGTCGTCTTCTGGCAGGTGCATCGAGCACGATGCGCTGACCAGAATCCCGTCCTTGCTGAGCAGGCGCATGGCTTGCTCGTTCAGGCGACGGTAAGCGCCTTCGCCGTTTTTCAGGTCTTTTTTACGTTTGATGAAGGCCGGAGGATCGGCCACGATCACGTCGAAACGCTCTTCGTTGGCCTTGAGCTCTTTCAGGGCTTCAAAAACGTCGCCTTCCATGCAGGTGACTTTCTCGGCAAAACCGTTCAACGCAGCGTTGCGCTCAACACCGTCCAAGGCGAACGAGGAGGCGTCGACGCAGGTCACTTCGCTGGCGCCGAAAGCGGCAGCCTGAATACCCCAGCCACCGATGTAGCTGAACAGGTCCAGAACCTTTTTGCCTTTAACGTACGGTGCGAGGCGAGCGCGGTTCATGCGGTGGTCGTAGAACCAGCCGGTTTTCTGGCCGGCCATGACCGGTGCTTCGAACTTCACGCCGTTCTCTTCCAGCGCAACCCACTCCGGCACCAGGCCGAAGACGGTTTCAACATAACGCTCAAGGCCTTCGGCATCACGGGCCGCCGAGTCGTTCTTGAACAGAATGCCGCTTGGCTTGATGACTTGTACCAGTGCCGCGATCACGTCGTCTTTGTGCTGTTCCATGGTGGCTGAGGCCAGCTGAACCACCAGAATGTCGCCGAAACGGTCTACGACCAGGCCCGGCAGCAGGTCGGAATCGCCGAATACCAGACGATAGTAAGGCTTGTCGAACAGACGCTCGCGCAGGGACAAGGCCATGTTCAGGCGATGGACCAGCAGGGACTTGTCCAGCGGCAATTTGATGTCGCGCGACAGCAGGCGGGCGCAGATCAGGTTGTTCGGGCTCATGGCAACGATGCCCAGCGGCTTGCCGCCGGCTGTTTCGAGTACGGCCTGGTCGCCGGCCTTGAAGCCGTGAAGGGGGGTGTTGGCTACATCAATTTCGTTGCTGTAGACCCACAAGTGGCCGGCGCGCAGGCGTCGATCGGCATTGGCTTTAAGGCGCAGGCTTGGCAGGGACATGACGTCGCTCCGGGTATTGAAAAGGGCGCGATTATAGCCTTAGACGCACCCTTCAAGCTCAGCTGATTCGCGGTATTGCGTCGGATTAGGTGCGCAAATGGCCAGAAATTTCCGCTAGACTCGCCGTCCAATTTAGAGTGCGTCGTTATGCCCCCAGAGCTTTCATCCGAACAGATCAGCCTCGCCCTGCAAGGCATCAGCGTGCCGCCCCAACCGCAAATCATGGTGGATTTGCAGATGGAGCAATACATGCCGGACCCGGACCTGGAAGTGATCGCCGGCCTGATAGCTCAAGACCCGGGGCTGTCCGGCGCACTGCTGAAAATCGTCAACTCGCCGTATTACGGCCTGAGCAACAAGATCGCCTCGATCCGCCGCGCCGTCACGGTGCTCGGCAGCCGGACCGTGATCAACCTGATCAACGCACAGTCGATCAAGGGCGAGATGACAGACGACACCATCGTGACCCTTAACCGGTTTTGGGACACGGCCCAGGACGTGGCAATGACCAGCCTGACCCTGGCCAAGCGCACCGGCACCCAGGCTCTGGATGAAGCCTACGCCCTGGGGCTGTTTCACGATTGCGGCATCCCGTTGATGCTCAAGCGCTTCCCGGATTACATGCGGGTACTGGAGCAGGGCTATGCCAATGCCGGGACCGGCAGCCGTGTGGTCGACACTGAAAACCGGCACTTCAATACCAACCATGCGGTAGTCGGCTACTACACGGCTAAGTCCTGGCGTTTGCCGGTGCATCTGACAGAGGCGATTGCCAATCACCACAATGCGCTGGCGATTTTCAGTGACGACTCTTCGCGCAACAGCCAGCTTAAAAACCTGCTGGCGATCCTCAAGATGGCCGAACATATTTGTGCCTCGCACACAGTGCTGGGCAACCAGCGTGAAGACCATGAGTGGGACAGCATCAGGCACCTGGTACTGGACTACATTGGCCTGTCCGATTACGACTTTGACAACCTTAAAGAAAGCATTCGCGAGCTGGGTGCCCACTAGTTTCGCAGGAGCCTCCCATGCCTGAATTACCTGAAGTCGAAACCACCCGCCGGGGGATTGCCCCGCACCTTGAAGGTCAGCGGGTCAGCCGGGTGATTGTGCGCGAGCGACGTTTGCGCTGGCCGATCCCGGAAGACCTTGATGTGCGTCTGTCGGGGCAAAAGATCGTGCTGGTCGAGCGGCGCGCCAAGTATTTGCTGATTAACGCCGAGGTCGGGACGCTGATCAGCCATTTGGGCATGTCGGGCAACCTGCGCCTGGTGGAAGCCGGGCTGCCTGCGGCCAAGCACGAGCATGTGGACATTGAACTGGAATCCGGCCTGGCATTGCGCTACACCGACCCGCGGCGTTTCGGGGCGATGCTCTGGAGCCTGGACCCGCTGAACCATGAACTGCTGCTGCGACTGGGGCCTGAGCCCCTGACTGATCTGTTTGACGGTGACCGGCTGTTTCAGCTGTCGCGCAAGCGTTCGATGGCCGTCAAGCCGTTCATCATGGACAACGCAGTGGTGGTGGGCGTGGGCAATATCTACGCGACAGAAGCCCTGTTTGCCGCGGGCATTGATCCGCGTCGCGAGGCCAAAAGCATTTCCCGGGCGCGTTATTTGAAGCTGGCAATCGAAATCAAGCGGATTCTGGCGGCGGCAATCGAGCGCGGTGGCACCACCTTGCGCGATTTTATCGGTGGCGACGGGCAGCCCGGCTACTTCCAGCAAGAACTGTTTGTGTACGGGCGGGGCTACCAGTCCTGCAAGGTCTGTGGCACCGAGCTGCGCGAGGTCAAACTGGGCCAGCGCGCCAGCGTATTCTGCCCGCGTTGCCAGAGCTGACACGCAATCGCCGGCAAGCCGGCCCCCACACTGTTTATCGATGTGGGAGCTGGGTTGCCGGCGATTCAGGCACTGTGGCTTTTCAGGTTCGGCGCATGGAAACAATGGCTGACAAGGTCAGGCCTTGCCGGTGATTGCCTTGTATTTGGCCATCAGCTGTTCTTCGGTTTCCGGGTGGGCTTCATCCAGGGGGATGCAGTCAACGGGGCAAACCTGCTGGCATTGCGGCTCGTCGTAGTGGCCCACGCACTGGGTACACAGGTTCGGGTCGATCACGTAGATCTCTTCGCCCTGGGAAATGGCAGCGTTCGGACACTCGGGTTCGCAGACGTCGCAGTTAATGCAATCGTCGGTGATGATCAGGGACATGGGTACTCCTGCCGGGGCGCTCGGCCCGGGCAACTGAAATCGAATGCGGGCAATTGTGCCGCATTGGCGCCCGCAGTGCACGCGGGCGCCGCTTCAGCGGTCACTTCTTGCGAAAGCGCTCGGTGAGGGCATCGGCTACGGCCGGGTGAACGAATTTGTTGATATCGCCACCCAATGCTGCGATTTCCCGCACCAATGTCGACGAAATGAACGAATAACGCTCTGACGGCGTGAGGAACAGACTTTCGACGTCGGGGGCCAGTTGGCGATTCATGTTCGCCAGCTGGAACTCGTATTCGAAGTCCGACACGGCCCGCAGGCCACGCAGAAAGACATTGGCGTTCTGTTCTTTGGCGAAGTGCGCGAGCAGTGTCGAGAAGCCGACTACCTCCACATTGGGCAGGTGCTTGGTGACTTCACGCGCCAGCTCCACACGCTGTTCCAGAGGGAATAGCGGGTTTTTTTTGGTGCTGGCAGCGACAGCAATGATCACGTGATCGAACAGGCGCGAGGCGCGTTCGACCAGATCGCCATGGCCCTTGGTAATAGGGTCAAATGTACCTGGGTACAACACTCGGTTCATCGCGTCGTCCTGGCGGGAATCCGTTGGGGAGTCGGATGGTATCGCAGCATTCCCGGTCGGCCAAGTCGCCATTCGCAGAAGAAAGCACTATAGACGTAGCCAAATAACTACTTTTTCACGGATTTTTCAGGCGTGCGGCCAGCTGTGTTGCCAGTTTGGCCGTGACTCCGTACACCGATAATTGCGGGTTGGCGCCAATGCTGGTGGGGAATAAAGAGCCGTCGTGGACCGATAGATTGCGCAGTTGATGATGACGCCCAAGGCTGTCGGTGACGGCCATCTGCGGATTCTCGCCCATCGCGCAGCCGCCCATCACATGGGCGCTGGCAAGCCGGGTGCGATACAACTCAAGGCTCAAACTGTCGATTTGATCACGTGTCCGGGCAAGGCTGTTCATGTACCGCGCATCACTGTGCAGTGGCATGACGGCGCTGGCGCCTGCCGCAAACTGGATCTCGGCCATGCTGTGGAGGGCGCGTTTGAGGCCTTCCCAGACGTAGGGCGTGAGCCTGTAGTCGAGTACCGGGCTGCCATCTGAGCGCAACTCGACATTGCCTCCGGGGCTGTCGGGATGAAAACCGTCGCGCATCAACGCCAGCATCATATGGGTATGGGGCAGTTGCGCCATATGCCCGGCGCTGGTTTGGCCGAAGCCGGCAAATATCGTGGCGGCCAGGGCCGGGTGCAGTGGCGGTACTTCGAGTTTGTAGCCCATGGGCCCGGTGGTGCCGTCTTTCCATTGAAAGTGATCGGAGTAAATCGATTGCGGGGCGCCGTAAAACGGATTGATGGCAGCAGGAAATTGCGCCGCAGAGAAGTTGACCAGGTGCAGAAACGTACGTTTGCCGACCCGGCCGTGGGGGTCGGGCGCGTCTGATCGCAGCAGCAGGCCGGGGGTATTGATGCCGCCGCCGGCCAGCACGTAGTGCCGGGCCTTGACCGTTATTGTGCGGCCCGTGGGCGCCACGCAGCGGTTGTCCATGGCCTGGCACTCCAGACCTGTGACCTTGTCGCCGCTGATCAGCAGCCGCCAGGCGCGGGCCAGGTACAGCAGCTCGCCGCCTTGTTCCAGGGTTGCGGGGATAGTCGTCACCAGCATCGATTGTTTGGCATTGGTCGGGCAGCCCATGCCGCAATAGCCCAGGTTCCAGCAACCGCGCACATTGCGCGGGATCACATCCCAGCTGTAGCCGAGCTTTTCACAACCGTTGCGGATCACCTCGTTATTGGCGTTGGGCGGAACCCGCCAGGGTGCGACGCCAAGACGTTGTTCCATTTGCTCGAACCAGGGCGCCATCTCGGCGTCGCTGAGGCCTGCCACCGAGTGTTCGCGGGCCCAATGCTCCAGGGTGGGTGCAGGGGTGCGAAAACTTGAGGTCCAGTTGACCAGGGTCGTACCGCCCACTGCCCGCCCTTGGAGGATGCTGATGGCGCCGTCTTTGCTCATGCGCCCGACGCCCTCCTGATAAAGATTCGAGTAGGCATCGGCTTCGAGCAGTTTGAAATCACTGCTGGTTTTGAGAGGGCCTTCTTCAATCAATAGAACCTTGTACCCCGCGGCGCTAAGAATCTCGGCCGTCGTCCCGCCGCCGGCACCGCTCCCGACGATCACTACATCGGCTTCGAGCGTCAGGTCGCTGTCGAGTTGCGAGCCATCCCGGGTTTTCCAGCCTCGGGCCATGCCTTCGCGGAACGGATCAGGTACGGGCATAAAGGATTTCCATGGTGGCAATGGGGTGTCTGTAGGAGCGAGCTTGCTCGCGAGCTCTTCGTCGCCGCGCTTATCAGCTCGCGAGCAAGTTCGCTCCTACAGGTCGTTTCAGTCAGATCTTCGGCGGGCCGGGATAGCCGCACGCAGCCCAGGATTCGGGGCGTTCGTACCAGCTCATCATCACCAGTTGCACCAGCGAGCCATGGCCCATGCGCAGCAGGTTCAGGCTGCTGTTTTGCCAGCGCTGCAAGAAGTCACGGATCTGTTCGGGGCTGGCGCTTGTCCAGTTGCTCCAGACCCCGGTCAACGGACCGCGTGTTACCGGCAGGGCCAGCACATCGAACAGTTGTTGAGTCAGCTTGAGCAGTTCCGGTGACAAGTGATTGAGGTTGTTATCCAGTTGATGCAGCGTGGCATCCGCCGCACCGGGAAGCGCCGGGGCGTCCACGCTGCCCGCCAGCATCACCGGGATCAGTGCGCGCAAAAAAATCAGATCACTGCTGCGCAAAATGGTAAAGCCTGAGGCACTGCTGCTGGCCGAGCAGCCACTGAGGCTGGCACCCAGCCCGGCGGTAACCAGCAATGCGCTGGCCCACAGGCCGATTTTCAGGGCTCCCCGACGCGACAGCACAAGCTTCTCAACGGTTAATTCAGGCATGGGCCACCCCGGCTAGCGAATAAACAGCTTCTGGATCAGACGTACCAGCTGGCGACCATAAGGCGGGTAAATCATCAGCGAGCCATTCAGGCGTTGTTTAGCCAGAACGCCCTTGGCTTTGCTGAAGGTCAAAAAGCCTTCGTGACCATGGTAGTGGCCCATGCCGGAATGCCCGACGCCACCAAACGGCAAGTCGTCGATGGCCACATGCAGCAGTGTTTCGTTGATGCACACGCCGCCGGAATGGGTGTTCTGAATGACTCTCTGCTGCTCAGCCTTGTTGTAGCCGAAGTAGTACAGCGCCAGCGGGCGCGGTCTGGCGTTGATGTAGTCCAGAGCTTGCTGCAAATCGCTGTAGGCCACGATGGGCAGCAACGGGCCGAAGATCTCGTCCTGCATGACCTGCATCTCGTCGTTTACATCCAGCAGCAGGGCGTGGGGCATACGCCGACCCTGACCTTGATCGTACAGCGGGACCAGACGTGCGCCCTTCAGTGTGGCGTCGGTTTGCAGCCGTTCAAGCCGCGCCAGCTGGCGCTCGTTGATGATTGCGGTGTAGTCCGGGTTGTCGATCAGGGTCGGATAAAAGCTGTGCACGGCCTGGCGATAGGCCTGAACAAAGCCATCGACCCGATCTTGCGGGACCAGCACATAATCCGGGGCAATGCAGGTTTGCCCGGCGTTCAGGGTCTTGCCCCAGGCAATGCGTTGGGCGGCATCCTTGAGTGGCACATCGACAGACACGATGGCTGGCGATTTACCGCCCAGTTCAAGGGTGACCGGGGTCAGGTGTTCGGCCGCTGCACGCATGACCTGCTTGCCCACGTGGGTCGAGCCGGTGAACAGCAAGTGATCAAATGCCAGGCCGGAGAACGCCACCGCGACATCGGCTTCACCCAGCACTACGGCCACCATGTCTTCGGGGAAGATGCGCCCCAACAATTCCTTGAGCCAGTGGCCGGTGGCCGGGGTGAACTCGCTGAGTTTGAGCATTACCCGGTTGCCTGCCGCCAATGCCCCGATCAGTGGCCCTATAGCCAGGTAGAGCGGGTAGTTCCACGGCACGATAATGCCGACCACGCCCAGTGGTTGATAGATCACGCTGGCGCTGGCGGGCTGGAACATCACGCCCACGCTGCGCGGCGAAGGCTTCATCCAGCGCTTGAGGTGTTTAAGGGTGTAATCAATGCTGTGCAGGCTGGGCATCAGCTCGGCAAACAGGGTTTCGTCAGGGCTGCGGTGGCTGAAATCCTGGCTGATGGTGTCGATCAGAACTTCGCGCTCATCACTCAATAACCTGCGCAGACTTTTCAACCATTGCTGGCGCTGTTCCAGGGGCGGGCAGGGATGAGCTGCGTAAGCCAGACGCTGTGTGTCGAGCAGGGACTGGAGATCGCTCAGTACGGCTGGGGCGTCTTGACGGTGGACACTGTCGACAGACATGGTTTGCTCCGGGCGGATGGCGTGTTGGTTATTTTTATTAGAGAGCAGCAATGCTTTTAGAGCCTATGCTCTAAGCTGTCAATCAGGGGCTGTTACCCGTGAGGTTTAACGATGGCGGGTAAGGTCGTAAGATGTCTTTCGTTTTTTCATTAAAGCCCAAGAAGCCCATGGCCCCACGAATAAAAACCAGCCAGCGCATCGTCAATAGCAGCCTTGAGCTGTTCAATCAGCTGGGCGAGCGCAGTGTGAGCACCAACCACATTGCCGCGCATATGGAAATTTCTCCGGGCAATCTGTATTACCACTTCCCTAACAAGCAGGCGATCATCTCGGTGTTGTTCAGCGAGTATGAGGCGTTGGTGTTGAGGTTTCTGCGCCCGCCCGAAGGGCGTATGGCCACTGTTGAAGACAAGCGCCATTACTTGCAGCAGTTGCTGGATGCCATGTGGCGCTATCGCTTTTTGTACCGTGATATCGAGCACTTGCTGCACAGCGACAGTGAGCTTGCCGCCCGTTACCGGGTCTTTTCCCAGAACTGTCTGCATCAGGCACAAGCAATTTATCGCGGTTTTGTCGATGCCGGTCTCATGTGCATGACCCCCCTGCAAATCGAGTCGCTGACCCTCAATGCGTGGATCATTCTCACCTCATGGGTCAGTTTTCTGTGTACTACCCGGGAGAACAACGACCAGCTCAGTGAGCAGGCCATCAAGCGCGGGGTGTATCAACTGCTGGTCCTGGAATCGGGCTTTGTCACCGCTCAGGGCCGAGCAGACTTCGATGAACTGATCAAGGACTACTACGTCCCGCTGGAGCACGCGCTGCACGTTCAATAAACGCATTTCACCCCCTCACAGGAGTTCCCTATGCCCGTCGCGCAACTGATCAGCCCCCAAGCCCTGAGCGAACGCCAGGAGCTGCCCGGTCTGGTTATTCTGGATTGCCGTTTCGCCCTTGAAGACCCGGACTATGGCCGTTGCAGCTACGCCGAAGGGCATATAGCCGGTGCGCAATTTGCTGACCTTGAACGTGATTTGAGCGGCCCCGTGATCAAAGGTGTCACTGGTCGCCATCCGTTGCCCGAGCCACAGGTGTTGCTGGAACGACTGCGCGCATGGGGCATCAATGACGACAGCGATGTGGTGCTTTATGACGACGGTCCGGGGGTCTATGCCGCCCGGGCATGGTGGTTGCTGGCCTGGCTGGGCAAGCGCGACGGCGTGTTTATCCTCGATGGCGGCCTCAAGGCCTGGCATGGCGCAGGTTTCCCGCTCAGTCTGGATGCTGTGGTCAAGCCGCGTGGCAACCTGGAAGGCAAGCTCGACAAGCGGTTGATGGTGGATGCCGAGCACTTGCAAAAGCGCCTGGGTGATCCGGGCCTGACCTTGATCGACGCCCGTGCCCGACCACGCTTTCGCGGCGAGGTTGAACCTATCGATCCTGTTGCCGGGCATATTCCGGGTGCGCAATGTGCAGCGTTCAGTGAAAACCTCGACAGCAGCGGGCGTTTTTTACCTGCCAATCAACTCAAAAAGCGCTTTGCCGAGCAACTCGCCGGTCGTTCTGCGCAAGAGCTGGTGGCCTATTGCGGCTCCGGCGTGACGGCGTGCCACAACCTGTTTGCACTGGGGTTGGCCGGTTATCCGCTGGGTAAACTCTATGCGGGCTCGTGGAGCGAATGGATCAACGACCCTGAGCGGGGCATTGCTACCGGCGATTGATGCCCTTTGGGTACTGTAGTCGCTGCCGAGGCACGAAGGCTGCGAGCCCTTAAAAGCCCCCCGACAGGCCTGGCGATCGCTTCGCAATCGATCGCAGCCTTCGTGCCTGGGCAGCGACTACGGGTGTTTATTGGCACTGGCCGCGCGATAGGCACCGGGGCCAACGCCGTACACCTTCTTGAATTGCCGGCTCAGATGGCTTTGATCGGCAAAACCCAATTGCGTAGCCACTTGCAGCGGTAAACAACCCTTTTTCAGCAAGGCGCGGGCGTGGGCAATACGTTGCTGCATCAGCCAGGTGTGCGGTGGCATGCCCGTCGCGCGTTGAAACACCCTGGCTAAATGGAACGCCGAGAGATTGACCGCTGCTGCCAGCTGTTCCAGGGAGGGCGGTTCGGCGAGACGTGCTTGCAGCAGCTCCTTGGCCTGACGTACGGCACGATGTTCAATGCCCGGCCTGGCCGGCATTGGCAGGCGGGCATGGCGATTGAGCAGCGCCAGCATCATTTGCCGCCAGACCGTTTGTTGATGCAGTGCCGACTCCGGGCCTTCGAGTAATTGGTGCAGCTGGCACAAGCCGCTGAACAGGTCCGGGTCGTGAATCAGGGTGTCATTGAAGGTCGGCAGGTGCATGCCAGGCAATCCGAGTTCTTCCAGCAGGCTGTGCAGTTGTGCGTTGTCGGGATAGAACGCCCGGTAGCGCCAGCCGGCATCATGACCTTTGTGCCCGTTGTGCACTTCGTCCGGATTGATCAGCACCAGGGTGCCGGAGCAAGCCAGATGTTCAGCCCCGCGATAGCGATAGCGCTGGGCACCGTCCATGATCATGCCGATCACAAAACCATCATGCACGTGGGGTACGAAGCGGTGTTCGATGTAGCGCGCGGTGAGCAATTCGACACCTGTCAGCGGTGGCGTTTGCCAGAAGCGGATCGACTCACCCTGCTCGCTGTTCATTACGCCGATCCGGGCCTGAGGGCCGCCAGCCATTGCGGGATACGCCGTTCGAGGTAATAACCCGGGGTTTTCAGGGAGCCTTCGACAAACCCGACATGGCCACCTTTGGCGTGCAACTCAAGTGTGGTGCATGCCGACAGTTCGCTGGCCTCGGGGATACTGTGTTTGAACACGAACGGGTCGTCTTCGGCGTGGATAATCAGCGTGGGAGTGTTGATGGCGCCCAGGAAATACCGGCTGGAGGCGCGGCGGTAGTAATCATCGACATTCAGGTAGCCATTGAGCGGTGCCGTGACCCGGTCATCGAACTCCCAAAAGGTGCGCATTTTTCGCAGCGATTTTATGGAGCCCAGGTTTTCCAGCGTGGCCAGCGGCGCATGCCGGGCATCGTGGCGAAATTGACGCTGCTTGTTGGTGACATACACCAGCATTTCACGCATGAAATGCGCCTGGTAGACCTTGGAGAAGCCCTGGCCAATCCGGTCGGCGCACTGGTCGAGGCGAAACGGCACCGACACTGCCACCGCGCCCTGCAAGCCACTCTCGCTGCCACTTTCACCCAGATATTTGAGCAGTACGTTGCCTCCCAGCGAGTAGCCCACCGCATACAGCGGAGCCAGAGGATGCGTGGTGCGCAAATGGGCCACGGCTGCTGCCAGGTCTTCGCTGGCGCCGGAGTGATAACTGCGCGCCAGCAGATTCGGCTCGCCGGAGCAGCCGCGCCAGTTCAGGGCGACACTGGTCCAGCCTTGCGTGGCAAGGGCCCGTTGCTGGCCGGCGACATAGTGTGAAGCCGATGAGCCGGTCAGCCCATGCAATACCAGCACTATGGGCGCATCGGATGAAGGTGCGCCGTGCCAGTCCAGATCGAGAAAGTCACCATCTGCCAGCCACAGGCGCTCGCGGCGGTGTTCAACCACCGGGCGGGTGCGCCACAGCGGCCCCCACAGCGTTTGTAAATGGGGGTTGCGCAGGCCATGGGCCGCCATGAAGGATTCAGGAGGAGATACAGGGACGCAGGGCACGGAAATTCTCTTACGCTAACTGATGCAGGATTGGGCTAGCTTGCCACAACAGCGGCCCGGGCCTGTAGTCGCTGACGAGGTGTGAGGCTGCGAAGGGGCCTGATGCACCACGGGGTTTAATAAACCCCGTGGTGCATGGCTTGTTACTCGGCGGCGGCTGTTGGTGCTGCTTCGCGCTCCCACAGGGCGTAATTCACGCCGCCGGCCTTTTGTTCACGGTGCAGGCGCCAGTTGGCAGGCAGGCCCAGCTCCGAAGGACGGCGCTCGCTTTCGGTGTAGATCCAGGCGTTTTCAGCCAGCCAGCCGTTCTGTTCCAGCAGGTCGCATGCAGGCTTGAGCAGGTCCAGGTTGAAAGGCGGGTCGAGGAACACCACGTCAAACACTTCGGTCGCAGGCGTTGCCAGGTAGTTCAGGGCATTGGTTTGCTGAACTTCACCGGTGGTGCAGCGCAGGATGCCCATGTTTTCGCGGATGTTGGAAATCGCATCGCGGTTGCTGTCCAGGGCCACGCCCTTGGCTGCGCCGCGTGACAGTGCCTCCAGGAACAGCGCGCCGCTGCCGGCAAACACGTCCAGCACCTTGGCGCCGACGATGTCCGGGGTCAGCCAGTTGAAAAGGGTTTCACGTACACGGTCCGGCGTCGGGCGCAGACCTTCTACGTGGGGGAAGTCCAGCTTGCGGCTGCGCCATTCCCCGCCAATGATGCGTAACTGACCAGCACCCGAGTGCGATGTGTTTTTAGGCTTTGCCATTAATGCTCCGGAACCCCAAGAGGTTGCTCTGAAGGTTTATCGGTAGGAGGTGGCAGTGGTTTTTGCGGCACAGTTGGTCCGGCGGTCACTACGACCAGTTTGTCGGCGCTCAGGTGCTTGTTCATGGCGTCCTTGACCTGCTCTTTAGTCAGGCTTTGGGACTGCTGCATGAAGGTTTCCAGATAGTCCAGGGGCATATCATAGAAGCCCATTGCGCCCAGTTGGCCGACGATTGCCGCGTTGCTGGCATTTGACAGCGGGAAGCTGCCCGCCAATTCACGCTTGGCATCGTCGAGTTCTTTTTGCGTCGGACCATTTTTCAGGTAGTCGGTCAAAATGTCTTGCACCAGTTTGAGCGTGCCTTCGCTCAATTCGGCACGTGTCTGCAGGTTGATCATGAACGGCCCGCGTGCCTGCATCGGGCTGAAGCCGGAGTACACGCCGTAGGTCAGGCCGCGTTTTTCGCGTACTTCAGTCATCAAGCGCGTGCCGAAGCCACCGCCACCGAGGATGCTGTTACCCAGTGAGAGTGCGGCATAGTCCGGATCGTCGCGGTCAATGCCCAGCTGGGACAACAGCAGGTGGGTCTGCTTGGACGGAAATTCGATGTGGGTTTCGCTGGCCTTGGGTTCGGTGGGCTGTATGGTTTTGGCGACTGCAGGGCCTTTAGGCAGCGCGGCGGATACTTGAGCGGCGATGGCCTCGGCTTCTGCGCGAGACAGATCGCCAACGATCGCGATCACCGCGTTGCCGGCGGTGTACGCCTTGTTGTGGAACGCCTTGAGTTGATCGATGGTCACCGCAGCGATGCTTTGAGCGGTGCCATCGCTGGCGTGGGCGTAAGGGTGATTGCCGTACAGACGCTTGAACAGTTCATCGCTGGCCAGCTTGCCCGGGTCCTGCTTCTGGTATTCAAAGCTGGCGAGCAACTGGTTTTTGATCCGTGCCAGGGAGTCCGCAGGAAAGGTTGGCTTGCCAACAACTTCGGCAAACAGGTTGAGCGCCGGTGTGCGCTTGGCCGGGTCACTCAAGCTGCGCAATGACACTACGGCCATGTCGCGATAGGCCCCGTTGCCGAAATCCGCACCCAGGCTTTCGAAGCCCTGGGCGATGGCACCGACGTCCTTGCCTGCCACGCCCTCATTGAGCATGGCGTTGGTCAGCAGTGCCAGGCCCGGGGTGTTTTCGTCCTGGCTGCTGCCGGCGGCGAAGGTCAGGCGCAGGTCGAACATCGGCAGCTCGCGGGCTTCAACGAACAGAACTTTGGAACCTTCGGCGGTTTTCCAGGTTTGTACATTTAATGCGCGATGGCTGGGTGCCTTGCCGTCCAGTTCGGCCAGAGACTCGAGCTTGTGCTCGGCCTTGGCCTGATCCAGTGCCTGGCTGGCCACGGAGACCGAGGGGCTGACGAAATAGTAGCCGAGTACGCCGGCCAGTATTGCAGCGCTCAGGCCGAGCAGGGCGTAGCGGGAACCTTTACGCTCACTCATGGGTTTTCTCCTCGGGCAGTACATGCGCAACGCTGAGGCGGTCGCGAGTGAAATAAGTACGGGCGGCTTGCTGGATATCGTCCGGAGTGACCTTTTGCAGGTCTTGCAGCTCGGTATCCATCAGCTTCCAAGACAGGCCCACGGTCTCCAGCTGGCCAATCGAGGTGGCCTGGCTGGTGATCGAGTCGCGCTCATAAACCAGGCCTGCGATCACCTGGGCGCGCACTCGCTCCAGTTCCTGTGCCGATGGCGGGGTCTTTTTCAGGTCATCGAGCATGCGCCACAAGCCGGCTTCGGCCTGGGCCAGGGTCACCTTCTTCTGGCTATTGGGCATCGCCGAAAGCATGAACAGGCTGTCGCCACGGGTGAAGGCGTTGTAATTGGACGACGCGCCGGATACCAGCTCTTCGCCGCGCTCCAGCTGGGTTGGCATGCGTGCGCTGTAGCCACCGTCCAGCAGTGCCGAAATGAGGCGCAGGGCGTTGGCAGTAACCGGGTCTTTGGCGGTGGCAATGCTTGGCACGTTGAAGCCCAGGATCAGGCTTGGCAGTTGGGTCTGCACGTGGATCTTGAGCAGGCGCTCACCAGGGGTTGGCAGTTCCAGCGGGACTTTGGCGACAGGCACTTCGCGTTTGGCCACCTGGCCGAAATAGCGCTGGGCCAAGGCTTTGACTTCATCCGGTGTTACGTCTCCCACCACCACCAGGGTGGCGTTGTTCGGTGCGTACCACTCTTCATACCAGGCGCGCAGTTCACCAACGCTCATGCGCTCCAGGTCCACCATCCAGCCGATGGTCGGCGTGTGGTAGCCACTGGACGGGTAGGCCATGGCGCTGAACAGTTCGAAGGCCTTGCTCATCGGTTGATCGTCGGTACGCAGGCGGCGCTCTTCTTTAATGACCTCGATCTCGCGCTTGAACTCTTCAGGCGGCAAGCGAAGGCTGGCCATGCGATCGGCTTCGAGCTCGAACGCCACACCCAGACGGTCGCGGGCCAATACCTGGTAATAGGCGGTGTAGTCATCGCTGGTGAAAGCGTTTTCCTGGGCGCCAAGGTCGCGCAGGATCAATGAGGCTTCACCGGGGCCGACCTTGTTACTGCCTTTGAACATCATGTGCTCCAGAGCGTGGGACAGGCCGGTCTTGCCCGGTGTCTCATAACTGGAGCCGACCTTGTACCAGACCTGGGACACCACAACTGGCGCGCGATGGTCTTCGCGCACGATGACCTTCAGGCCATTGTCCAGGCGGAACTCGTGGGTCGGTTGCTGATCGGCCGCCAGGGCCGAAAGCGGGAGCAAAACTGTGCTGAGCAACAGGCCAGCAGCGCGGCGGGCTAGAGCATTCATTCGTTTTTAAACCTGTTGGGCTGCCCGCTTGGCCTTAGCGTCAGCGGGTGAGGAGGTGCTAGGATACTGATCCGTTTTACTGGCGGCCACGCCTATCAGGCCTTTGACGATCAGACGACGATTGATCGGGCAGTATAGGAGCCAGCCTGGAAGAGTGAATGTATCCCGGTAAATTTAGCTTTTTTGCCGATTTTCCCGTTCCAGATCCGAGTTAAGACGAAGTTTCAGGGGTGTGCTTTACCCTCTGATCAAGTTGCGTGCGAACGAGCTGACAAAAAAACAGTCTGTTTCACACCGAATATTATTTGCCGGGGCGCCACGGTGGCGCTTCGCTACGATGAGATAGCCGTCCTCCATGTTTGGTTCCAACGACGACAAGAAGAACCCAGCTGCGGCTGGCGAGAAAAAAGGCCTGTTCGGATGGCTGCGCAGAAAGCCGCAGGAAACCGTCGTTGAGCAGCCCGCACCTGCACCCGAAATCACCCCTGAGCCGTTGATTGAGGCCACCCCGGTGGTTGTCGAGCCAACGCCTGAAGTGGTTGTGGTCGCCCCTGTTGAAGCGCCGCCCGCCCCTGAGCCATGGCCGCCGTTGCCGGTGCCCGAGGAGCCCGTCGCGCTGGTCGAAGACCCGCAGGCGCCGCATATCGTGCCTGCCATTCCTGAGCCGCAGATCGAGGTCGCGGTCAGCACTCCGGTCATCGCCCCGCAGCCGGTGGTCGAAGTGCTTGAGGTGGTTGAAACCTTCGTCGAGCCTGTTGAGCCAGAGCCAGAGCCAGAGCCAGAGCCAGTCGTAGTTGTTGAGCCCGAGGTTGTTGCAGTTGCTGTGGTCCCTGCTCCAGTGGTGGCTGTGCCGGCCGTTGTAATTGAACCTCCAGCTCCAGCTCCGCAAGCCAAGACCGGCTTCTTTGCCCGCCTCAAGCAGGGGCTGTCGAAAACCAGTGCCAGCATCGGCGAAGGCATGGCCAGCCTGTTCCTGGGCAAAAAAATCATCGATGACGATCTGCTTGACGAGATCGAAACCCGCCTGCTCACCGCCGACGTTGGTGTCGAGGCCACCTCGGTGATTATCAAAAACCTGACGCAAAAGGTTGCACGCAAGCAACTGACTGACGCCGATGCACTCTACAAGTCGTTGCAGGCCGAGCTGGCCGCCATGCTCAAGCCCGTTGAGCAGCCGCTGAAAATCGAAGCGAAAAACAAGCCGTTCGTCATTCTGGTGGTCGGTGTCAATGGTGCGGGTAAAACCACCACCATCGGCAAACTGGCGAAAAAGCTCCAGCTCGAAGGCAAAAAAGTCATGCTTGCCGCCGGTGATACCTTCCGTGCGGCCGCGGTCGAGCAACTGCAGGTGTGGGGTGAGCGCAACAACATCCCGGTGATCGCCCAGCACACTGGCGCCGACTCGGCTTCGGTGATTTTTGACGCCGTGCAGGCTGCCAAAGCGCGCGGCATTGACGTGTTGATCGCCGATACTGCCGGACGTCTGCACACCAAAGACAACCTGATGGAAGAGCTGAAAAAAGTTCGCCGGGTCATCGGCAAGCTCGACGAAGACGCCCCGCACGAAGTTTTGCTGGTGCTGGATGCCGGTACCGGGCAGAACGCGATCAGCCAGACCAAACAATTCAATCAGACAGTGGCCCTTACCGGCCTGGCGCTGACCAAGCTTGATGGCACCGCCAAGGGCGGCGTGATCTTCGCCCTGGCCAAGCAGTTCAATATTCCTATTCGTTTTATCGGTGTCGGTGAAGGCATTGATGATCTACGGGACTTTGAGTCCGAACCCTTTGTCCAGGCTCTGTTTGCGGAGCGGGAGCGTCCATGATTCGTTTCGAGCAGGTCGGTAAACGCTATCCAAATGGACACGTGGGCCTGCACGAGCTGAGCTTTCGGGTCCGTCGCGGCGAGTTCCTTTTTGTAACCGGTCATTCCGGTGCAGGCAAAAGCACCCTGCTCAGGCTGCTTCTGGCAATGGAACGCCCGACCACCGGCAAACTGCTGCTGGCCGGGCAGGATCTGGGTCAGATCAGCAACGCGCAGATTCCTTTCCTGCGTCGCCAGATCGGTGTGGTGTTCCAGAACCACCAACTGCTGTTTGATCGCACGGTGTTCAACAACGTTGCCTTGCCACTGCAGATTCTCGGGCTGTCCAAGCCTGAAATCGCCAAGCGTGTCGACTCGGCACTTGAGCGTGTGGCGCTGTCGGACAAAACCGATCTGTACCCCGGCGACTTGTCTACGGGGCAGCAACAACGCGTCGGTATTGCCCGGGCCATCGTCCATCGTCCAGCATTGTTGCTAGCCGATGAACCCACCGGCAACCTCGACCCTCGTCTGGCGGCGGAAATCATGGGCGTATTTGAAGACATCAACCGTTTGGGCACCAGCGTGCTGATTGCCAGCCATGACCTGGCACTGATTGCGCGCATGCGCCACCGCATGCTCACCTTGCAACGCGGGCGGTTGATCGGTGACGGGGAGGCGGCGCAATGAGTGCGACACGCAGCTCCAAGGTTTCTGAGCGGGTAGCACCCAAGGCCGCAGATCCGCAGCCGGCCAAGAAAAAACACGACGATGACGATGGCCCGGGTTTCGGGATGTTGTTTCGGGCCTGGGTTGAAGCCCATCGCGCCAGTTTGCTCGACAGCCTGCGGCGTCTGGGCAAGCAACCGATTGGCAGCTTCTTTACCTGCCTGGTGATGGCGGTGGCACTGAGCCTGCCAATGGGCCTGTCACTCCTGCTTAACAACGTCGAGCGACTGGGCGGTTCGTGGCAGCGCGCAGCACAGATTTCGCTGTACTTGCAGCTGGATGCCAACAGCTCGCAGGGCGAGCAATTGAGTAATCAGATAAAAGGTATGGCAGGCGTGGCTGACGCTGAATTTATCAGCCGCGAAAAAGCCCTTGATGAGTTCCAGCAGCAGTCCGGGTTGGGGGAAGCGCTTAAAGAGCTTCCGGATAACCCGTTGCCGGGGGTGGTGCTGGTGACCCCGAATGAGGTCGATAAAGCGACCCTTGAAGCCCTGCGCGAGCGTCTTTCGGAGTTGCCGAAGGTGCAGCAGGCGCAACTTGATCTAGTCTGGGTCGAGCGTCTGGCAGCCATTCTGAAACTGGGTGATCGTTTTGTCTTCGGCTTGACGGTCTTGCTGGTATCGGCTTTGCTGCTTGTTATTGGTAATACGATTCGTTTGCATATTGAGAATCGTCGTATCGAAATCGAAGTCATCAAGCTGGTCGGCGGTACAGACAGCTATGTGCGCAGGCCCTTTCTTTATATGGGCGCGCTTTATGGTTTTGGCGCCGGGGTGCTTTCCTGGGGCGTGTTGGCATTCGGCTTGAACTGGCTCAACGACGCGGTTGTCGGGTTGGCCGGGTTATACGGCAGCAATTTTGCCCTGGCCGGTGTGCCGGTAGCCGATGGTCTGTCTCTCTTGCTTGGCGCGGTGCTGTTAGGGTATATCGGTGCATGGATTGCAGTAGCGCGTCACTTACGTGAGCTTTCGCCTAAGTAGTTTCTTTTTGCCTGTTGACCTTTTCAGCTTTTTTTGGGAACTTTTTTCTGAGTTTCCGGTCAACTTTCGCAGTGCTGAACTGCACGAGTTATGTGAGACGGAGGTTTATTCGTATGACCACTTCTTTGCAACCTGCGTATGCGTTGGTCCCTGGTGCGAACCTGGAGGCCTATGTCAACACGGTTAACAGCATTCCACTGCTGACACCCGAGCAGGAGCGTGAACTGGCCGAGAGTCTCTACTATGAGCAGGATCTTGGGGCGGCTCGGCAGATGGTGCTCGCCCACCTGCGTTTTGTTGTACACATTGCCCGTAGCTATTCGGGCTATGGCCTGGCTCAGGCTGACCTGATCCAGGAAGGCAATGTCGGCCTGATGAAGGCGGTCAAACGCTTTAACCCTGAAATGGGCGTGCGTCTGGTTTCGTTCGCCGTGCACTGGATCAAGGCAGAGATCCACGAGTTCATTTTGCGTAACTGGCGGATCGTGAAAGTCGCGACCACCAAAGCTCAGCGCAAACTGTTCTTCAACCTGCGCAGCCAGAAAAAACGTCTGGCCTGGTTGAACAATGATGAAGTTCATCGCGTGGCTGAAAGCCTCGGCGTAGAGCCTCGTGAAGTCCGCGAGATGGAAAGTCGGCTGACTGGCCATGACATGGCCTTCGACCCGGCAGCTGAAGCTGACGACGACAGCGCGTTCCAGTCGCCAGCCAACTACCTGGAAGACCACCGGTACGATCCGGCGCGCCAACTGGAAGATGCTGACTGGACTGATAACTCCAACACCAACCTGCATGAAGCGTTGGAAGTGCTTGATGATCGCAGCCGCGACATTCTGTATCAGCGCTGGCTGGCTGAAGAGAAAGCCACGCTGCATGATCTGGCACAGAAGTACAACGTGTCTGCCGAGCGGATTCGCCAGCTGGAAAAAAGCGCGATGAACAAGCTCAAACTGTCGATCGCCGCCTGAGTCGGCCCGACAAAAAAACGCCCCGGCTCTAACGAGTCGGGGCGTTTCTGTTTGTGCCTGCGGGAGTCGGGTCAGGCTTAATCGGCCCAGGGCGCCTTGCGCGAAGTGTTCAGTGAGTCGAGGTAGCTGTCGCCGCCCAACTGACGCATCTGTCGTTGAATCCAGCTGGCGCGGCGGCTGACGTAAGGGCTTGGCCGACTGGCACTCCAGTTGCGCGGATTGGGCAGCACGGCAGCCAGATAGCTGGCCTGCTGGCGTGACAGTCGGGCGGCACTCACGCCAAAGTGATGCTGCGCCGCTGCCTCTGCACCAAATACCCCCTCATCCCATTCTGCGCTGTTGAGGTACACCTCGAGAATCCGCTGTTTGGGCCAGAGCACCTCGATCAACCCGGTGAACCAGGCCTCCAGCCCTTTGCGCAGCCAGCTTCGGCCCGACCATAAAAACAGGTTTTTCGAGACTTGCTGGCTCAGGGTGCTGGCGCCGCGCAATGTCCCGCCCTGTTCGTTATGGGCGAAGGCGGCCCGGATCGCACTGAAATCAAAGCCCCAGTGCTCGGCGAATTTTTGATCCTCGCCGGCAATGACTGCGACTTTCAGCTCATTGGATATTTCATCCCACGGGCGCCAGCTGCGTTGCAGGTCTATTGGCTCACCGTCGAACCATGATTCGACCTTGCGTTCCACCATCAACGCGGTGCCGGGCGGCGGGACCCAGCGAAAGATCAGTACCAGCAATGCGCTGCCCGCTGCGAACCAGAGCAGGGCTTTGAGAAAGCGATGAACAAGAATACGCAGCATAGATGGCTTGGCCGAACCCGTTGAGCGGGCCATTATACAGACCCTGCGCCATTCCATAGTCCTCACGGGAGTTAACCATGTTGCGCGTTTTTCTGATGCTGGCCGCCTTCTTCGGCTTTACCGGTGTGGCCCTTGGTGCATTCGCGGCTCATGGCCTGAAAAGTCGCTTGAGCGAGCAGTACCTGGCTATTTTTCATACAGGCGTTACCTACCAGCTGGTTCATACCCTGGCCTTGTTCGGAGTTGCCCTCTTAGCCACCCAGCTGCCGGGGCGTCTGGTGACGTGGGCCGGTATCTGCTTCGCGCTGGGCATTGTGCTGTTTTCCGGGAGTTTGTATCTGCTGACCCTGACGGGCATCGGCAAGCTGGGGATTATTACGCCCATCGGCGGTCTGGCTTTTCTGACTGGGTGGCTATGCCTGGGCATCGCCGCCTGGCGCTTGAGCTAAGCCGGCAAGATGAATGGCTTGGGTCGGCCTGACTGATCGGGATAGAATGCTGGCCCCTTAAAATGAAGGCAGCGTCGCGCATGCGCATTCAGTTGAACGGTGAATCTTTCGAACTGCCGGACGGTGAGACCGTTGCGGGCCTGTTGGCACGTCAGGAACTGACCGGTCGCCGGGTGGCTGTCGAGCTTAATCTGGACATCGTCCCGCGCAGTCAGCACGCCGGGACGGTGCTCAAAGAAGGTGACCAGGTCGAAGTGGTACATGCCATCGGTGGTGGTTAGTCCCCCCGCTTGACCCCATTCCCGCGGTGTACACAATTAAAGAGGATTCCCGATGAGCAATGTTCGCAGCGACAAGCCTTTTATCCTGGCCGGCCGTACTTATCAGTCGCGTCTGTTGGTGGGTACCGGCAAATACCGTGACATGGAAGAAACCCGCCTTGCCATTGAGGCATCGGGTGCTGAAATCGTTACCGTCGCCGTGCGTCGCACCAACATCGGGCAAAACCCTGGCGAGCCTAACCTGCTCGACATCCTGCCGCCGGATCGCTACACCATCCTGCCAAACACAGCCGGTTGCTACGATGCGGTAGAAGCCGTGCGCACCTGCCGCCTGGCCCGTGAACTGCTAGACGGCCACAACCTGGTCAAGCTGGAAGTACTGGCAGATCAGAAAACCCTGTTCCCGAACGTGATCGAAACCCTCAAGGCCGCAGAAATTCTGGTCAAGGAAGGTTTCGACGTGATGGTGTATACCAGCGATGACCCGATCATCGCCCGCGAGCTCGAGGCCATGGGCTGCATCGCGGTGATGCCGCTGGCCGGGTTGATCGGCACCGGTCTGGGGATCTGCAATCCCTACAACCTGCGGATCATCCTTGAAGAAGCAAAAATCCCGGTGCTGGTGGATGCGGGCGTGGGCACTGCCTCCGACGCCACCATTGCCATGGAAATGGGCTGCGAGGCGGTGCTGATGAACTCGGCCATCGCCAATGCCCAGCACCCGATCATCATGGCCGAAGCCATGAAACACGCCATTGTGGCGGGCCGTCTGGCGTATCTGGCCGGACGCATGCCGAAAAAACTCTATGCCAGCGCCTCTTCGCCGCTGGATGGTCTGATCAAGTAAGAGCCACTGATGACTGAATCACTCGACACCCCAACCCCGGAAGAAGGCGAAGATCGCCAACACCGTCGCATTAAGAGTTTTGTGATGCGCGCCGGGCGCATGACCGAAGGCCAGCAACGCGGCCTTGACCAAGGTACGCCGCTGTACGTACTGCCGCTGGCTGATGCGCCGGTCGATTTCGACCAGGTATTCGGTCGCTCCGCGCCGCGTACCCTCGAAATCGGTTTCGGCATGGGCCACTCCTTGCTGGAAATGGCGGCTGCATCGCCTGAGCAGGACTTTATCGGGGTTGAGGTTCACCGTCCGGGTGTCGGCGCGCTGCTTAATGGCGTACTGACTCAAGGGCTGACCAACCTGCGGGTCTACGATTGCGATGCGATCGAAGTATTGACCCGTTGCGTGGCCGATAACAGCCTGGATCGCCTGTTGCTGTTCTTCCCGGACCCATGGCACAAGAGCCGTCACCACAAGCGTCGCATCGTGCAGGCATCCTTTGCCGAACTGGTGCGCTCCAAGCTCAAGGTCGGCGGCGTACTGCACATGGCGACCGACTGGGAGCCCTATGCCGAATATATGCTGGAAGTCATGAACGTCGCGCCGGGCTACCGCAACCTGGCCGAAGACGGCCGTTGCGTGCCGCGCCCGGCCGAGCGTCCGGTGACCAAGTTCGAACGCCGTGGCGAACGTCTTGGGCATGGCGTGTGGGATCTGAAGTTCGAAAAACTGTAAGCGCCAACCTTTGTGGGAGCTGGCTTGCCAGCGATAGCATCAACGCGGTCTGACTGTAAACCGCGTCGTCTGCATCGCTGGCACGCCAGCTCCCACAATGTTTTCAGTCTTCGCATCAGCGCCGGTCAGCCACAACCCCGATCAACACCAGCACCACCAGCAGCACCGGCGCCAGGCTGTAGTTGTTGAACTGGCTCAGTCCGCGTTCAACCCATGGGGTGGCGTAGATCAGTGCAGCACCGCTGCCCACCAGGCACAACAAGGCCATCAAAGGCACCCGCAAGGCGCCGGCAATGCTTCCCAGGCGTTGCTCGACCCAGCCTTTGAAGTCGGCACCGAACAGCACCAGCAAGCAGCCGATCAGGGCCAGCGAGATCTCCGAGAGGTGGCTGCGGCTCCAGCGCGATACGGTAGCAAGCAGGTCTAGTACCAAGTCCATTCGAGTTCCTTAGATCAGAAAGTGCTGCAGCAAGTCGTTGAGAAACAGCTGGCCCCGGGCAGTCGCCGCCAGGCGTGACGGTTCGACCTGCAATAAGCCACTTTGTTCGGCAGCATCGCGTCCTGTTTTCAAGCTTTCGAGTGCCAGCCCGGTGCGCTCGGGGTAGAGCGCTGCGTCAACGCCATCGGTCAGGCGCAAGGCGTTCATTAGAAACTCAAACGGTAGTTCTTCAGCAGTCAGGACTTTCTCGCCTGCCTGAAAGTTTTTGCCCGGGTTCAGGTAGTCCTTCGGCAGACGGGTTTTCCAGGTGCGGATGATGCGGCCATCCGGATGGCTCAATTTGCCGTGGGCGCCAGCACCGATGCCGATAAAGTCGCCAAAGCTCCAGTAGTTGAGGTTGTGCCGCGCCGGGCGACCGAGCTGGGCGTAGGCTGAAACCTCGTACTGGGCGTAGCCGTGTTCAGCCAGCAATGCCTGGCCGGCTTCCTGAATATCCCACAGGGTGTCGTCTTCGGGCAGGATCGGCGGCTGGTTCCAGAACACCGTGTTGGGTTCCAGCGTCAGTTGGTACCAGGACAGGTGCGTCGGCTTCAGGGCGATAGCCTGGCGCAGATCGCTCAGGGCGTCGTCCAGCGACTGATCGGGCAAACCGTGCATCAAGTCCAGGTTGAAGTTGTCAAAGCCTGCTTGGCGGGCCATGCCGGCCGCACGTACGGCTTCGTCACCGTTGTGGATGCGGCCCAGCGCTTCGAGCTTCTGCTGTTGAAAGCTCTGGATGCCGATCGAGAGTCGATTGATCCCCAGCTTGCGGTAAGCCACGAACTTTTCCTGCTCGAAAGTACCGGGGTTGGCTTCCAGGGTGATTTCGATATCGCTGGCGAACGCAATTCGCGCTTCGACACCCTTGAGCAGGCGCCCCAGGGACTGGGCGCTGAACAGGCTTGGCGTCCCGCCGCCGAAGAAGATCGAACTCAACTCCCGGCCATAGACCGCGTGCAGGTCTTGATCAAGGTCGGCCAGCAGTGCGTCGACGTATTCGTCTTCAGGCAACACCGGGCTGGCAGTATGGGAATTGAAGTCGCAATACGGGCATTTGCGTACGCACCACGGAATATGGATGTACAGCGACAGGGGCGGCAATTGATTCAACGGCGCGCGGGGCGCCTGTTGAGTAAAGCCAGCCGCACCCAGATAGAGCGGCTGTGGAGGAGTATCGTGGGTCATTTCAGGCCCAGACGCTGACGCAGCAGGACCATGGCGCGGGCACGATGGCTCAGCTGGTTTTTTTCACCGGGGCTCAGTTCGGCGCTGGAGCAATTACGCTCGGGCACCCAGAACAACGGGTCGTAACCGAAGCCGTGCGCACCGCTGGCGGCAGGCAGAATACGCCCGTGCCACAGGCCTTCGCAGATGATCGGCAATGGATCCTCGGCGTGGCGCACTAAGGCCAGAACGCAGACAAATTGCGCACCGCGTTCGGCTTCAGGTACGTCCTTGAGGGCGTCGAGCAGTTTGGCGTTGTTTGCCGCATCACCCTGGCCGTCGGCGTAACGTGCCGAATAAATACCCGGCGCCCCACCGAGAAAATCCACCGCCAGCCCGGAGTCGTCGGCCAGTGCCGGCAAGCCCGAGATACGCGCGGCATTGCGCGCTTTAAGAATCGCGTTTTCAACGAACGACAAGCCGGTTTCTTCCGGTTCAACGCTGCTGAATTCTCCAATCGAGCGCAACTGCACCGACTCGCCGAGCATGGCCTGAAGTTCTTTGAGTTTGCCGGCGTTGTGGCTGGCCAGTACCAGTTGCGTGAAGTTGATCATTAGAGCGGAGCGACCTCTTGGGAATAATCGATGGATTTGGTTTCGCCGTTGACCTTGAGTTCGATATCGAAAATAAAGGTGGCAGGCTGATTGACCGGGAACTGCGCGAAGTAATCGATCGCACCCTTGTCATCAATCACTTGCTTGAAGGTCAGGGGCCTGGCTTTTTTCTCGCCTTCGACACGTACGGTGCCTTTGACGGTGGACGCGACTTTTTTGCCCGCTGTGTCCAGATTGATATTCAGGCCGCCCAGCTGTTTGCTGCGTTCCAGTTTGTATTTGGCCGCAATTTCAGGCGACAGGAAGTCCGACATATAAGCGTTGTAATACACCTTGGTGCCGCCAACCGTGGCTTCACCTGCCGCCATTGCCTGCATGGCAAAGCACATTGAAAGCAGTAGTAATCCAATACGACCCATCGTCATTCTCCTTGAACGCTGATTTAAACCGCGACCTGATGATCCTGAAGGCCGGGGCTGCTGACACGATAAATGCCAATCTCGCCCAACAGGTTAGGCCATAACTTGCTGGCCCACCCGTGGCGGTGCTGTTGATCTACAGCAAGGCGGTTGATCACCCGGGCTTCGCGACCACGGCACAGCTCTTCAAAGTCTTCGAAGGTGCAGAAGTGGATGTTCGGCGTGTTGTACCAGGTGTAAGGCAGAAACTCGGATACCGGCATCCGGCCCTTGCTGGCCAGGTACCAGCGGCAGCGCCAGTGCCCGAAGTTGGGGAAGGTGATGATGCACTGGCGACCGACGCGCAGCATTTCGTCGAGAATCCGGTCGGGGTAGTGCACAGCTTGCAGCGCCTGGGTCATGACCACGATGTCGAAACTGTTGCTGGCGAAGTTGCCCAGCCCCTTGTCCAGATCCTGCTCGATGACGTTGATGCCTTTGGCCACGCACTCGGCGATGTTGTCCGGGTCGTTTTCCAGGCCGTAGCCGGTGACTTGCTTGTTGTCGCGCAGCCAGCTCAGCAGTTCGCCATCACCACAACCGAGGTCGAGCACGCGGCTGCCGGCGGGGATCCAGTCTTGGATGATTTCCAGGTCGGCTCTCATGGCGTTCTCACAGTTCTATGCGGTTCATGTAGTTGCTGAAGGCTTGCAGGTAGCGCGGAATCGGGATCAGGAAGGCGTCATGGCCTTGCGGAGCATCGATTTCCAGATAGCAGACGTCTTTCTTTGCCGCCATCAGGGCATCCACCAGTTCTCGCGAGCGAGCGGGCGAGAAGCGCCAGTCAGTGGTGAATGACATCACGCAAAAGCGCGCCTTGGCTGAGGCGAAGGTTTTGGCCAGGTCATCATCGAAGTTGGCCGCCGGGTCGAAGTAGTCCAGCGCCTTGGTCATCAGCAAGTAAGTGTTGGCATCAAAGCGCCCCGAGAACTCTTCGCCCTGATAACGCAGGTAGCTTTCAACCTGGAACTCCACGCTGTGGAAGTCGTAGTTGAGGTTTTCGTTCTTCAGGCCGCGGCCAAACTTCTCGCCCATCGAGTCATCGGACAGGTACGTGATGTGCCCGACCATGCGCGCCAGCATCAGCCCGCGCTTGGGGATGACGCCTTTTTCCTGGAACGAACCGCCGTGGAATTCGGGGTCGGTAAGAATGGCCTGGCGGGCAACTTCGTTGAACGCGATGTTTTGCGCAGACAGTTTGGGTGCTGAAGCGATGGCCAGGCAATGACGCAGCCGGTCCGGGTAGCTGATGCTCCACTGCAGCGCCTGCATGCCGCCCAGGCTGCCACCGATGATGGCGGCCCACTGAGTGATACCCAGCCGGTCTGCCAGACGGGCCTGGCTGTGGACCCAGTCTTCAACGGTCAACACCGGGAAATCGGCACCAAACGGTCGACCGGTTTCGGGGTTGATGCTGCTGGGGCCGGTAGAGCCGTTGCAGCCGCCCAGATTGTTCAGGCTGACGACGAAGAACTTGTTGGTGTCGATCGGCTTGCCGGGCCCGATGCAACTGTCCCACCAGCCGGGCTTGCGCTCATCGATGCTGTGGTAGCCGGCAGCGTGATGGTGCCCGGAGAGCGCGTGACAGATCAGCACGGCATTGCTGGCCGTGGCATTGAGCTGGCCATAGGTTTCGTAAATCAGGTCATAGGCAGGCAGTGAACGGCCACAGGCTAAAGCCAGAGGTTCGCTGAAGTGCGCCATTTGCGGCACAACCAGACCAACGGAATCGGGGGGAAAGACGGCTGGCATCGACCCTGCTCTCTTTAAATGAGGCGTAAGTCTAATGAGCGGGGGAGTGGGCGGCAAGCAATGCTCCGGGCTGATTTCGGAGGCGCTTAAGCACTGCCTTTGTGGGAGCTGGCTTGCCAGCGATGCAGTCGACAAGTTCGGCCTGGAAACCGCAATAATGCAATCGCCGGCAAGCCGGCTCCCACAGAAGAAACAGTATTCAGACTGGTTTTGTCAGACCCGGCAAATCCGGCAGTTTTTTCGGGCCGTGCAGGCGCACGCGCTTCTGCCGGTTGAGTTCACCGCTGATCAGGCTGACCTGACTTTTGGAGATACCGAACGCCTTGGCCAGAAAGGCCATCAGGTGGGCGTTGGCCTTGCCTTCTACCGGCGGGGCGGTGAGGCGGATTTTCAGACGTTCACCATGCAGGCCCGCGAACTCGTCGCTGCTGGCCTTGGGTTGCAGGTGGCAGTCGAGAATCAGGTCCTCGCCGTCCCAGCGGAAGTAGCTCATCAGATCAGGCCGAACAACACGACCGGCATGCCGACATACATGGCCAATGGCGGGATCACATAGCTCTGGATCAACTGAATCACCATGAACGCGATGATGGGCGAGATATCCAGGCCGCCCATGCTTGGCAGCATGCGGCGGAACGGTGCCAGGGCAGGTTCGGTGATCTGATTGACCAGCTCGGCACCCGGGCTGGTGCTGCCCGGCGCGACCCACGAAAGGATCACGCTGATGATCAGGGCAAAGAAGAACACCTTCAAAAACAGCGCGGTCACGCCAATGATGGCCCAGGCCAGCAGCCCCAGAATGTTGAACGACATGTAGCTGAGTGTCAGCACGATGGCGAAAATCACCATCTGCACCAGAATCGCCAGCACCAGGGATGACATGTCCAGGCCAAACAGGCTCGGGATCACGCGGCGCAAAGGCTTGAGCAGCGGCTGAGTGGCTTTGACCGTGAACTGGCACAGCGGGTTGTAGAAGTTGGCCCGCACCAGCTGCAGGATGAATCGCAGCAGCACGATCAGCAGGTAGAGGCTACCCAGGGTTTGAATCACGAAAATGGCAGCGCCATTAAGTCCAGACATCATGTGCTCCTTATTGACCCAGTTGTTCGGCCATTTCGGCCGAGCGGTGCGCGGCGGCACTCAATGCTTTTTCGACCGTGGTTGCAAAACCGTCGGCCTGGAATGATTTGATCGCAGCTTCGGTAGTGCCGGCGGGGGAGGTTACGCGGCGGCGCAACTCACCAGCATCGACATCGCTGCTCACGGCCATGTACGCGGCCCCCAGAGCCGTTTGCTCGGCAAGCTGCCTGGCCACTTCGCGTGGCAGGCCGAGCTTGACTCCGGCGTCGGTCATGGCTTCGATCAGCAGGAAGAAATACGCAGGGCCGCTGCCGGAAACCGCAGTCACGGCATCGATCTGCGCTTCGGTATCGACCCAGACTGCAATCCCGACGGCTGACAACAAGTCTTCAGCCTGTTGACGCTGTTCGCCAGTAACGGCAGCGGTGGCGAACAAGCCGCTCACACCTTTACCGAGCAAAGCGGGGGTGTTGGGCATGCAGCGAACCAACGGCTGGTTGCCCAGCCAGTTTTGCAGGCTGTCGCAGGTGATGCCGGCGGCAATTGAAATCAGCAACTGGTGCGGTTTGAGATGCGCCCGCAGATCCTGGCACACGGCTTTCATGACTTGAGGCTTGACCGCGATAACAATCACGTCAGCGTCCTTGACCGCCTGCCCATTGTCGGCAAACAGTTCGATACCGTGCTCGGCTGAGACCCTGGCCCGGGTTTCGGCGCCCGGATCGCTGGCGCGGATGAGCGAAACATCCAGACCTTTGGCCAGCAGGCCGCCGATCAGGCTGGAAGCCATGTTACCGGCCCCGATAAAGGCAATACGCATGTTGCTCATAACAGATCCTTATAAAAATTGAGGTCGGTCTTATCAGGCCTGGCCGTAATCGCGGGCACCAAACAGCGCGGTACCAATTCGCACCCAGGTGGCGCCTTGGGCAATGGCCGACTCCAGATCGTGGCTCATGCCCATGGAAAGCGTATCGAGCCCCAGGTTCAGGCTTTGTTGCAGATCACGTACTGTCGCAAAGGCGGCGTCCTGCTCGGCGCGGTTTTCAGTGGGCTCCGGTATGGCCATCAGGCCGCGCAACTTCAAGCGCGGCAAGGCGTTGATGGCGGCGGCCAGCGCAGGCAAATCCTGCGGGGTGCAGCCGGACTTGCTGGCTTCACCACTGACGTTGACCTGAATGCAGATATTGAGCGGCTCCAGATCAGCCGGGCGCTGTTCGGACAAGCGCTGGGCAATTTTCAGACGGTCCACAGAGTGCACCCACGAAAAATGCTCGGCGATCTCGCGCGTCTTGTTCGATTGAATGGGGCCGATGAAGTGCCAACTCAAGGGCAGGTCGGCTAATTCGACCTGTTTGGCGCGGGCCTCTTGCAGGTAGTTTTCGCCAAAGTCGCGAACCCCGGCGGCATAGGCCTCGCGCAGCGCTGCAGCGGGTTTGGTCTTGCTGACCGCGAGTAAGTGAATGCTCGTTACATCACGTTGCACAGCCAGTGCCGCGGCACGGATGCGCGCCTCAACTTCAGCGATGTTGTCAGCTATCGTGGACATTCGTTTAAGCCCGCCGTTGTGAAAGTCTGCGGCATTCTACTGGAATTGGGAGGGGGGATGGATATCGCCGACCTGTTGGCATTCAGCGCCGGTCACGGCGCTTCGGACTTGCACCTGTCAGCGGGTGTAGTGCCCATGCTGCGGGTCGATGGTGAGATGCAGCGTAGCGGGCTTCCGGTGTTGGCACCTGAGCAGGTGCGGGCGCTAGTGCACAGCGTGATGACCCAGGCGCAACGCAGCGAGTTTGAGACCGGGCGCGAAGCCGATTTTTCTTGTGAAGTGGCTGGGCTGGGCCGGTTCCGGGTCAATGCCTTTGAACAACAGCGTGGCGCGGGGGCGGTGTTTCGCAGCATTGCTCAAGTGATACCGAGCCTTGAGTCACTTGGGCTGGGTGAGGTGTTCAGGCGGATTTGCCACCTGTCTCACGGTCTGGTCCTGGTGACCGGTGCCACTGGCTCCGGTAAATCGACGACCCTGGCTGCGATGATCGACCACCTTAACAGTACCCGCCAGCAGCACATTCTCAGCATTGAAGACCCGATTGAATTCATCCACGAACCTCGCCAGAGCCTGATCAACCAGCGTGAAGTGCACCGTGACACCCACAGTTTTGCCGCTGCGTTGCGCTCGGCGCTGCGAGAAGACCCGGACGTGATCATGCTGGGCGAAATGCGCGACCTCGAGACCATCCGGCTGGCACTGACTGCGGCGGAAACCGGGCACCTGGTATTGGCCACGCTGCATACCTCTTCGGCGACCAGGACCATTGACCGGGTGGTGGATGTGTTCCCGGCAGAAGAAAAGGCCATGGTGCGCACCATGCTGTCTGAATCACTGCAGGCGGTGATTTCCCAGACGCTGGTCAAGAAAGTTGGCGGGGGCAGGGTTGCGGCTCACGAGATCATGCTGGCAACGCCTGCAATCAGGAACCTGATACGGGAAAACAAGGTTGCGCAGATGGTTTCTGCGATCCAGACCGGCGCAGCCGTTGGCATGCAGACGCTGGAGATGAGCCTGAAAAAGCTGAGGGGGGCGGGGATAATTTGTTGAAGCAACCCTTGTGGAAGCTGGCAATCCAGCTTCCACAAGATCAGGAAAGACAGCTTAGCGCTGGACAACCTGCAGACTGGTTTTCTCTTTCGGCAGTACGCGCTTGGCGACTACGTAGTGGCTCTGCCAGTAAGGCTTTTTAAGGGTGTCGATGGTGACCGACTTGCCGCGACGTGGTGCATGGATAAACCGGTCGTTGCCCAGGTAGATGGCGACGTGATTAACCTTGCGACTCTTGATGTTGAAGAACAGCAGGTCGCCGGGTTTCAGATCCTTGCGTTCGACCTTTTGCCCGTGGCCGCTGGCCATTTCGCTGGAGGTACGTGGCAAATCAACCGCTGCGACGTCATTAAAGGCGTATTTGACCAGCCCGCTGCAATCAAACCCTTTACTTGGGCTGCTGCCGCCCCAACGATACGGGGTGCCCAACACGTTTACGGCGCGGCTCAATACCGTGCTGCTTTGCTTGTTGGCGGCGGCCAGCGAAGCGGTCGCAATTTTGCCCGGGGCTTTGCGATGAGCTTTGCTGGACGCTGGACGTGCTACGGTTTTGTTGGTGGTCTTGCTGTTAGTGGCAACAAAAGCAGCGCCCGCAGATGATTTTGCGGTGTAGCCAGTGAAGCCCGAAGGAAGATGTTGCTCACGATTGGTGGCGTGGGCGGCCAGTGGCATTAATAGGCAAATGGTTAGCCATGTCTTGAATATAGGACGCATTCGGCAGGGCTCTATGATGGTAAGCGCGAAACTTTATAACAGCTTTTTTGTCCTTTCTCAGTCCGTTTGTCGATTGGACCCTGGGGTCAAAAAGCATAAATGTGCTGGCAAAATGTCGCATGCCAACAGTGCAGGTCAGGTGGTACAAGGCTTTGCGTCATTTTTTGTAAGACACTTTTACCGGTTGCGAGACAGTAAAAAAGTCACAAAAAAATTCACAATATTTTTCTATCAGCACCAAAGAGGGCATTTATGAGCGGCTATCGAGACGATGTACAACGCGATACCCACAGCAAGGTGCTGGGTTATTTGCTGTGGATTTTTGGTTTTCTGGGGGCGCATCGCTTCTATTACGGCAAGCCGGTGACCGGGACGATCTGGTTTTTTACCCTGGGCTTGTTGGGTATTGGCTGGCTGATCGACCTGTTCCTGATCCCGAGCATGGATCGCGAAGCCGATCTGCGCTTTACCTCGGGTGATACCGATTACAGCGTGGCCTGGATTCTGCTGACCTTCCTGGGTGTATTCGGGGTGCACCGCATGTACATGGGCAAATGGATCACCGGGATCATCTACCTCTTTACCGGCGGTTTGTTTCTGGTCGGTATCCTTTACGACTTCTGGACCCTGAACGAACAGATTTCGATCAAGAACGCCGAGCGTCGTTAACAAACACCGCAAAACAGGCAGGAGCGAGCCTGCTCGATCTTTTAAACGATCAAAAGATCACGGCAGGCTCGCTCCTGCAGATGCTTAGCCTTCGTAGCTGATCCGGCCATCCACCAGCGTGTAACGCACCGCACTTGGCAAGCAATGGCCAAGGAACGGGCAGTTATCGCCTTTGGAAAGCCATTTTTCACCGGCCACGGTCGAAGCTGCCGGGTCAAACAGCACCAGGTCCGCAGCGCTACCTACGCCCAGGCGTCCGGCCGGCAGGCGCAAGGCTTCAGCCGGGCCAGCGCTCAGGCGAGCGAGCAAGGTCGGCAGGTCCAGCAAGCCGTCTTCTACCAGTGTCATCGCCAGCGGCAACAACAATTCGACGCTACTCATGCCAGGTTCGGTCGCACCGAACGGTGCAAGTTTGGCATCGCGCTCGTGGGGCTGGTGATGGCTGGAGATGGCTTGCACCACACCCGATCTCACGGCCTCGCGCAAACCGTCGCGGTCGGCGCGGGTCCGCAACGGCGGTTGCACGTGGTACAGACTGGAGAAATCCACCAGCGCTTCGTCGGTCAGGATCAACTGGTACAGCGCCACATCGGCCGTCACGCGCAAGCCGCGCGCCTGAGCCTGGGCGATCAGGGCTACGCCACGGGCACTGGTCAGCTGGCTGAAGTGAGCGCGCACGCCACTTTGCTCAACCAGCAGCAGATCACGGGCCAGAGCCACGGTTTCGGCGGTTTCAGGGATCCCCGGCAAGCCGCGGAAGGCCGCCATCGGACCGTCGTGGGCGATACCGCCTTCAGCCAGATCGCGATCCTGGGAATGGAAAATCACCGTCAGGTCGAAGGTGGCGGCGTATTCCAGCGCCCGGCACAGGGTGCGGGTGTTGGTGAAGCTGCTGAGGCCGTTGCCGAAGGCGACACAGCCTGCGTCACGCAGGGCGATCAATTCGGCCAGCTGCTCGCCTTCCAGGCCCTTGCTCAGCGCACCAATCGGGAACACCTTGCAGTTTCCGGCTTCGCGGGCGCGGTCCAGGATCAGCTCGGCGACGGCCGAGGTGTCCAGTACCGGTTTGGTCTGTGGCGGGCAGCACAGGCTGGTCACACCACCGGCTGCGGCAGCCCGGGTTTCGCTGGCGATGGTGCCTTTGCGGCTGTAGCCCGGCTCACGCAGGGCGACGTTCAGGTCAACCAGCCCCGGGGCGGCCACCAGGCCCTTGGCCTCGATGGTTTGAGTCGGGGTAAAACCTGCCGGGGCCGCGCCAATGGCGATGATTTTGCCGGCTTCCAGATGCAGATCGGTCACTTGATCCAGCTTGCTGCCCGGATCAATCACACGGGCGCCGAGAATGCTGAGCTTCACTGGGCGTTCTCCTGTTCGAATTGGCGCTGGGCCGTTTGCCCGCTCATGGTCATGGACAACACCGCCATACGCACGGCAATGCCGTAGGTCACCTGGTTGAGAATCACCGAATGCGGGCCGTCGGCCACCGCCGACTCAATCTCCACGCCACGGTTGATCGGCCCCGGGTGCATCACGATGCAATCGGGCTTGGCACCCGCCAGGCGGGCAGTGGTCAGGCCGAACAGGCGGTAGAACTCGCCTTCGCTCGGCAGCAGGCCGCCGGACATGCGCTCGCGCTGCAGGCGCAGCATGATCACCACGTCGACGTCTTTCAGGCCTTCGGTCATGTCGGTGTAGACCTTGACCCCGTATTGCTCGATACCGATCGGCAGCAGGGTTTTCGGTGCAATGACACGGATGTCCGGGCAGCCCAGGGTTTTGAGGGCGATCATGTTCGAGCGCGCGACCCGCGAGTGCAGGATGTCGCCGACGATGGCCACCGACAGATTTTCGAAGCCGCCCTTGTGGCGACGGATCGTCAGCATGTCGAGCATGCCCTGGGTCGGGTGCGCGTGCCGGCCGTCGCCGCCGTTGATGATCGCCACCTGCGGGCACACATGTTCGGCAATGAAGTGCGCGGCACCGGAGTCGCCGTGGCGCACCACGAACATGTCGGCGGCCATGGCTTCAAGGTTGCGCAGGGTGTCGAGCAGGGTTTCGCCCTTGCTCGCGGACGACGTCGACACATTGAGTGTGATCACGTCGGCGGACAGACGCTGGGCGGCCATTTCAAAGGTGGTGCGGGTGCGGGTGGAGTTTTCGAAGAACACATTGCATACGGTTTTGCCGCGTAGCAACGGGACCTTTTTCACCGCCCGGGCGCCGACTTCGAGGAACGAGTCGGCGGTATCGAGGATTTCAGTCAGCAACTCGCGGCGCAGTCCGTCAAGCGACAGAAAGTGGCGCAGCTGGCCCTGATCATTGAGCTGCAGCGGGCGCTTGGCGTCTATGGGCGTCATCGCAAAGGTCTCTTAGGCAAGGTCTTGGAGTTCGAGGGTCAGGGGTGTCGGGCCGGACAGTTTCACCCGCTCGGTCGGCTTCAGGGCCAGGGTCGCGCCCACCACGTCGGGCCGGATCGGCAGTTCGGCCGCGTCCAGATCCAGCAGGCTGACCAGCGTCACGCTGGCCGGTCGACCATAGTCGAACAATTCATTGAGTGCGGCGCGGATGGTACGTCCGCTCATCAGCACGTCATCGATCAGGACCAGATGCTGGCCTTCGATTTCGAATGGCAGTTCAGAAGGGCGCACTTGCGGGTGCAGACCGTTCTGGCTGAAATCATCGCGGTAGAAAGACACATCCAGCGTGCCCAGTGGCGAGTCGCTGTCCAGGGCGCGCAGCAGTGCCTGAGCAACCCAGATACCGCCAGTGCGAATGCCAATGAAGCGTGGCTCGGTGATGCCGCGTCGAGCGAGATGGGCCTTGAGGTCCAGGGCCATCTGAGAAATCAGTTCAGCGGGAACAGGCAGGATCATGGTGGCTCCTTAAAAGGCCCGCGAAGCGAAGCGTGCAGCGGCGGGCGCAAACAATGGGGCGCGTCAGTGAGGCAAACGCAGGGTCAGGCTTTGGATTGAGACGTGGCCAGGAACTCGTCGATCCAGCTTTGCAGCACCAGCCTGGCGGCAATGGCATCAACGGGGTTGTCACGGAAACTGCCGCGCTGGCCGCCCTGGGCCATACGCTCGCCCTTGGCCTCAAAAGTGGTCAGGCGTTCATCGTGTTCGTAAGCGGGCAAATTGAAACGGCCATTGAGACGGTTGGCAAACTTTTTGGTCCGCGCGCAAAGCGGGCTTTCGGTGCCGTCCATGTTCAGGGGCTTGCCGACGATCAGCACATCGGGTTTCCACTCTTTAATAAGCTTTTCGATTTCTTCCCACTTCGGAATGCCGTTCTCGGCTTTCAGATTGCACAGTTCACGGGCCTGGCCGGTGATCATCTGGCCAACGGCGACCCCGATGGAACGGGTGCCAAAGTCGAAACCGAGCACTAGACGAATGTCGGGCCCGGCCATCAGGAATGGCCTGCTTGGGTGCTTAACAAATTGAGGTTCACTCCGAGGTGTTTGGCGGCGGCGTCGAGGCGCAACTCGCTAGAGGTTTCAAACAGCACGTGGGCTGAGTAGGGGCAGGTCAGCCAGGCATTGTCGGCCAGTTCGGCCTCCAGCTGGCCGGCATCCCACCCGGCATAGCCCAGGCAAATCAGGCTGCGTCGCGGCCCGCGCCCGTCAGCAATGCTGAACAGCACATCGGCCGAGGTGCTCAGGGCCAGTCCGTCCTGCAGTTCGACGGTGGCGTCAAAGCTCATGCCGACCGGGTGCAATACAAAGCCGCGGTCAACCATCACCGGGCCGCCGCCGTAGATCGGTACGTGCTGGCACAACGGTGCAGAGGCTGTATCAGGGCGCAATTGCTCAAGAATGTCCGCCAGACTCAGATCCATTGGCCGGTTGATCACCAGGCCCATGGCACCATTGGCCGTGTGCTCGACGATGTAGGTCAAGGTATGTGCAAAGTTCGGGTCAGCCATGTGAGGCATGGCGATCAGGAAGTGATGCTTGAGGTAAGTCGGTGCGTGGTTTTTCATGAGCCTTAGTGTGGCGCTGGCAACGTGAACTGACAAGTTTGGCGGATGAAGATTGCGGCTTTCCTGCAGGAGCGAGCTTGCTCGCGAGATTTTGTGCGAACGACCGGTTCACCAACAGCTCGCTCCTGCACAGAATCTGAATGGCTGGCTCAGTTGCTCGACAACCTGTCGCCTTGGGCAAACTTCCAGGTCCGGATGATCTCCAGCCGGTCGATGTCTGCCAGGTCCCCGGTGAATGGTGCAAAAGGTGCCGCCAGCCGTACGATTCGTTGCGCCGCCTCGTCCAGCAGCGGTTGCCCGGAGGATTCAAGCACCAGCACTTCGTGCAGTGAACCGTCGCGATTGATCGACACCAGCAGCCGCAGCTTGCCGTAGATCTTTTCGCGACGCGCCTGTTCGGGGTAGTTGAGGTTGCCGACGCGTTCGATTTTCTTGCGCCAGTCCTCTTTGTACCAGGCACCCTTGTCGCGCATGGTCGAGGCCGCACTCATGCGGTAGATCTTCGGGCGCTTGGCGTATAGCTGCTGCTCGTTGGCCAGTTCGGCTTCGAGGCTGGATATTTCGCTGGACAGCTGCGAGCTGTCGAACGTGGGAATGTTGGCTTTGGGTGCCGCTTCGGTTTTGACCTTTTGCGGTTCGCGGGGCGCTTTGTTCGGTTTCGGTGCCACAGTGGTGACCGACGCCTTGGGCTTGGCCTGTGGCTGTTCCGGCCTGGCGGCCGGCGGTGGCGTGACCTTTTTAACCGTGTTGTCCTGGAACGGTGCGACCTCAGTGGTCTTGGGCACGGCTTTCTTGTCCAGCGTGCCGCTGCCTTGCTGATTGTCCTGCGCCAGGAAGTCAGCTTTGTCCGGGGCTTTTTCGCTTTTGAAGGTCGAGAGGGTGATTTCCAGGGTTTTGCTGATCTGCTTGGGCTCGCTCATGCTGAAACCCACACCCAGAATCACAGCGATATGAATCAGCGCCGCGACAAACAGGGTAAAACCGAGGCGATCAGCCGCGCGCACGCCTTTATGGCTGAGTTCGGGGGGCAGGTCGCTGGGGAGTGTCATGACAGAAAGACCAACATTGCGCGTTTCACAGGTCGCGCATGATAGCGCAATGTTGGTCTTTTACTGGCTGTTGCAGATCAGCGAGCGGCGAGCTTGCGCGCAATCGCGTCCATCAACAGGGCGCCGATATGGGTGCCGAAAGCATTGTCGATCTCGCGGATACAAGTCGGGCTGGTGACGTTGATTTCGGTCAGGTGCTCACCGATCACATCCAGGCCGACAAACAACAGGCCTTTTTCCCGCAGGGTCGGGCCGACCTGGGCCGCAATCCAGCGGTCCTTGTCACTCAGTGGCCGGGCTTCACCGCGGCCGCCTGCGGCCAGGTTGCCACGGGTCTCACCGGCGGCAGGAATGCGTGCCAGGCAATACGGCACCGGCTCGCCGTCGATCATCAGGATGCGCTTGTCGCCGTCCTTGATCGCCGGCAGATAGCCTTGCGCCATGATTTGCTGAGTACCGTTGGCGGTCAGGGTTTCGAGAATCACCGACAGGTTTGGATCACCCACCCGATGGCGGAAAATCGAAGTGCCGCCCATGCCGTCGAGCGGCTTGAGGATCACGTCGCCGTGGGTGGCTGCGAATTCGCGCAATACATCGGCGCGACGGCTGACCACGGTCGGCGGCGTGCACTGGGTGAATTGAGTGGCAAACAGCTTCTCGTTGCAGTCACGCAGGCTTTGCGGCTTGTTGACGATCAACACCCCGTCGCGCTCGGCTTGTTCCAGCAAGTAGGTGGAGTACACGAACTCCATATCGAAGGGCGGGTCCTTGCGCATCAGGATCACGTCCAGATCGCTCAGGGCGGTGTCAGTTTCGGCTTCCAGTTCGAACCATTTTTGCGGATCGGCGAAGACCTTCAGCGGTTTCATCCGCGCCCGTGCCTTGCCTTCACTCAGGTAAAGATCCTGCTGCTCCATGTAGAACAGGGTCCAGCCGCGATCCTGTGCGGCCAGCAACATGGCCAGCGAGCTGTCCTTTTTGTAGGAGATGCCCGCAATGGGGTCCATGACAATCCCGACTCGAACGCTCATGGCGAATTCCTCATATAAAATTGGCGAAGATCTCACCCGTAGGAGCGAGCTTGCTCGCGAGCTCTTCGTAGCCACGTTGAAAAGCTCGCGAGCAAGCTCGCTCCTGCAGGTATTAAAAGGCTTTGAAAAGTGGCGCCAGAGTGGCGCTGAGCGGGGGCCCGGTCAAGGAAAAACCACAAGCCCCCCGGCGGCTCGGGCCGTGCGATAGATTGCAGGTCGTGACTGTGCTAAAAAGGCTCGCACAGTGCTTTCAGCCCTTGTCCATCAAGGAGTTGGGTTTTCTAGCCGCATATTTGTAACAAAACGGGTCGCAACGCGACGGTAGAGCACATATGGAAAAGCAGTCCAGCGCCTTGAAGGTGATGGTGATTGACGATTCAAAAACCATCCGCCGTACCGCCGAAACGCTGCTCAAAAACGTAGGGTGCGAGGTCATTACGGCCATCGACGGTTTCGATGCGCTGGCCAAGATTGTCGATCATCACCCGCATATCATCTTTGTCGACATCATGATGCCGCGTCTGGATGGTTATCAGACCTGCGCGCTGATCAAGAACAACCGGGCGTTCAAGTCGACGCCCGTGATTATGCTGTCATCCAAGGACGGTCTGTTTGACAAGGCCAAGGGGCGGATAGTGGGCTCTGATCAATTTTTGACCAAGCCTTTCAGCAGGGATGAGCTGCTGAGCGCGATCAAGGCTCATGTGCCCGGTTTCAACGTCGTCCTGACTGCTCAATGATGCCCGGCCAGCCGGCCGCTTACCTTTTTAATGGGGAACACCATGGCTCGCATTCTGATCGTCGATGACTCGCCGACTGAAATGTACAAATTGACCGGCATGCTGGAAAAGCACGGTTACGTAGTGCTCAAGGCTGAAAACGGCGCGGATGGCGTCGCGCTGGCGCGTCAGGAAAAACCCGATATGGTGCTGATGGACATCGTGATGCCGGGCCTCAATGGTTTCCAGGCGACCCGTCAGCTGACCAAAGACTCCGAAACCAGTCATATCCCGGTGATTGTCGTCACCACCAAAGATCAGGAAACCGACATGGTCTGGGCTGCCCGCCAGGGTGCCAAGGGGTATTTGACCAAGCCAGTCGAAGAAGAAACCCTGATATTGAAGCTCAAGCAAGTACTCAAGGATAACCCTCCAAAATGACGGAGGCTCTGTGCCGGATTCTCTGACCGCGTTCGAGTTGCTGCTCGAGATAGATCAGCGCTGTCGTTCGCTGGCGGCGGGTCTGGCGCCTGCACAAGTGCAGGCCGACAATTGGAGCGGTATCGGTTTCCGCATCGGCGAGCATTGTTTTGTGGCGCCGATGGGCGAAATCGCCGAAATCCTCCACGAGCCGCGCTTTACCTTGCTGCCCGGGGTAAAACCCTGGGTCAAGGGCGTTGCCAACTTGCGTGGCCAACTGCTGCCAATCATGGACCTTTGCGGTTTCTTCGGCGTGGAGCTGTCACCTTTGCGCAAACAGCGCCGAGTGCTGGTGCTGGAATACAAAGAGATATTTGTCGGGCTGCAGGTTGATGAAGTGCTGGGCATGCAGCACTTCGCTCATACCGACCTTGATAGCAACGTGCAGGCATTGCCCCATCCCATGTTTGCGCCCTACGTACAGGGGCATTTTGCCGGCAACCCCATATGGTGGGTCTTCAGCCCCTTTGTTCTGGCCCAGGCACCGCAGTTCTGGGCGGTGGCGGTGTGAGCCGGCGCCACGTCGTACCTTCAGCTTTAACACGGGACCCCGGGACCTGATCGATGACCATAGCCAATACCGCTAAACCAATGGAAGGGTCGCGCAGTCGTTCGCAGATCATCGTGCTTTTTATCGCCCTGATCGTGTTCATCATGCTGTTGTTCGCCAACTTTGCTTACCTAAACACCCAGTCCAACTACGACAAGCAGTACATCAGCCATGCGGGCGAGTTGCGGGTGCTTTCGCAACGTATCGCCAAAAACGCCACTGAAGCCGCTGCCGGTAAAGCCGCTGCGTTCAGGTTGCTCAGCGATGCACGTAATGATTTCAGCCAGCGCTGGAGTTACCTGAAAAAAGGCGACCCGGCTACCGGCCTGCCCCCTGCGCCCCCTGCCGTGCACAAGGAAATGCAGGCGGTGCAACGCGACTGGGAGCAATTGCTGGATAACACCAACGCCATTCTGGCCAGTGAACAAACGGTTCTGTCGCTGCATCAGGTGGCTGCCACGCTGGCTGAAACCGTGCCGCAGTTGCAGGTCGAGTCCGAAAAAGTGGTCGAAATCCTCTTGCAGCGTGGCGCTCCCGCCAGCCAGGTAGTGCTGGCGCAGCGTCAGTCCTTGTTGGCCGAGCGTATTTTGGGCGCGGTTAACACGGTGCTGGCCGGCGACGAGAATGCCGCCCAGGCCGCGGGCGCCTTTGGCCGTGATGCCAACCGTTTCGGTCAAGTGCTCAACGGCATGCTGGAGGGCAGTGTCGGGCTGAGAATTTCTCAGGTCGAAGACAAGGATGCGCGCGCCCGCTTGCTGGAAATCTCGGAACTGTTCCAGTTTGTCTCCGGTTCGGTGGACGAAATTCTCGAAACTTCACCGCAGCTGTTTCATGTGCGCGAAGCCGCCAACAATATCTTCAGTCTGTCGCAGACCTTGCTCGACGAAGCCTCGACCCTGGCCAACGGTTTTGAAAACCTGGCCAGCGGGCGTTCGCTGGACATCATCGGCGGCTACGTACTGGGCCTGCTGGCGCTGGCGTCGATCATCCTGATCGGCCTGGTGATGGTGCGCGAAACCAATCGCCAACTGCGCGAAACCGCCGAAAAGAACGAGCGCAATCAAAACGCGATCATGCGCTTGCTGGACGAAATCGAAGACCTGGCCGATGGCGACCTGACCGTAACGGCCTCGGTCACGGAAGACTTCACGGGAGCCATTGCCGACTCGATCAATTACTCCATCGATCAGCTGCGCGGGCTGGTGGCAACCATCAACCTCACGGCGGGGCAAGTGGCAGCGGCAGTCCAGGAAACCCAGGCCACTGCCATGCAACTGGCCGAGGCTTCAGAGCATCAGGCGCAGCAGATTGCCGAGGCATCGGCAGCAGTCCAGCAAATGGCCCACTCCATCGATCAGGTCTCGGCCAACGCTTCCGAGTCTTCGGCTGTTGCCGAGCGCTCCGTAGCGATTGCCAACAAAGGCAATGAGGTGGTGCACAACACCATCCACGGCATGGACAACATCCGTGAGCAAATTCAGGACACCGCCAAGCGGATCAAACGTTTGGGCGAGTCTTCCCAGGAGATTGGCGACATTGTCAGCCTGATTGATGATATTGCCGATCAGACCAATATCCTGGCCCTGAACGCGGCCATTCAGGCCTCGATGGCCGGTGATGCCGGCCGCGGGTTTGCCGTGGTGGCAGACGAAGTCCAGCGCCTGGCCGAGCGTTCTTCGGCTGCCACGCGGCAAATCGAAACCCTGGTGCGGGCCATTCAGGCCGATACCAACGAAGCGGTTATTTCCATGGAGCAAACCACCACCGAAGTGGTGCGCGGTGCTCGCCTGGCACACGATGCCGGTGTGGCCCTGGAAGAAATCGAGGGAGTTTCGCAAAACCTTGCGGACCTGATTCAAAGCATTTCCAACGCCGCGCAACAACAAACCACCTCGGCGGCCCAGATTTCCCTGACCATGAACGTGATTCAGCAAATCACCAACCAGACCTCATCGGGTTCCACTGCCACCGCTGACAGCATTGGCAACCTGGCCAAAATGGCCAGTCAGCTGCGGCGTTCGGTGTCCGGCTTCACCTTGCCTGCCACGCAAAAACCACGTGAGCCACAGTAATGGTTGACCGGCACGACTACGTAGCCCTTGAGTGGGTTAAAGGCGATATAGCGGACACCTTGAGCCAGGCTCGTGTGGCGCTGGGTGACGACGGGCACACGCCGTCCACCGAGATGCTGGATCAGTGCCTGGCCTGTATTCACCAGGTGCATGGCAGCCTGTTGATGGTGGAGTTCTATGGCGCCGCGTTGCTGGCCGAAGAGATGGAGAAGCTGCTGATCGCGCTGCAGCAAGGGCGTGTCAGCCAGATCGACGAAGCCTTGCGCCTGTTGCAGCAAGCGTTCAGCCAGTTGCCGCTGTATCTGGACCGTGTGCACAGCGCCCGGCGTGACTGGCCGTTGGTGGTGCTGCCGCTGCTTAATGACTTGCGCACTGCCCGCGGTGAAGCACTGCTCTCGGAAACCAGCCTGTTCAGCCCGCCCTTGCATGAGCTGCCCGCGCTGGATCAGGCAGCATTGGCCCGCTTGCTTGCGCCGCAATGGCCGCACCAGTTGCGGACCCTGCGCCAGACCCTGCAATCCGCGTTGCAGGGCTTGCAGGGTGAAGAAGAGGCGCAGGCCAGTCTGGAACAGCTGGCGGGTGTGTTCACCCGGCTTGAAAGCCTGTGCCACGGAGCGCCGCTCAATGCGTTGTGGAAAATTGCTTCGGCGCTGGTTGATGGCATGCTCCGTGGCCGTGTGGCCAACAGCCCGGCCTTGCGCAGCCTGTTCAATGAAACGGACAAAGAGCTCAAGCGCCTGCTGGAACAAGGCATTGACGGTATCAACCAGCCTGCGCCCGAAGAACTGCTAACCAGTTTGCTGTTTTACATCGCCAAAGCCGAACAGCCGACCACCAAAATGCTGGCGTTGAAAAACAGCTATGAGCTGGACGAAGCCATGCCTGACGCAGCGATGGTGGATGAAGAGCGTGCGCGGCTGGCTGGCCCGGATCGCGACGCCATGCGTTCAGTGGTGGCTGCGTTGTGCGAAGAGCTGGTGCGGGTCAAGGAGCGTCTGGACCTGTTTGTACGCAGCGACCGCTCGCACGTCTCGGAGCTCAGTAGCCTGATGGCGCCTTTGCGCCAGATCGCCGATACCCTGGCCGTACTGGGCTTTGGTCAGCCGCGTAAAGTCATCATCGACCAGCTGGCGGTGGTCCAGAGCCTGGCCCAGGGGCAGCGCGAGCCCACCGATGCGGTGTTGATGGATGTGGCCGCGGCCCTGCTTTATGTGGAGGCCACGCTGGCCGGCATGGTCGGTAACGCAGAACCCTCGCAGCGCGAAGAGAGTCGCCTGCCCACCACCGATCTGATGCAGATTCATCAACTGGTTATCAAAGAGGCGCGCATCGGCCTTGAAGAAGTCAAAGACCTGATCACGGATTATCTGGCGGCAGGTTTTGACCGCCAACACCTGCAACCCCTGCCTGAACTGTTGACGCAAATCCGCGGTGCGCTAGCGATGATCCCGCTGAGTCGCGCCGCCAGCCTGCTCCAGGCCTGCAACCAATACCTGAGTGAACATCTGCTGCAGCAAGCCGAACCGCCGACGGCGCCGCAACTTGAACATCTGGCGGATGCATTGATCAGCATCGAGTACTACCTGGAGCGTCTCTCCCAGGACCCGGGGGCCGGGGGCGAGCAGGTGCTGGATCGGGCCGAGAACAGCCTGAATAATCTGGGCTACGCGCCGGCCGAGCGTCAGGTGCCAGTGCTCAACGACCGTCTTAGCCCTGCCGAAGTCATGGTGATGCAGGACTTGCAGACGCTGCAGGATCCACAGGTTGCACAGAGTCTGGCCGATGTTCTGGCCAGCCCGTTGTCAGCGCTCAACCCGCCCGCGCAAGACGTGCCCGCCAGCTTGCTGCCGCCACCGGTGGACGAAGAAGCCGTAGATGAAGAACTGCTGGAGGTCTTTCTTGAAGAGACCGACGAAGTGCTGGTCGCGCTGCACGATTACCTCCCGCAGTGGGTGGCCAACCCGGCCGACAGTGCTGCGCTGGCCGAACTGCGGCGGGCTTTTCACTCCCTTAAAGGCAGCGGGCGCATGGTCCGCGCACTGGTGTTGGGCGAGCTGGCGTGGTCCATTGAGAACTTGCTCAACCGGGTGATGGAACGCAGCGTGGCGCCAGGGCCACAGATCTATCAACTGCTGGATGAGGTCGTGGCGATCGTGCCGCAACTGATCCAGGAGTTTGCCGAGCGCAACCAGCGTCAGCGTGAAGACGTCGATCAGCTGGCTGCGCGCGCCCATCAGTTATCCATAAGCGAACCGCTGCCGTTATTGATCGAGCAGGACAGCAGTATTGACCCGCAACTGCTGGACATTTTTCGTCAGGAAGCACAAACCCACCTTGCCAGCCTTGACCGCTTTCTCGATCAGGCCAGCCAGCAATTGCCGCTGCATGCCAGCGATGACCTGCAGCGCGCCATGCACACCCTCAAGGGCAGTGCCCACATGGCCGGCGTGTTGCCCATGGCTGAGCTGGCCACGCCGCTGGATCATCTGGTGCGCGAATACAAGGCGCACCAGATCACCCTGGACCGGGATGAAATCGAACTGCTGCTGGAGGCCGACAGCTTGCTGCATCGCGGCCTCAAGCAGCTGGATACCGACCCGCTGGCGCAGATCCAGGGTGCCCGGTCCCTGATCGGGCGCATCGAGCAAATGATCGCCACGCGTCTGGACGCATTGATCAATGTTCCCGACAGTGGGTTGTCGGCCAGGCGTGATCCTCAGCGCATCGCCGAGTTTCTGGCCGAAAGCATGGACGCCCTGTTTGATGCCGAAGACCTGCTGTTGCATTGGCGCGAGCATCCGCACGAGCGTCAGGGGCTGGACGCATTGCTGGAACACCTGACCGGTCTGGCCGAGTCCGCGCACCTGCTGGACTTGCAGCCCTTCGACGCGCTGTGTGAAGCCTTGCTTGATCTGTATGGTGGCGTCGAAGAAAGCAGCCTGGCGGTCAGCGAGCGCTTTTTTTGCCGAGGCCAATAACGCCCACGAAGCCTTGATCAACATGCTCGATCAGCTGGCTGCGGGACAAGAAATCACCCCGCAGCCGGTTCTGATCCAGACCTTGCACGACCTGTTGCATGAAGGTCTGGCGCCGGAGGCTACGGGCCTGATTCGCCGGGATGGCGACAGGACGCTCGACATTACCGAGCTGGGCGCTGCCACCGCGCAGCTGGACGTCAGCCAGGGTGAGGCGAGCAGCATTGAGACTGACGCGGCCCAAGGCAATGGCGACCCCGAGTTGCAGGACATCTTCCTCGATGAAGCCTTCGACATTCTCGAGAGTTCGGGCGCGGCCCTGTTGCGCTGGCAAGCCGACCCGCAGAACCATCTGGAAGTCGAAAACCTGCTGCGCGACCTGCACACCCTTAAAGGGGGCGCGCGCATGGTCGAGGTGGCCGCCATCGGCGACTTTGCCCACGAACTGGAAACCCTGTTTGAGGATATTTCCGTTGGTTTCCTGGCACCTGGCGAGGACCTGTTCACGTTGTTGCAGCGCTGCCATGACCAGTTGGCGCAAATGCTTGATGCCTTGCGCAGTGGTCAGCCGCTGCCCTCGCCCCAGACGCTGATCGAGCGTATCCGGCAGATCGAGCGCAGTGCCCGTCAACCGGCTCAGGCGGGCTCGTCGGCCAAGCCGGAGCCGGCTGGCGCGGCGGTGCCGGAGGGCGAGCGTACCGGGCTGGACACGGTCAAGGTGCCGGCCGAGCTGCTGGAGGACTTGCTCAACCTGGCGGGAGAGAGTTCGATCATCCGCGGGCGGGTGGAGCAGCAAGTCAACGATGCCCAGGTCGCCCTCAACGAAATGCAGACCACCCTGGAGCGGATGCACGATCAGTTGCGCCGGCTCGACAGCGAAACCCAGGGGCGCCAGCATAATCGTCAGCACACCGAGGGTGACGGGGTGGCCTACGATGAGTTTGATCCGCTGGAAATGGACCGTCATTCTCTGCTGCAGCAGCTGTCCCGGGCACTGTTCGAGTCGGCATCTGACTTGCTCGACCTCAAGGCGACCCTGGCTGCGCGCAATCGGGATGCCCAGGGCCTGCTGCAAAAGCAGGCGCGGGTGAACACCCAGTTGCAGGAAGGCCTGATGGGCACGCGCATGGTGCCGTTCGAGCGGGTGTTGCCGCGCCTCAAGCGGATAGTCCGGCAAGTGGCCGGCGAGTTGGGCAAGCAGGTCGATTTCAGGGTCATCAACGGCGAAGCCGAAATCGACCGTAACGTTCTGGAGCGTATGGTGGCGCCCCTCGAACACATGTTGCGTAATGCCGTCGACCACGGCCTGGAGCCTGCGCACATACGCCAGGCCGCAGGTAAGCCCGAGCAGGGGCTGATTACCCTTGAGCTGTCCCATGAGGGCGGCGATGTGGTGTTCGACATGCACGATGATGGCGCCGGCGTGCCGCTTGAGGCCGTTCGGCGCAAGGCCATCCTGCGGGGCTTGCTTGATCCGGCATCCAGCGTATCGGACCGTGATGTGTTGCAGTTCATCATGCAGCCGGGGTTTTCGACTGCAGAAAAAATCACCCAGATTTCCGGGCGCGGCGTGGGCATGGACGTGGTGCACGAAGAAGTGCGTCAACTGGGCGGCAGCATGACCATCGATTCGGTGGCCGGCCAGGGCGTGCACTTTCAAATCCGCCTGCCTTTCAGTGTGTCGCTCAATCGGGCCTTGATGGTGCAGTGCGCCGACGAGCAATACGCCATTGCCCTCAATACAGTCGAAGGCATTGTGCGGGTCATGCCCAATGAACTCGAAAGCTACTACCAGCTCAACCCGCCGCGGTATCACTACGGCGGGCAAACCTATGAATTGCGTTACCTGGGTGAATTGCTGCAAACCGTAGGCAAGCCCAGGCTAGCCGGTGAAAGCCATTCCGTGCCGGTGCTGCTGGTGCATTGCCAGGACCAGCGCGTGGCGCTGCAAGTCGATGCCCTGGCGGGCTCGCGGGAAATCGTGGTCAAAAGCCTGGGTCCGCAATTTACCGGGGTTCATGGCTTGTCGGGCGCGACCATTCTGGGTGACGGGCGAGTGGTGCTGATCCTTGATCTGCTGGCTTACATACGCGCCCATCAGGCGCGCCAGCCTTTGCTGCGGGCGCAACAGGAGGCGGTCGGCGCGCTGGAGTTCATCCCGGCGCTGCGTCCGCTACTGGTGCTGGTGGTCGACGACTCGGTCACTGTGCGCAAAGTCACCAGCCGTCTGCTGGAGCGCAACGGTATGAATGTAATTACCGCCAAGGACGGCGTGGACGCCATGAGCGTGCTCGAAGAACACACCCCGGACCTGATGCTGCTGGACATCGAAATGCCGCGCATGGACGGCTTTGAAGTTGCCACCCGCGTGCGTAATGATCCACGTCTCAAAGACCTGCCCATCATCATGATTACCTCGCGTACCGGGCAGAAACACCAGAACCGGGCCATGGCCATCGGCGTCAACGACTACCTGGGCAAGCCGTACCAGGAGTCGGTATTGCTGGAACGCATCGCCTACTGGAGCAAACTCCATGCTTGATCATCGCGTGGGCAGCCTGACCGGGTTGCTGCTACCGCTTGCGGACCGCTACCTGCTATTGCCCAACGTTGCGATAGCGGAGCTGATCGACTGGCAGCGCGGCGAGCCCAGCAGTGACTCGCCGCCCTGGCATCTGCGCCAGATCACCTGGCGTGACCGTGAATTGCCGCTGATCAGTTTCGAAGCGGCGTGTGGCAGCCCTCTGGTGACCGGCGAACGCGCGCGCATCGTTATCCTCAACACCCTGGGTGGTAATCCGGATCTGAAATTCATCGCCATGGTGGTGCAGGGCATACCCCGCTCCTACAAGGTCGATAGCCAGCTGAGCTTTGTCGACGTGCCGCTGTGCCCGCTGGAACGTGCGGCGGTGCAAGTGGGGGATCACGTGGCCAGAATTCCGGATCTGCTGGCGCTGGAGAGGCTGGTGTCGGGGGAAGAGGTTTGACGGTATCTGCACCGTTTCGCCAGGAGCAGGCGCGCAGTTCTCGACGATCGCCGTATTGCCCTTTAAGGTCGCAACCTTGACCCTTATCTCGTAACAAGGTGACACGGTCGCACTATCGGATCTTGAGGATGTTGCACATGTATCACGGTGAAAAATTCAATGCCTGGACCCACCTGGTGGGCGCGGTCCTGGCGGCGGCAGGGAGTATCTGGTTGCTGGTGATGGCGTCTCTGGACGGCAGCCCGCAGAAGATAATAAGTGTGGCGATTTATGGCGTGACGCTGGTGTTGCTGTACAGCGTGTCAACCGTGTACCACAGCGTGCGCGGGCGTTCTAAGGTGATCATGCAGAAGTTTGATCACCTGTCGATTTACCTGTTGATCGCCGGCAGTTACACCCCGTTTTGCCTGGTCACGCTGCATGGGCCCTGGGGCTGGTCGTTGTTCGGCATTGTCTGGGGCATGGCGGTGATCGGCATGTTGCAAGAGATCAAGCCGCGCTCCGAAGCGCGCATTCTGTCCATTGTGATTTACGCAGTAATGGGCTGGATTGTACTGGTGGCAGTCAAGCCGTTGCTGGCGGCGCTGGGTACCGCCGGCTTTATCTGGCTGGCCACGGGCGGGGTGATGTACACCGTGGGGATTATCTTTTTTGCGCTGGATCACCGTCTGCGCCATGCCCACGGCATTTGGCACCTGTTCGTGATTGCCGGCAGCCTGCTGCACTTTGTGGCCATCGCGCACTACGTGATCTAGCCCTGATGCCCGTAGGAGCGAGCTCTGCGTTGCTGCGTTGAAAAAGCTCGCTCCTACAGGATTTGGCTCAGGGTTTTTGCGGTTTTTTGGTATCGCTGCGGATTTGGGCGTGGCTGATCAGGGCGAAAATAAAACTGCCGCCGATGATGTTGCCGGCCAGGGTCGGGCCGGCGAATATCAGCCAGAAGTCTTTCCACGGCAGTTCGCCGGCAAATACCAGATACGACACTTCTGCCGTACCGACCACGATGTGAGTGAAGTCACCCAGCGCCATCAGGTAAGTGATGAGGATGATGATCCACATCTTGGCGCTTTCCATCGACGGGATCATCCACACCATGGTGGCAATCATCCAGCCCGAGATAATGCCTTTGGAGAACATCTGGCGGGCGTCGTTTTCCATGACCTTGCGCCCGATTTCAAGAAAGGCCTTGTCGGTCTGGTTATCGAAAATCGGCAGGTGCAGCATTGCGTAGGCAACCAGCAGCGTGCCCATCAGATTGCCCACCAGCACCACTGCCCACAGCCGGAACAGGCGCCCGAAATTATTGAGCGTGGGCTTGCTCATGATCGGCAGCACGGCGGTAAGGGTGTTTTCGGTGAATAGCTGCTGGCGCGACAGGATGACGGCCAAAAAGCCTGCGCAGTAACCGAAGCTGGCGATGACCTTGAAGGCTTCACCGCTGGGCAGGCGCGAGTTGAGTAAGCCCATGGCCATCAACGACAGGCCCATGGTCAGTCCTGCAGCAAGGGCCGACCAGAACAGCGCGGCGATGCTGCGCTCCAGTTCCAGATCGCCCTGCACGCGAATGATTTCGTGCAGTACGGCGGCCCGGGGTGGCTGGTTTTTAGTGACGTCGTGCTCTTCTTCAGCCGACAGGTTGGGGGTCTTGCCGCTTTTTTGAGTGTCCATTGGGGCTCGTCACCGTAAGCATGTGTAAGCGTACGACACGCGCGGTTGCAAGCTGTTCACTCAGGGTTGAGGCATGACAGGTGGGAGCTGGCTTGCCAGCGATGCGGTATTGACGATGCATTCGCCGACAAGCCGGCTCCCACATGGCCCGATGTCTGGTCAGGCCAGAGTGTCATCCTGAAACTGGTCTTTGACGTATTTGATCTCGGTGCGGCCGTGGGGGGATGGCAAGCCGTCTTCACCCAGGTTGACGAAGACCATTTTGTCGACGGTCAGGATACTTTTGCGGGTGATCTTGTTGCGCACTTCGCAGGTCAGGGTGATCGAGGTGCGGCCGAACGCAGTGGCAGTGATGCCCAGTTCGATGATGTCGCCCTGGCGCGAAGCGCTGACAAAGTTGATTTCGGAGATGTACTTGGTCACTACACGCTGGTTGCCCAATTGCACGATGGCGTAGATCGCCGCTTCTTCGTCGATCCAGCGCAACAGGCTGCCGCCGAACAGGGTGCCGTTGGGGTTGAGGTCTTCGGGTTTAACCCATTTGCGGGTGTGAAAATTCATATTCGCTCCTGACCGTCTTGCCTTAGATGCCGGACATGATGTCAGACCACGGCCCTTAGCTCTATTAACCTTGGACTATGGTCTCGATTAAGCAAATGAAAAAGCCTTGGATAAATCCTTGGGAACCAGGGCACGGATGGCTATAATCACCCCCGCTTCAAAACGGTCATATTTACCCAGTACCGTTCCCGCCACCTGTCCGAGGGGCGCTGCAGCAGGTTCAACCTGTCAGGCTCGGATGGGGCGTTGTTTGTTCAGGGCTCCCTGTTCAGGCACTAAACGCACAACGGCGCCCATTCGCGATTAAACGAATGGAGGCTCTTGATGAGCGCTGTAAACACGCCTGCAGGTTTTACCGACTATAAAGTCGCTGATATGTCCCTGGCCCAATGGGGCCGCCGCGAAACCTTCATCGCCGAGTCCGAAATGCCGGCTCTGATGGGTCTGCGTCGCCGCTATGCAGCAGAACAACCGCTCAAGGGCGCGAAGATTCTGGGCTGCATTCACATGACCATCCAGACTGCCGTGCTGATCGAAACCCTGGTTGCCCTGGGTGCCGAAGTGCGTTGGTCCTCGTGCAACATCTTCTCGACTCAGGATCAGGCCGCTGCCGCTATCGCTGCTGCCGGCATCCCGGTATTTGCCTGGAAAGGCGAGACTGAAGAAGAGTACGAGTGGTGCCTTGAGCAAACCATCCTTAAAGATGGCGCGCCTTGGGATGCCAACATGATCCTCGACGACGGCGGCGACCTGACCGAGCTGCTGCACAAGAAATACCCGGACATGCTGAAAAAGATCCACGGCGTGACGGAAGAAACCACCACTGGCGTACACCGTCTGCTGGACATGCTGGCCAAAGGCGAGCTGATGATCCCTGCGATCAACGTCAACGACTCGGTGACCAAAAGCAAAAACGACAACAAGTACGGCTGCCGTCATAGCCTGAACGATGCCATCAAGCGTGGTACTGACCACCTGTTGTCCGGCAAGCAAGCGCTGGTGATCGGCTACGGCGACGTGGGCAAGGGCTCGTCTCAGTCCCTGCGTCAGGAAGGCATGATCGTCAAGGTTTCGGAAATCGACCCGATCTGCGCCATGCAAGCCTGCATGGACGGTTTCGAAGTGGTTTCGCCATTCATCAATGGCCAGAACGACGGCACTGCCGCCAGCATCGACGCTGCGCTGCTGGGCAAGATCGACCTGATCGTGACCACCACCGGTAACGTCAACGTGTGCGACAAGAACATGCTGGCTGCGCTGAAAAAACGCGCCGTGGTGTGCAACATCGGTCACTTCGACAACGAAATCGACACCGCTTTCATGCGCAAAAACTGGGCATGGGAAGAAGTGAAGCCACAGGTTCACAAGGTTCACCGTACTGGCCTGGGCGAATTCGACCCGCAGAACGACGACTACCTGATCCTGCTGGCCGAAGGCCGTCTGGTTAACCTGGGCAACGCCACAGGTCACCCGAGCCGCATCATGGACGGTTCGTTTGCCAACCAGGTTCTGGCACAGATCTTCCTGTTCGCCCAGAAATACGCTGATCTGCCAGCCGAGCTGCAAGCCGAGCGCCTGACTGTAGAAGTGCTGCCTAAGAAGCTCGACGAAGAAGTGGCCCTGGAAATGGTTCGCGGCTTCGGTGGCGTAGTAACGCAACTGACCAAGCAACAGGCTGACTACATCGGCGTTACCGTCGAAGGCCCGTTCAAGCCGGATGCTTACCGCTACTGATTGATCAGACTGTCCGCTTCCCCGGGGGAAGCGGGCTTGCCCGCGCTGGCAAGCCTGCTCCTGCCGGGGATGCGTCCGGCTTTCGTATTGCCAAGGATTTGACTATGTCTCAAGACCGTCGTTACAGCTTCGAGTTTTTCCCGACCAAGACCGATGCTGGGCATGAAAAACTGATGAATACGGCTCGCCAGCTGGCGACCTACAACCCGGATTTTTTCTCCTGCACCTATGGTGCCGGTGGCTCTACCCGTGACCGCACGATCAATACCGTGCTGCAACTGGAGAGCGAAGTAAAAGTACCTGCCGCCCCGCATTTGTCATGCGTGGGTGACAGCAAGGCTGACTTGCGTGGCCTGCTGACCCAGTACAAAGCTGCAGGCATCAAGCGCATTGTTGCGCTGCGTGGCGACCTGCCTTCGGGCATGGGCATGGCCAGTGGCGAGCTGCGTTATGCCAATGACCTGGTGAGCTTCATTCGTGAAGAGACCGCCGATCACTTCCATATCGAAGTGGCGGCCTACCCTGAAATGCACCCGCAAGCGCGCAACTTCGAAGACGATATCAACAACTTCGTGCGCAAGGCCCACGCTGGCGCCGACAGTGCGATCACCCAGTATTTCTTCAACGCCGACAGCTACTTCCGTTTTGTCGAGCGTGTGCGGGCTGCTGGCGTCACGATCCCGATCGTGCCGGGCATCATGCCAATCACCAACTACAGCAAGCTGGCGCGCTTCTCTGACGCCTGTGGCGCTGAAATCCCGCGCTGGATTCGCAAGCAGCTGGAAGCCTACGGTGACGACATCCAGAGCATTCAGGCCTTTGGCGAACAGGTGATCAGCGAAATGTGCGAACGCCTTCTCGTCGGCGGCGCACCGGGTTTGCACTTCTACACCCTGAACCAGGCCGAGCCTAGCCTGGCGATCTGGAACAACCTCAAGCTGCCTCGCTGACACCCGTACTACTGTAGGAGCGAGCTTTTTAAAAGCAGCAACGCAGAGCTCGCGAGCAAGCTCGCTCCTACAGGTTAGGTGCCGTACAGCTATCGAAAGCCGTTCAGCAGCATGAAATCGGCGCGCCGTGATTGCTCTGTTATACTCCGGGCTTTCCGCCAGGCTTACGCCCGGCCGCTCGTCCTTGTACAAGGCATTCAACCCCGCTACAGCGCAGCTTTCAGCCCGCGCGAGCTGTTTGAATGAGCCTTCAGGACTGGAGCAGGACCGGACGGGATTGCGTCACCTTAAACGCCATTCACGCCAGGCAAGACTATCCCTTTGGGCCAAGCCCTAACTAGAACAGGATTACTCATGTCCTTTGCTTCCCTCGGTCTCTCCGAGGCTTTAGTCCGCGCCATTGAAGCTGCGGGCTATACCGAGCCTACTCCGGTGCAACAGCGGGCCATTCCCGCCGTGTTGCAAGGTCGCGACCTGATGGTTGCGGCTCAGACAGGTACTGGCAAAACCGGCGGCTTCGCTCTTCCGATTCTGGAAAAGCTGTTTCCCAATGGCCACCCGGACAAATCCCAGCGCCACGGCCCACGCCAACCACGCGTGCTGGTCCTGACTCCTACTCGCGAACTCGCCGCCCAGGTGCATGAGAGCTTCAAGCTCTATGCCCGCGACTTGAAGTTCGTCAGTGCTTGCGTCTTTGGCGGTGTCGGCACGAACCCTCAGGTTCAAGCCCTGGCCCGTGGTGTCGACGTACTGGTTGCCTGCCCGGGTCGTTTGCTCGATCTGGCCGGCCAAGGCAGCGTTGACCTGTCCCACGTTGAAATTCTGGTGCTTGATGAAGCCGACCGGATGCTCGACATGGGCTTCGTCCATGACGTGAAAAAAGTCCTCGCGCGTCTGCCGTCCAAGCGTCAGAACCTGCTGTTTTCGGCGACGTTCTCCAAGGACATCACCGATCTGGCCGGCAAGCTGCTGCGCAACCCGGAACGCATCGAAGTGACGCCGCCGAACACCACGGTGGAGCGCATCGAACAGCGCGTTTTCCGTCTGCCCGCCACTCACAAGCGTGCCTTGCTGGCGCACTTGATCACGGCAGGCGCCTGGGAACAGGTACTGGTCTTCACCCGTACCAAGCACGGTGCCAACCGTCTGGCCGAGTACCTGGACAAGCACGGCCTCAGCGCTGTGGCCATCCACGGTAACAAGAGCCAGAACGCGCGGACCAAAGCCCTGGCCGACTTCAAGGCCGGTGCCGTACGCATTCTGGTAGCCACCGATATCGCCGCTCGCGGTCTGGATATCGATCAGCTGCCACACGTGGTCAACTTCGAGCTGCCAAACGTCGATGAAGATTACGTTCACCGTATCGGCCGTACGGGCCGTGCCGGTCGTTCGGGCGAGGCGATCTCGCTGGTCGCTCCGGACGAAGAAAAACTGCTGAAAAGCATCGAGCGCATGACCCGCCAGAAAATCGCTGATGGCGACCTGATGGGTTTTGACTCCAGCACCGTAGAAGCCGAAAAGCCTGAAGTGCGTGAGCGTCCGGATGTGCGTAACCCGCGCAACCCGCCTCGCGGTCCACGTGGCGACGGTCCGGGTACCCCGGGTGGTGGCGGTGGTCGTAAAGACAAGGGCAAGGAAAAGAGCAAGGAAAAGCCGGCAGCCGCTCGCGGCGAGCGTCCTGCTCGTGAGCAAAAGCCACGCGAAGCTCAACCTGCCCGCGAACAGCGTCAGCCAGCGCCGCGTTCGGACGCCAACCGTGCGCCGGACGAGTTTCGTGATGACGATGTAGATAACTTTGGTAACCGCGCTGATTACGTCAGCCCGTACCAGAACAAGAACAACCAGAGCCGTGGTCGCCGTCCGGGCGCTCCTGCTGCGGGCACCGGTGCAGCACCTGCTGCGCGTACCGGTGGTGCTCCACAGGGCCGCCAGAACGGTCCGCGTACCGGCAGCGGCGCCAGCACTGGCACACCGCCAGCCAAGCGCAGCGGCCCACGCAGTGGTGCTCCGCGTGATGGTCAGGCCCGTCGCGAAAACCGTCCGGCCCGTGACGATGCTCGTCAAGAGCCAGCGGTTAAAGGCCCACGCGAGAACCAGCCGAAGATCATGCACAAGGAGTCGAAAAGCGATCGCTTCCCGACACCTGAGCAGCTGGATCAACTGCCGAACCGTCCTCGTGGCGAGAAGCCAGCGCTGCTGACTCGTAACCGCTGAGTTAGCACCGTCTGAAAAATGCCCCCGATTGCGAGATCGGGGGCATTTTTTTATGCGCGTCTGGCAGGTCCTGCAGGAGCGAGCGTCTTTATTCTCACGGCCATTGTGGGAGCCGGCTTGCCGGCGAATGCATCAACAGGGTTTAACCTGCAGACCGCATCGTTTGCATCGCCGGCAAGCCAGCTCCCACAAGGTTTACTCCGTACAAAAAAACGCCCCGGCTCTTGCGAGCCGGGGCGTTTTTTTAGCCGTATGAAAGCGCGGTTACTTGGCTTTCACGCCTTCGAGCGAGATGTCCAGGTCCAGAGTCTGGGATGTAGGGCCCGGGCCTTTGATGCCGAAGTCGTTCAGGTTGATGGTGGTGGTCGCGTTGAAGCCAGCGCGTTCGCCGCCCCATGGATCCTTGCCTTCGCCATTGAACGTGGCTTTGAACGTTACTGGCTTGGTCACGCCGTGCAGGGTCAGATCGCCGGTCACGTCAGCAGTTTTTTCGCCGGTCGACACCACTTTGGTCGACTTGAAGGTCGCGTCCGGGTACTTGCTCACGTCCAGGAAATCCTTGCTGGCGATGTGCTTGTCACGTTCAGCGTGGTTGGAGAACAGGCTGGCGGTTTTCAGGGTGACGTCAATTTTGCTGTCTGCAGGCTTGTCCGCATCCCACGAAAAAGTACCGCTCCAGTCCTTGAAAGTACCGTGAATGAAGCTGTAGCCCAGGTGGCTGATCTTCCAGTCGATGAAAGCATGCTGGCCTTCCTTGTCGATGGTGTAGTCAGCCGCCATGGCCTGGCCGGCAGTCAGCAGGGCAGTACCGAGAGCCAGTGCAGCGAGGGTCTTTTTCAACATGCGTTCTATTCCTTTTGAGTTGAGGTTGAGCATCAGGCTTTGCGTCCCAGCATACGAATCAGGGTCGCATCACGATCGATAAAGTGGTGTTTCAAGGCAATCAGGCCATGCAATCCGGCAAAAATCACCACGGCCCACGCCAGCCACAGATGCACGACACCGGCCACATCGGCCTGATCGGGCAAGCTGGAAATCAGTGCGGGTACTTCAAACAGACCGAACACCGGAATGCCGACACCTTCGGCAGTCGAAATCAGGTACCCGGCAATCATCACCGCAAACAACCCCAGATACAGGAAACCATGACCGAGTTTTGCGCCAATGCGCGTTGCCCGGCTGTAGCTGTCCAGTGCTGGCGGAGCAGGGCTGATCCAGCGCCACACGACCCGCAGCAACATGACTGCGAACAGCGTCAGACCAATGCTTTTATGCAAGTCCGGTGCTTCCTTGCGCCATGGGCTGTAGTAGTCGAGGCCGACCATCCACAAGCCCAGCGCAAACAAACCGAACACCGCCAGCGCAACAGACCAATGCATGAAAATGCTGACTGCACCATAGCGGGAAGACGAGTTACGTAGCTGCATTGCCGACATCCTGTGGGAACTTGCGCCTAAGACTAATGATTTACCTATCGAATGAAAGCGCATTTATTTGCTGTAAGGCATCGATAAATACGATCAGTAGCCTGAGAGTGGAAAGTTAAGCAAACGTTAACGATGTTTTATGTCGCTCATGTATGCCCGCGAGCGTCTCTAAGTTCAATACCCGTGCTCTGGTTAGGAGTAATGGGTTGTTACACGCTCGCGCATTGCATAGGCTTGCGCGATTGTTTGCCCGCACACGCCGGGAGCCAGCGCCAGGAGAGTGGATATGGGCCTGAATAATCAGTGGATGCAGCGCGACCTTGCCGTTTTATGGCACCCCTGCACCCAAATGAAAGATCACGAACAGCTGCCGCTGATTCCGATCAAGCGCGGCGAAGGCGTGTGGCTGGAAGACTTCGAAGGCAAACGTTATCTGGATGCAGTGAGTTCGTGGTGGGTCAACGTGTTTGGCCATTGCAACCCGCGGATCAGCCAGCGCATCAAGGATCAGGTTGACCAGCTTGAGCATGTGATTCTTGCAGGCTTCAGCCACCAGCCAGTGATTGAGCTGTCCGAGCGTCTGGTCAAGATGACACCCGAAGGTCTGACCCGCTGCTTTTACGCGGACAACGGCTCGTCGTGTATCGAAGTCTCACTCAAGATGAGCTTTCACTATTGGCTGAACCGCGGCCAGCCGGAAAAGAAGCGCTTCGTGACCCTGACCAACAGCTACCACGGAGAAACCATGGCGGCGATGTCGGTGGGTGACGTGCCGTTATTCACCGAAACCTACAAAGCGCTGTTGCTCGACACCATTAAAGTCCCGAGCCCCGATTGCTACCTGCGCCCCGAGGGCGTGAGCTGGGAAGAACATTCGCGCACGATGTTTCTGGCCATGGAACAGACGCTCGCCGAGAACCACGAGACTGTGGCTGCGGTGATTGTCGAGCCGCTGATTCAGGGCGCGGGCGGCATGCGGATGTACCACCCGCTGTACCTGACCCTGCTGCGTGACGCCTGTGACCGTTATGGCGTACACCTGATCCTCGACGAAATTGCGGTGGGCTTTGGCCGTACCGGCACCATGTTCGCCTGCGAGCAGGCCGGGATCACGCCGGACTTCCTGTGCCTGTCCAAGGCGCTGACCGGTGGCTACTTGCCGCTGGCTGTTTGCGTGACCACCGACGAGGTGTACAGCGCGTTCTACGACGATTACCCGACCTTGCGCGCCTTCCTGCATTCCCACAGCTACACGGGTAATCCGCTGGCCTGCGCGGCTGCTCTGGCGACTCTGGATATCTTCGAACAGGACAACGTGATCGAGAACAACAAGGCCCTGGCTCAACGCATGGCCAGCGCGACAGCGCACCTGGTCGACCACCCCCACGTCTCGGAAGTGCGTCAGACGGGTATGGTGCTGGCCATTGAAATGGTCCAGGACAAAGCCAGCAAAACCGCTTACCCATGGCAGGAGCGACGCGGCCTGAAAGTCTTCCAGCACGCACTGGAACGCGGCGCCTTGTTGCGTCCATTGGGCAGCGTGGTGTATTTCTTGCCGCCTTACGTGATTACCCCGGAGCAGATCGACTTTCTGGCTGAAGTGGCCAGCGAAGGGATCGACATCGCGACCCGCAGTGATATCAGCGTGGCCGTACCGTCGAACTTCCATCCCGATTTCCGTGACCCCGGCTAAGCCCTGTTTTGTAGCCGCTGCCGCAGGCTGCGACAAGGGCCTTCGTTTTTAAAACGGGGTCGCTGTGCAACCCATCGCAGCCTTGGGCAGCGGCTAGATAAGTCATTTAATTTTCAGAGAACCTACATGAGATTGTCCCGCTTCTTTATCGATGCACCTTTGAGCCTCGGTGAGCACGAACTGCCTGAAGCCCAGGCGCATTACATTGGTCGCGTGCTGCGTATGGCCGAGGGCGATGCCCTGCAGGTATTCGACGGCTCGGGGCATGAGTTCACCGGGCGTTTGCTGGAAGTCGGCAAAAAGCGTGTACGCGTGCTGCTCGATGAAACCTTTGCCGGGCAAGTCGAATCACCGCTGGCCATTCATCTGGGCCAGGGCTTGTCCCGTGGCGAGCGCATGGACTGGGCGATTCAAAAGGCCACCGAACTGGGGGTCAGCGAAATCACTCCGATCATGAGTGAGCGCTGCGAAGTGCGGCTCAAGGACGAGCGTGCCGAGAAGCGACTGTCGCACTGGCGCCAGGTGGCGATCAGCGCGTGCGAGCAGTGCGGTCGTTCACGGGTGCCGGTCATTCACCCGCCGGTGTTGCTCAGCGAGTGGATCAAAACCACCGAGGCGGACCTCAAGCTGGTGCTGCACCCGGTGTCCGAGCCGCTGGCCAGCCACGCCAAACCCGGGCGTCTGGCCTTTTTGATTGGCCCTGAAGGCGGGTTGACCGATAACGAAATCGACCAGGCCCAGGCGAGCGGTTTCCAGCCTGCGCGCCTTGGCCCACGGGTCCTGCGTACCGAAACTGCGCCGGTTGTGGCTTTGGCCGTGGCCCAGCAGTTGTGGGGCGACTTCTGATTCCGTGCATTCGGGAGCTGGCAAGCCGGCTCCCGTAAAGGCAGCCCCAGCGGCTACACCATTGCCGAAAAATTCAGCCGGAACTGCTGCGGTGACACTCCCAGCCGGCGCATAAATACGCTGCGCATGTGATGGGCATCGCGAAAGCCGCATTCGTAAGCCACCGTCTTGAGCGCCAGAGCGGCGTTTTCCAGCATCGCCCGGGCGGCGTCCACCCGGGCCCCTTCCACGAATTGCGCGGGGGTGATCCCTGTCTCCCGGGCAAACACCCGCGAGAAATTTCGCGGGCTCATCGCCGCCGCCTGCGACAGCTCGGCGATGGTCAGATCCGTGCGCAAATTCTCCAGTACAAAGCGTTGTACCGCCGCAACCGGTGAATCGGTGTGGGCGGCGGCGGTCAGAAACGGGCTGAACTGCGACTGCCCGCCTGAACGCTGGGTAAATACCACCAGTCGCCTGGCTACATTCAGCGCCACTTGCGGGCCGTGATCCTGAGTCAAGACATAGAGCGACAGGTCGATCCCCGCAGTGACTCCGGCCGAGGTGTACAGATTGTCGTCCTGCACATACAAACGATCGGCCTCAAGCACTGCGCCGGGGCACAGGCGGGCGAGGGTGGCAACATCACTCCAGTGGGTGGTGACGCGGCGACCGTCCAGCAATCCGGTGCGGGCTAGCATCAGTGCGCCATTGCAGATCGAACCAAAGCGTCGCGACTGACGGCAGAGCTTGCGCAGCCAGGTGTAAAAGTCGGTGCCGAAATCCTCCCCGGGCAGGGCCGGGCCCCCTGTGCACAGCACCAGGTCATAGCTGCTCCGGGCCTCAGTGAAATGCCGGTGAGCCTGAATCGACAGACCGTTCGAGCACCTCAGCAAGCCCGTATCCAGCCCCAGTACTTCAAGCCGGTATTGCTTGTCGGGAGGCAGAAAAACATTGGCTTCGGCAAACACATCCATTGGCCCGGTCACGTCCAGCGCCTGCACGCCGGGGAAAACGATCAATGCTACGTTCAGGGTCATCAGAGTTGGCCGTCAGGTGTGTACGAGATGAAATACCGCAGTCCAGGGATGTGGACAAGCCCGCGCAAGGCGATGGCCTGCATTGCGACCTGATTGGCACGAATCGCCACTGCGGGTTGATTGTTGCCATTGAGGCAGGCGCCCACACTCAATGCCATGGCGCCATCCCGGCGCTCGCTCGAGGAGTTCGTCATGAGTCAGACCATCGCAGGCATCGTCATCCCGGACAGCGCCCTGGCCAAAGCCGCCACCGAATACATCCGTGACGTCGAGTCCGATCTGCTCTACAACCATTCGCGTCGAGTATTTCTGTTTGGTGCCCTGAGCGGGCAGCGCAAGCAACTGGCCTATGACCCGGAGCTGCTTTACGTGGGGGCAATGTTCCACGATCTGGGTCTGGTCGAAGGTCACCGTACAGACGACGAGCGCTTTGAAGTGGACAGCGCCAACAGCGCCAAAGCCTTCATGAAGCCGTTTGGCCTGAGCGCTGACGATGTGGAACAAGTGTGGTTAGCCATTGCCTTGCACACCACGCCTGGCGTACCGCACCACTTGCGTCCGAACGTGGCGCTGGTGACGGCGGGGGTTGAAATGGACGTACTGGGCATCGACTACGCGGCGTTCCCGGCCGCGCAACGCGAAGCCGTGGTCCATGCCCACCCCCGTGGCGAGGGCTTCAAGGAATGCATTCTCTGCGCCTTCGCCAACGGTTTTAAGCATCGTCCGCTAACCACGTTTGGCACGGTCAACGCCGACGTACTGGTGGACAGCGACCCGGGTTTCAAGCCGCTGAACTTCGTCGAGATCATCCGCAAGTCGCCCTGGGCATCCTGACCCTGGCCTCTACTTCACCGGGTCACTCACCGGGGTGGCAATGATCTGCTTCAACTCGGCGGTCATGGGGAATTCGAGATTCAAGCCATTGGGCGGGATTGGCTGTTCGAACCAGCGCTGGTAGATGCCGGTGATTTCCCCGGATTGATACAGGTCGGCCAACGTGCGGTTCACCACGGCGAGCAACTGCGGGTCGTCCTTGCGCACCATGCAGCTGTAAATTTCCCGTGATTGTTCGTCGCCCACCACGATCCAGTGGTGCGGGTCGCGGGCTTTGGCGCGCTCGCCGTAAAGCAGCGCGTCGTCCATATAGAAAGCAGCGGCCCGACCCGTTTCCAGCATCTTGAACGCTTCGCCGTGATCCTTGGCGCTGATGACTTGCATGTTCATCTTGTGGTCAGCGTTGTAGCTTTTGATAAAACGCTCATTGGTGGTGCCGGCCGTGGTCACCACATTTTTGTCGCGCAAGTCATCAAAGCCTTTGATGCCACTGTCCTTGGCGGTCAACAACTGGCCTTTGACGTAAATAAACCCGTACGAGAACGCCACCTGTTTTTGCCGCTCGGCGGTCACCCCCGTGGACCCGCATTCCAGGTCGACGGTGCCGTTTTGCACCAGCGGGATGCGGGTTTGCGAGGTCACCAGGTTGTATTTGACCTTTAACGGGTTGTCGCCCAATTGCTGTTGAATGCGCTCGACGATCTTGTTCGCCAGCTCCACCGAATAGCCCATCGGCTTGCCGCTGTTGTCGCCTACGTATGAGAACGGTACCGAGGCGTCGCGATAACCCAGGGTAATGGTCCCCGAATCGGCAATTTTCTTCAGCGTGCCCTGAAATGGCGCTTCGCTGGCGTGCAGTGAGTGGCTGAGCAAAAGGCCCAGCGTGCAACTGATCAAAGTGAGTTTTTTCATCTTTTTATTCTCCGGTTTCAAACGGGTTAGCGACGAACAGCAATCACACTGATTTCTACCAGCACCTGAGGCCGCGCCAGTTCGGCTTGCAGCGTGGTGCGAGTCGGCGCCTTGCCCGCCGACAGCCAGGCCGACCACACGGCGTTCATGGCCGCAAAGTCGCGTTCAATGTTTTGCAGGTAAATCGTGGCGTTGAGGATGTGGTCCTTGTCGCTGCCGGTCTCGGCCAGCAATGCGTCGATCTTGGCGAGCACTTCTTGAGTCTGGGCACTAATGTCTGTGCTTTGGGTGGGAACCTGCCCCGACAAAAATACCAGCGCCTCAAAGGTCGCCGCGGCGCTTAAACGGTCATTGCTGTTGAGGCGGTGAATCGTCATCGGGGAATTCCTTGTTGGTTGAGTTATACGGTCAGGCGCAGAGGCCCTGCATGTCGATGGAGGTATTGCGTTGACCTATCAGTTCGCTTAACAGGCGTGCGCTGCCACAGGCCAGTGTGAAGCCCAGCGCGCCATGACCCAGGTTGAGCCAGAGGTTGCGATACCCGCTGGCGCCGAGGATCGGCACTCCGCTGGGTGTTGCAGGGCGCATGCCAGCCCACTCGATGGCGTCGTCATAGTTGCCGGCATCAGGGAAGGTGCTGGCGGCCAGTTGGCGCATTTGCGCCAGGCGCCTGGGGTCCAGGGAGGCGTCGAAACCGACGATGTCGACCATGGCAGCAATCCGTAATTGCTCGCCAATACGGGCGTAGACGATCTTGCGGTCGTAATCGGTGATGCTCGCGTTCGGCGCTTTTTGCGGGTCGCTCAGGGGCAGGGTCAGGCTGTAGCCCTTGAGCGGGTAGAGCGGCAAGTTCAACCCCGGCAAGCTCAGGGCCGGGCTGTTGTGCCCTGCTGCGAGCACCAGTTGATCAACAGGCAAATGCTCATCGCCCATTTGTACGGCACTGACTGCGCCGTTGGCGTGATGGATACGGGTGACGGTTTTCCCCAGCAAAAAGGTGCAGCGCCCGCTCGCTTGCAGATGGGCGAGCAACTGTTGGCAGAACCCATGGCAATCGCCGACTTCCTCGCCGGGGGTATAGATGCCGCCGATAAACGCCGAGTCCTTCAGGCCTGGCTCAAGGGTTGCGCATTCGCTTGCAGACAGTGCTTGTTGAAATGAACTGTGGGCAACTTTGGCCCGCGCCTTGTCGAAGCTGCCCGGGTTGCGGAAGGTCACCAGCTTGCCGTTGCACCGCCATTCAAAACCGCTTAATTGATCTTCTTCGCGCCATTGCTGCAAGGTGGTCTGGCTCAGGAGTGCCAGGCGCAGCAAGTGCGCGCCATTGCGCTGATTCACCGAGCCCCGGCACGCCGCGATAAATGACGCCATCCAGCGCCATTGAGCCGGGTCCATGCGTGGTCGCAACTTGAGTGGCGAGTCACTGCGCAGCATCCAGCCCATCGCCTGCCAGGGCACCCCGGCATCGGCCAGTGGTGCCACATAGCGGTAGGAAAGCTGGCCGCCATTGGCGAAGCTGGTCTGACTGCCGAGCGTTGGCCGGGCTTCGATCACGCTCACTTCAAAGCCGTCGCGCACCAGCGCATACGCCGTTGCCAGCCCGATAACGCCACCGCCGATGATGCAAACCCGCTGTCCCATGTCAGTCCTTAGCCCAATGTTGTTCGGGCTCAGATTAGGGGCAGGTGACAGGCGCTGAACAATGATTAAAGATGCCTTACCCATAAACAAAGGTTATGGACTGACGCCATGCGCTTGCGACATATCGAAATTTTTCAGGCTATCCGTCAAACCGGTTCAATCAGTGCGGCCGCGCAATTGCTGCACGTCTCGCAACCTGCGGTGAGCAAGGTGCTGCAGCATGCAGAATTGCAGCTGGGGTTTCCCTTGTTTCTACGGGTGCGCGGCAAACTCCAGCCTACCCCTGAAGCGCTGCTGCTGGAGCGCGAAGTGGAGAAGGTCAGTGAGAGCCTGCAAGGCGTACAGCGATTGGCCGAGAGCCTGCGCCGTTCGCCCGGGCACCGGTTGCGGATCGGCAGTACGCCGGCGTTGGCCCTGTCGTTATTGCCGCCGGTGATCAGTGAATGGACCCGGCGTTACCCGGACATCAGCTGTGAACTGGCCAGTGCCCATAGCCGGGAATTGGTGCAGAACCTGTTGATGCGCGAGCTGGACGTGGCCCTGACATTCAAGCTGCCTGACCATCCAGGGCTCCAGGCCCGGGCGTTGGCCCACGGCGTATTGGTCGCGTTGGCGCCGCGGGGCTACTGGCCGGATGAGAGTGAGGGGGTTGCGCTGGCGCTGCATGAACTGGCAGATGCGCCGTTGATCGGCCTGAGCAATGCCGACCCGTTGTTCGCGCGTCTGGACAGTTATCTGAAAACCATTGAGCCGCCGCCGCGTATCAGCATTGCGGTGCAAACGTATTCGCTGGCGCGAGCGATGGTGGAGTCGGGAGCGGGGTTGGCGGTGATTGATCCGTTCACGGCGCTGGGTGCATCACCGGCGAGTACCCTGATTCGTCCGTTGAGTCCTGCGTTGCCGATTACGCTGTATGCAGTGACCCGTGCCGATGAAGCACCGGCGCATACGCTGGAGGGGTTGCTGGAGCTGTTCGCCGAACGGGCCGGCGAACAGTTGCAGCGGTTGCAGGGGGGAAATTCATAACCTGTGGGAGCCGGCTTGGCGGCGATAGCATCACCGCGATCAATCCCGCCGACCCGGTTGCTGGCATCGTTGGCAAGCCAGCTCCCACAAGGTCTGTCAGACCCTGTGGGAGTCCCGCATCATTTGGGCAGTGCGTACACCACCACTTGATCGCCCACCTGGTCTTTCATGATGGAGTTGCCGCCCGCGACAAACGCCACATATTGCCGGCCTTTGTACTCATACACCGCGGGGTTGGCGACTGCAGGGGCCATGACGTTGTCCGACCACAGTTCCTTGCCGTCATCCAGGGAGTAGGCACGGACCTTGGCATCCATCGAGGCACCAATAAACACCACGCCACCGGCTGTGATTGCCGGTCCGCCGATGGTTGGCGAGCCCATGCTCTCAGGCATGTACCAGCCATACTGCTGCACCGCGCCCATCGGACGACGCCACTTCACATCACCGGTGTGCATGTCGATAGCGACGATTTCACCGAAAGGCGGCGCCCAGCACGGCATGCCGGCCCAGTTCTGCGCGTTCAGCAAGGACATGCCATAGGGTGCGCCGATCTGTGGATAGAAGCCGTTTTCGTTGCCTGAGTCTTTGGGTTGTTTGTCGTACGACGCGCGATCCCACAGCTTGATCATCTGCACGATGTGCGAGGTGTTAACCACCGCCACCTGGCTGACCGGGTCGAACGCTACGCCACCCCATTGCACGCCACCGGCACTGTCCGGGTAGGCCAGTACGCCGTTACCTTTGGTCGAAGGTGGCGAGTACATGCCGTTGTATTCCAGGCCGTCCCACATTTTTGAACACTGGCCAAGGCCGACAATATCGGCGATTTTCCAGATAGCGGGCTTCTTGGACTGGTCCAGCAACGGAGCAGGTTTGGTCGGGAAGGGTTGTGTGGGTGAGTAGACTTCGCCCTCTGCATCGCCTTTGGGTACAGGGCGCTCCTCAATCGGCCACACGTCTTCACCGGTGCGGCGGTCAACGGTGAACAGGAAGCCCATTTTGGTCGCTTGAACCAGCGCGGCTACAGGTTTGCCATCGACGGTGATGTCCATCAGGGTCGGGGCCGAGTTGATATCGTAGTCCCACAAGTCGTGGTGAACCCACTGACGGGACCATACGACCTTGCCCGTATTGATATCCAGCGCGGTAGTTGAAGTCCCTAAAGGAATCGCTTTTGGGCGGTTGCCGCCCCAGTAGTTGGGTGAGGGCGAGGAGACCGGGATGTACAGCAGGCCGAGTGCCGCGTCGTAAGACATGGCCGTCCAGATGTTGGCGGTACCGGTGTTGCCGGCCTCATCATCGGGAATCGGTTTGAACTCCCACTCCAGCTCGCCGGTACGGGCGTTCAGAGCAAACAGCGAGCCGGGTGACTCGACCTCATACTCCCAGTCCTTGCCGGCCCAGCCGACGATCAGCTTGTCACCGATAACGGTCGGCGGTTGCAGCACCGACAGCGGCCATTTGGCGTTGAGTTTGTTCCATTGGTTGATATCAACCACACCGTTTTTGCCGAAGTTTTCGCAGGGTTTACCGGTATCGGCATCCACTGCAAACAACTGCGCGGTCATGTTCCCCAGGTAGACGACCTTCTGGCAGGCAACGCCGGGTTGCGGGTTTTTTTCCTGCCAGTAGGCGACGCCGCGGGACTTCAAGGCCGGCTGGGTGAGGGCCACTAACGGCGACTTGGTGTCATAGCTCCACTTTTCTTTACCGGTCTCGGGCTCAAGGGCAATGATCCGGTAAAAAGGCGTACCGACATACAACGTGTCATTGGCAAAAATCGGGGTGGCGGACCATACAGTGGCCGGTGTTTTACCGGTCCCGTCGGACATGTCGCCGGTGAAATACTGCCAAACCTTGGTCAGTTTTCCGACGTTGTCCTTATTGATCTGGTTCAGCGGCGAATACTTTTGCGAGCTTAACTGGCCATGAAACGAGTCCCACTCCTTGCCATTGGGCAAGGGGATTCTGGCGTCTTCGGCGGAGATACTGGATGGCGCCAGCAGGGGCGTGGGCACTACATAAGCGGTGTCGGCGTGTGCGGTTGAAATACCCGCGAGCATGCAGATGACCGGTGCCGTGAAAAGATGTTTTTTTACTTTATCCATGTCACGCGCTCCTTGTTGGCTTGGCGCAGAATGATTCGATGATCACACCTGCGGCGCACACCACCAGAACAATGGCAGTCCACCACCCGTGCAAGAGGATCGCGCCAAGAAGCGTCCCGAGGACCCCGAGCCAGCTCAGAATCACGAACAGTTTTCTGAGTCCCCCGAACTCATACTTGATCAGCAGCAGGCCAAGAATGAACAGAACGAATTCGCCCAGCATGGTTGTCATTGAGCCGCCGGAGCCGGTAACGCCCGACAATGGCGTGAAAAATCGCCATGCCGTAATGGCCAGGGCGATCAATGCAGTAACAATCATGATGTAGGCGCCTGTATGGCGCCTGGGCGGTGCATAGCCAGCAGAAGTACTCATCCCTTTCTCCTTTACGTTTTATGCTCTCAGGCATTAGGAAAAAGAGTGTAGCCAAGCTTGCAGGAACTGCCGGGAAGAGGTTCCCGGCAGTTTGGTGGTCGCTGCCGGGGCAGGAGGTGCGGTTGTGGATTCCAGATCAGTGTGCGCAATCAGTCCCGACCGGAGCTGGCGCATCCTTGGTCACATGTTTGACCAGTTTGCCGATGGTCAACCCCTGGAACAGGATCGACGACAGCACCACGATGTAGGTGATACTCAGGATCAGGTCGCGTTCCGGGCCCAGTGGCAAGGCCAGTGCCAGTGCGACCGAAACCCCGCCGCGCAAGCCGCCCCAGGTCAGGATGCGGATGGTGCCGCGGGGCACCGTACGCCAGCGGCGCAGCAGGACAATGGCCGGGGCCACAGTCAGCAGGCGCGAGAGCAGAATGGCCAGGGCCAGTACGCTTGCTGCCAGCAAGTGCAGCCACGAGAACGGCAATAACAGCAGTTCCATGCCGATCAGGGCAAACAGCAGCGCGTTGAGCATGTCATCGAGCAGCTCCCAAAAACCGTCCATGTAGCGACGTGTCATCTCGTTCATGGCCTTGTTGCGGCCCAGGTTGCCGATAATCAGACCGGCCACCACCATCGCAATCGGCGCCGACACGTGCAGTTCACTGGCCATGGCTGAGCCGCCAATCACCAGCGCCAGGGTCAGCATCACTTCGATCTGGTACTGCTCGATGCTCTTGATCATTCGATAGACCAGATAACCGATCAAACCACCGAACACCACGCCGCCAATGGCTTCGTGGGCAAACAGCATTGCAGTGGCGCCCAGGCTCGGGGTTTCGCCCAGTTGCACAATGCCCAGCAATACGGTGAACACCACAACGGCCGTACCGTCATTGAACAGCGACTCGCCGACGATGGTGGTTTTCAACGGTTTGGACGCGTTGGCGGTACGCAGCACGCCAAGCACGGCAATCGGGTCGGTAGGCGAAATCAGGGCGCCGAACAGCAGGCAGTACAGGAAACTGATATGCCATCCAAACAGGCCGAAGATCCAGTACGCCAGGCTGCCGATCACGGTGGTGGCAATCAGCACGCCGACGGTGGCCAGCAGGCCGATTGGCCAGCGGTAGCTGCGCACGTCGTTGAAGTTTACGTGCAGGGCACCGGCAAACAGCAGGAAGGAAAGCATCCAGTTCATCAGCAGATCGCCGAAATCGATCTGGCCGATCAGCTCCTGCACGCGCTCTTCCAGGCCGGGGTAGCCAATAAAACTCAAGCCTTGCAGCAGCAGGGAAAACATGAGGGCGGTGACCATTACGCCAATTGTTGGCGGCAGGCCGATAAAACGGAAATTCACGTACGTCAGCAGTGAAGTCAGGCAGATAAACGCAGCTACAAGTTCAAGCATCCGGGATCCTGTGGTGGCGGGAGTAAGTAGAGACCTTGATCGGGTCGGGTCTTGTTTGATGAAAAAGCACCTTGCAGCGACACATATTCGCTGCGCAGTCATGATTACCGTATAAAAAGATGCCGTTCCATAAAAATAAAGGAGGTAACGGTGCTGGCAACGACGTTGGTATTGATCGCGGCGGTCTTGCATGCGATCTGGAATACCTTGATCAAGTTCAGTGGCGAACGTTTGCTGGTGATTGCGTGTATGGACACCGTTGCACTGCTACTGGTTGCGGCGCTGGTGGGGTTCGTGACATTTCCACCCGTGGAAATCTGGCCGTGGATTCTGGCATCTGCTGTGTTCGAGCTGCTTTACCGGGTGCTGTTGATTCGCGCGTATCGGGTAGGTGACCTGGGGTTGGTGTACCCCTTGATGCGCGGTCTCTCGCCACTGGTGGTGCTGGGGTTGACCCTGACGTTTGCCGGCGAAGCCCTCACCGGGCAGCAAATCATCGGTATCTTGCTGATCCCCTGTGGTATGGCCTGTCTGTTGTGGCAGGGCGGCGGCGGTGATCGGCTGCCGTGGTCACTGTTGCCCGTGGTTGCACTGATTGGCCTGTGCATTGGCTGCTATACCTTTCTTGATGGTCAGGCCCTGCGCCGCTGGTCGCACCCGCTGGATTATCTGGTGTGGGTGACGCTGATCAGCGCCTGGCCGTTCCCGTTGCTGGCGCTGACCCGCAGGCGATCCGCGTTTACCCTGTTTTGGCGAACGCAATGGCGTTTGGGTGTGGCAGTGGGGGTTTGTGTACTGGCCAGCTATGGGCTGGTGTTGTGGGCCATGCAGTTGGGCTCGATTGCCGAGGCCGCCGCCTTGCGCGAAGTCAGTGTGATTCTGGTGGTGCTGTTCGGTATGCGTTACCTCAAAGAACCTTTTGGTGGGCCGAGGCTCTTAGCCTGTGGGCTGGTGCTGATCGGCATGCTCGTGATGAAACTCTAAAAAGGAAATTCCAATGACGGTTGCCTTCTGGTGTGTACTGATTGCCCTCTGCCTGCCCTATGTCTGTACCGCCTTTGCCAAGTTCAGCGACGGCAAATTCGGGCCCAGTCAGAACCATGATCCACGTACGTTTCTCGACGGTCTGCAAGGATTTGCCAAGCGCGCCCACAGCGCCCAGCTCAATAGCTTTGAAGTGACACCGGCGTTTGCCGCCGCCGTGATCATTGCCGATATCGTGGGCAATGCGCAGCCAGTGACCATCGATGTGCTGGCGGTGCTGTTTGTTACCAGTCGCCTGCTGTACATCATTTGCTACCTGGCGGACTGGGCGATGATGCGCTCGATTGTCTGGTTCATCGGCATGGGGCTGGTGGTCAGCTTCTTTTTTGTGTCGATGTGAGTTCAGGCTGAACCTGTAGGAGCGAGCTGTTCGCGATCATGTTGAAGCGCTCGCGAGCAAGCTCGCTCCTACAGAGTTACGCCACGTTACTGCGGCAACGCTGCGCCTTTGGGCCACAGCAGCCAGATATTGCCCTTCTGCTTCATGTCACCCGCTATTTGCCCGGCCTGGGGGCCAGTGCCGACGAAGAAGTCCGCCCGGACTTCACCGGCAATTGCACCGCCGGTGTCCTGGGCGGCAACCGGACGCACGATGGGCTGGCCGTCGGCCTGGGTGGTCGACAACCACAACAGGCTACCCAGCGGGATTACCTTGCGATCCACTGCCACGCTGTAGCCGGCCGTAAGCGGGACATTCAGCGAGCCGCGCGGACCTTCGGTGCTGTCGGGGTTCTGGGTGAAAAACACATAGCTGGGGTTGCTGGCCAGCATTTCGTGTACCCGCTCCGGGTGCATCATCGCCCAGGCGTGGATGGTACTCATGGTCACGTCTTCTTTTTTCAGCTCGCCTTGCTCAACCAGCCAGCGGCCAATGGGCTTGTACGGATGGCCGTTCTGGTCGGCATAGCCGATGCGCAGTTGGCGACCATTGTCGAGCTGTACCCGGCCCGAGCCCTGGATTTGCAGAAACTGCAGGTCCATCGGGTCGGTCAGCCATGCCAGCACCGGAGCATTCAAGCCTTTGCTGTTGATGGTTTCGGCGGTGTCGTAAGGTTTGAGCACGCGCCCTTCAAGGCGCCCGCGCAGGCGCTTGCCCTTGAGCTCGGGGTAGATGCTGTCCAGGTTGACCACAATCAGGTCGGACGGAACGCCGTAAATCGGCACATTGGCGGCTTGAGTGGGTTTCAGGCTTCCGGGGTATACCGGTTCGTAATAGCCGGTGATCAACCCGTCTTCACTGCCTTCAGCCGAACGCAGGCTATACACATCGAGATGGGTCTGCAGAAAGCTACTGATTTGCTCTACGCTCGGGCTGGCGCTCAAGGTGGCGGCATCGCTGCACACGCTGCCCCAATTGGGGTCGGCCTTGAGCCGGATACAGGCACTGCGCCATGAGGCAAACCCGCTTTGCAGGTCAGTGCCCGTGACTGGCGGCAGGGCACTGAAGTCAGCTTTTTTGTAAGTGGTGTGGGGCTCCGGTTTTGTGGCGTCCTTGTCGGCATCCTTATCGGAGCCATTGCATCCGGCCAGCAACATGACAATGGGCAATGCCCAGGCCAGAGGCTTGAAAAATGTACTCATCAGCGAGGTTCCTTCAGGTTTGCCGAGTGATCTTCAAGGCAAACCCTATATTCAATAGGGCTGTTGGTGTTTGTGTATAACGCGAGGATACTGGCGACCGATTTCTGTGACGTGAGCCACCATGATTGTTAAACGACTGACTGTTGTAATGCTGGTCTGCCTGACGCTGTCGGCGTGTGGTGGAGTTGATCCGGACTCGCCGCTGGGCCAGCGTAAAGCGATTTTCAAGCAAATGCTCAAGACCAGCGAAGACCTGGGTGGCATGTTGCGTGGAAGGATTGCCTTTGACGGACCGCGCTTTACCGAGGGAGCGATCAAGCTTGATGCCCTGGCTCATGAGCCGTGGAAGCATTTTCCTCAAGTGAAGGAGTCCGATCAAACCAGCGCTACCGATAATGTCTGGAAAAAACAGGCACGCTTTCAGGAATTGGCTCGCCAGCTTGAAGCCGCTACTGGCGAACTGGTGGTCGCCAGCCGGATACAGCCCTACAAAACCGGCAACTTGACGCCTGCAATGCAGAAAGTTGAAGACACCTGCAGCGGGTGTCACAAGGAATTTCGTAACCACTGAGTGGGATGAAGCTGCAACCTGTTCTGTAGGAGCGAGCTTGCTCGCGAGCTGTTCGCGATCATGTTGAAGGGCTCGCGAGCAAGCTCGCTCCTGCAGAGGGGGCTTATTTATCCAGCTGATCCAGCGCTTCTTGCAGTTCTTTGCGCGACTCGGCCAGTTTGGTTTTGCGCTTGTCGATCTTTTCCGGATCGCCTTTTTTAATGGCTTTTTCCAGGTCAGCCTGACGCTTGCTGACTTCGTGCTTGGCGTCCAGCACCTTGTTCTCGCGTTCTTTCTTCAGGCCCGCGTCGGTGCAATTGGCAGTCATTTCGCTCAAGGCTTTTTCCAGACCCGCAATTTGACCGGAATTGTTGTGGGCGCGAGCTTGTTCAAGTTGCTGGCTGATGTCTTGCTTCTTGGCCGCGCAGCCCGTCAGTTCCGGTGCCGGCTCTGCAGCCATGAGCGGAGCAGCCAGCAGGCTGCAGGCAGTAAACAGGGCGAGAGGGGAAAAAAGTTTCATAAAGAGCTCCATGACAAAAGATGACAATCAATACAATTTTATAAAGTAATACTGCCGATTTGGGGTTTCTAGTCGAAACCGGCAATACCGGCAGCGCGTAATTCTTCACTTACAGCCTGAACATTCGGGTCCTGCAAAAAAGCATTCACCTGAACTGCGCGGCTGGCGCCGATACCCGGTTGTTGCTGCCAGGCCAGGGCGTCGCGTGCAACCAGCGCTTGCCATGACTGGCCCAGAGGCGCCCCCGCAGTGGGCGGCAGGCCGATAGCCCGCACCCAGCGTTCGAACGGTTGTTGCCGGGCATCATGCAAACTGTTGAGCAAGCGGGTGCTGCTTCGCTCGCCCAAGCCGGCAATGTTAGCAAGCTGCGCGGCATCCAGGGCTAACCAATCGGTCAGATTCTTGATTAGTCCGGCCTGAATCAATGTATTCCAGGTGCCGGGGCCGACGAATGGCATGGCCAAACCTTTTTTGCCGCTGAGCCAGCTCAAGCGAGCCAAAAACTGGCTTTCGCATCCGGGTACCAATTGCCAGCAACTGAGCGCGTTGAAACTATCGGGGTCGGGTGCCTGTACTTCAACTCTGTTACTGGCACGCGACACCACGCTGTCCAGGCGTGGGATGGTCATGCCCGCCAGGCTGATGGCGACATGATCACCGGGCCGGATATCCAGGGTCTGCCAGCGCCTGAAGGAGCCTGTGCTGATGCGCTTGATGGTGCGGTCATCAAAGCGCACCGGTTTCAGTTCCAGGATAGGGGTTATGCGCCCGGTGCGGCCAATGTTGAAGGTCACTTTGCGGACTTCGCTGAGCGCTTGAACGTGCGGGTATTTCCAGGCCGCGGCCCAGTTTGGCGGTTTTGCCTGCCAGCGATCGGCCGCAGGGCGCCGGCTCTGGCGCAACACCAGGCCATCACTGGCAAACGGCAGCGGGTTGTTGTACCAGTGCTCGCGCCACTGCCGGGCCTGTTCGAAACTGTCGAAAGGCTGGCTCAGGGTTTGACTGTCGGCAAAGCCCAGGCCACTCAGTTGGGCGAGCCGTTCGGCCTGGGTATCGGGACCTTCGGGCCAGTCCCAGACAAACAGGCCGATGCCTTGCCCTTGCTCACTATTGAGTTGATGACGCGCCATAAGGCCGGCGACTGTGCTGCGGGCATTCAGGCTGCCGGATCCGGCTTGTATATGGCCGGGCAAGCGCCAATACAGTTCGCCTTGCAACACGATGTCCACAGGTTGTGGCAGTTGCCGCGGAATGGCTCTGATGGAGCGTGCCGCACGGCTCCAGTCTTGCCCGGTTTGCCCGTCCCCCCGGCTGATGACCCGGTGCAGTTGCCCTTGCCGGTAGATCAGGGTCACGGCCACACCATCGACCTTGGGTTGCACCCACAGATCCTGGCGTCCCCTGATCCATTCCCGGACCGCCTTTTCATCGGGCAGCTTCAGCAGGCCGGTATGGGTCACGGGATGAGGAATACTGCCGCCTGCCGTTTTCAGGGGGTTGTCGACAACAGAAGGCTTGAAGCAGTGCTGCCAGCCTTCAAAGCGGGTGCGCGAGTGGTCGTAAACCTCATCGGTGACCTGTGACATACCGAGGCGGTGGTAGCTGTCGTCCCAGGTTTGCAGTTGCTGTTGCAGAGCTTGATAGTCGGCCTTGTCGGGGCAGATCCCAGCCTGTGTATTGAATGTCAGGAGCGCGAGCCAGAACCCGCAAATAAGTCGAAGTGTGGCGAGCATCTTGAGCGTCCTTGCCCTGGAAGAATGCTTAAGGCTAGTGAAGGTTTTTTGAGCCGCGTATCAGGAGCTTTACCGGGTATTACATTTGCTAGATCACCCTGGGTGATCGCTGGCAGTTGGCAACTGCTGCAGACACAAAAAAGCCCCGGACAGTCGCCTGTCCGGGGCTTTTTGTGCAGCCGCTTTAGTTAAAAGCCGGCAGCAGCGCGCAGTTCTTCAGCGCGGTCGGTACGCTCCCACGTGAACGTGGTGAAGGTGTCGTCGCCAACAGTCTTGGTCTGTGGCGTGCGGCCGAAGTGGCCGTAAGCTGCAGTTTCCTGGTACATCGGGTGCAGCAGATCAAGCATGGTGGTGATGGCGTATGGACGCAGGTCGAATACTTCACGTACCAGCTTGACGATTTTGTCGTCGGAGATTCTGCCGGTGCCGAAGGTATTCAACGAAATCGAAGTCGGTTGAGCGACGCCGATCGCGTAGGAAACCTGGATCTCGCAACGTTCGGCCAGGCCGGCTGCCACGATGTTTTTAGCCACGTAACGGCCTGCGTAAGCCGCCGAACGGTCAACCTTGGATGGATCCTTGCCCGAGAACGCGCCGCCGCCGTGACGGGCCATGCCGCCATAGGTGTCAACGATGATCTTGCGCCCGGTCAGGCCGCAGTCGCCCACCGGGCCACCGATGATGAACTGGCCGGTCGGGTTGATGTGGAACTGAGTGTCTTTGTGCAGCAGTTCGGCTGGCAGCACATGCTTGACGATCAGCTCCATCACGCCTTCGCGCAGATCTTTGTAGGAGACTTCAGGGTTGTGCTGGGTCGACAGTACGATGGCGTCGATCGCTACAACCTTGCCGCCTTCGTAGCGGCAAGTAACCTGAGACTTGGCGTCCGGACGCAGCCACGGCAGCAGGCCGGATTTGCGGGCTTCGGCCTGACGCTGAACCAGCTGGTGGGAGAAAGTGATCGGTGCCGGCATCAGCACGTCAGTTTCGTTGCTGGCGTAGCCGAACATCAGCCCCTGGTCGCCGGCACCCTGATCTTCAGGCTTGGCACGGTCAACACCCTGGTTGATGTCGGGCGACTGCTTGCCGATGATGTTCATCACGCCGCAGGTCGCACCGTCGAAGCCAACGTCGGAGCTGGTATAGCCGATATCGGTGATCACATCGCGAACGATCTGTTCCAGGTCAACCCAGGCCGAAGTGGTGACTTCGCCTGCGATGATTGCTACGCCGGTTTTCACCAGAGTTTCGCACGCCACACGGGCGAACTTGTCTTCAGCAATGATGGCGTCCAGCACCGCATCAGAAATCTGGTCGGCGATTTTGTCCGGATGCCCTTCAGACACGGACTCGGAGGTGAAAAGGGAGTATTCGCTCATCTCGACGGTTTCCTAATATTTACCGATGGTGAGTGTCGCCAGCCGGCCGCTGAAAGTGGCGGACCTGAATCTGGAAACCATTACGTAAGCCTATATAGAGGCTTTCCCCGGGAACGAGTCCCGCAGCGGTGGCCCAATGGGCCAGATCATCTTGTTCAAAACCTAGCCACAAATCACCGCAAGCTTCGCGGGCCCACGCCTGATTATGGCTACACAACTCTGTTACCAGCAGGCTACCGCCAGGTTGCAACAAGTTGGCCAGTTGCCTGAATGCTTCGGCCGGTGCGGCGAAATGGTGCAAGACCATGTTCACCACGACGCAATCGGCCTGCAGCTGTGCATCCTGCAAAGCGTCGGCCAGAATCAGGCTGACGTTGTCCAGTGACTCGCATTCACACAACTGGCGGGCCAGTTCAAGCATCGCCGGGCTGTTGTCCAGTGCCGTGACCTGGTGAAAGCGACGGGCCAGGTCAGGCAAGAAACTGCCATCGCCGGGACCCACTTCCAGGGCCGTGGCCGCTGGGCTGAAGCTTAGTTTGTCGAGCAAGGCCAGGACGCTATCCCGGTACTGTGGCAAACCTGCGATTAAATCCTGTTGGGCGCGAAACTTTTCGGCAATACGGGAGAAAAAATCCTGGCTGGCCGCTGCACGTTGCCCATGGACGGCACTGATGCGTGCTTGTACATCGGCGGGCAGCGTCAGGTTGTCGACTTCTTCCAGCAGCGCCGCATGCAGCTTGCCGCCCGGCAGTTCGGTGTGAGGCAGGGCGCGGCGATAAAAAATCGCATTGCCTTCGCGCCGGGTTGCAACCAGATCCGCTTGTGCCAGCACCTTGAGGTGGTGGCTCATGCCTGACTGGCCGGTGGCGAAAATATAGGTCAGCTCCAGCACGCCAAACGAATCGTTGGCCAGCGCGCGCAATACATTCAGTCGCAGCGGGTCGCCTCCAGCCTTGCACAGGGCCGAGAGCTCGTCGCAATCGTCAGGGCGGATTGAAGGCGCGGGTAAGTTCATGGGCCGCAGTCTAGTTACCCGGTTCGCGCCTCGCAAGTTCAATATCAAAACTTTTCGATATTGCTTGATAGGTGGTGCGTTTGTCGGATGGGTTGTGTCTATTAACGAAACGAAATGTCCGATCCTTAACAGGTTGAACGGTTAAGCACAGGAAAAACGCCCCAAGTGACTATCTGTCATTGCCCCGAGGGCAGTGCCTGAGGGAAAATGCTCGCCTTTTTTGCGTTCCGTTTTATTTAAATTCGTTTTTACCAAACCCAGGAGAACAGCGATGCCCAGCCGTCGTGAGCGTGCCAACGCCATTCGTGCACTCAGCATGGATGCCGTGCAAAAAGCCAACAGCGGCCATCCCGGTGCCCCAATGGGTATGGCAGATATCGCCGAAGTACTGTGGCGCGATTATCTGAAGCACAACCCGAGCAACCCTTCGTTCCCTGACCGTGACCGCTTCGTGCTGTCCAACGGCCACGGTTCGATGCTGATCTACTCGTTGTTGCACCTGACCGGCTACGACCTGTCGATCGAAGACCTGAAAAACTTCCGTCAACTGCACAGCCGTACCCCGGGCCACCCGGAGCTGGGCTACACGCCGGGCGTAGAAACCACCACCGGTCCTCTGGGCCAGGGTTTCGCCAACGCCGTGGGTTTTGCCCTGGCAGAAAAAGTCATGGGCGCGCAGTTCAACCGTCCAGGCCATGACATTGTCGACCACCACACCTACGTATTCATGGGTGATGGCTGCATGATGGAAGGCATTTCCCACGAGGTTGGCTCCTTGGCCGGCACTCTGGGCCTGAGCAAACTGATCGCGTTCTACGATGACAACGGCATCTCCATCGATGGCGAAGTTGAAGGCTGGTTCACCGACGACACGCCAAAGCGTTTCGAAGCCTACAACTGGCAAGTCATCCGCAACGTTGACGGTCACGACCCGGAAGAAATCAAAACCGCGATCGAGACTGCACGCAAAAGCGACAAGCCAACGCTGATCTGCTGCAAAACCACCATCGGTTTCGGCTCGCCGAACAAACAGGGTAAAGAAGACTGCCACGGTGCTCCATTGGGCCTGGAAGAAATCGCCCTGACCCGCAAGGCACTGAACTGGAACCACGGTCCTTTTGAAGTCCCGGCTGATATCTATGCCGAATGGGATGCCAAGAAAGCCGGTGCTGTTGCCGAGTCCGAGTGGGACAAGCGCTTTGCAGCCTACGCGGCCGAGTTCCCGGAGCTGGCTGCAGAACTGTCCCGTCGCCTGAGCGGCAAGTTGCCAGCTGACTTCGATGCCAAGGCCACTGCCTACATCAATGAAGTGGCTGCCAAAGGCGAAACCATCGCCAGCCGTAAAGCCAGCCAGAACGCCCTGAACGCCTTTGGCCCGCTGTTGCCGGAACTGCTGGGCGGCTCTGCTGACCTGGCCGGCTCCAACCTGACCCTGTGGAAAGGCTGCAAAGGTGTTTCGGCTGAAGACGCCAGCGGCAACTACATGTACTACGGCGTACGTGAGTTCGGCATGAGCGCCATCATGAACGGCATCGCCCTTCACGGCGGCCTGGTGCCTTACGGCGCTACCTTCCTGATGTTCATGGAATACGCCCGTAACGCCATCCGCATGTCGGCCCTGATGAAGCAGCGTGTGATCTATGTATTCACCCACGACTCCATCGGTCTGGGCGAAGACGGCCCGACGCACCAGCCGGTGGAGCAACTCACCAGCCTGCGTACCACGCCGAACCTGGACACCTGGCGTCCGGCCGACGCGGTGGAATCCGCAGCGGCCTGGAAATTCGCTCTGGAGCGCAACGACGGCCCGTCCGCGTTGATCTTCTCCCGTCAGAACCTTAACCACCAAACCCGTGATGCTGCACAAATCGCCGACATCAATCGTGGCGGTTACGTGCTCAAGGACTGTGCAGGCGAGCCTGAACTGATCCTGATCTCGGCCGGTTCCGAAGTGGGCCTGGCGGTTCAGGCTTACGAGAAGCTGACTGAACAGGGCCGCAAGGTGCGCGTGGTTTCCATGCCATGCACCAGCGTTTACGAAGCTCAGGACGCAGGCTACAAGCAGTCGGTTCTGCCGCTGCAGGTCAGCGCGCGGATTGCGATCGAAGCCTCCCATGCAGACTACTGGTACAAGTACGTGGGCCTGGAAGGTCGCGTGATCGGTATGACCACCTACGGCGAGTCGGCGCCTGCGCCTGCCTTGTTCGAAGAGTTCGGCTTCACCCTGGAAAACATCCTGGGTCAGGCTGAAGAGCTGCTGGAAGACTAATTCAGCCTTGTGCGCCTGTCCCCGTCGCGGGCACGCGCGCTCCCACATGGACGATGTGTGGGAGCGGGCTTGCCCGCGATGGCATAAATGGCGCCATCGCTGTGGTGACGGATTCACCCGCATATAAGAGAACCCCATGCCTCAACCGCGTCCTTACAAAGTTGCACTCAACGGCTACGGCCGGATTGGTCGTTGCGTCTTGCGTGCGTTGTTTGAGCGAGGGGCTGCTGCCGGGTTTGAAATTGTTGCACTCAATGACTTGGCCGATATGGCCAGCCTCGAATATTTGACGCGCTTCGACTCCACCCATGGCCGGTTTCCCGGCGAGATACGGATCGAAGGCGACTGCCTGCATATCAATGGCGACTGCGTGAAAGTGTTCCGCAGTGCCACCCCGGAAGGGATCGACTGGGCCGCGCTGGGCGTGGACCTGGTGCTGGAATGCTCCGGTGTCTACAACACCCGCGCCGACGCACAGCGCTTTCTTGATGCCGGGGCTCCCCGCGTGCTGTTTTCGCAACCGATGGCCAGCGATGCCGATGTCGATGCCACCATTGTTTACGGCGTCAACCAGCACACGCTGACCGGCGAAGAGCGGCTGGTGTCCAATGCCTCCTGTACCACCAACTGCGGCGTGCCGCTGTTGCGCTTGCTGGATCAGGCGTTTGGCCTGGAGTACGTGTCGATCACCACCATTCACTCGGCGATGAACGATCAGCCGGTGATTGATGCCTACCACCACGAAGATCTGCGTCGTACGCGTTCGGCGTTTCAGTCAGTGATTCCGGTCTCCACCGGTCTGGCTAAAGGCATTGAACGCTTATTGCCGGAACTTGCCGGCCGAATCCAGGCCAAAGCAGTTCGGGTGCCGACGCTAAACGTATCGTGCCTGGACATTACCCTGGTCACGGCGCGCGACACGGACGCTGTGGAAGTTAACCGCGTGCTGCGCGAGGCCGCCACCAGCGGCCCGCTCAAAGGCTTGCTGGCCTATACCGAACTGCCGCACGCCAGTTGTGATTTCAACCATGACCCGCATTCAGCGATTGTTGATGCCAGCCAGACCCGCGTTTCCGGCCCCCGGCTGGTGAACTTGCTGGCCTGGTTCGACAACGAATGGGGTTTTGCCAATCGAATGATCGATGTGGCAGAGCACTATCTGCACGTAACCCACCAAAAACCCGTTCTCTAACATTAGAAACTCAGGAACTGCGACCCATGACCGTGTTGAAGATGACCGACCTCGATCTGCAAGGTAAGCGCGTACTGATCCGCGAAGACCTCAACGTCCCGGTAAAGGACGGTGTTGTCACCAGCGATGCGCGCATCCTTGCTTCGCTGCCGACCATCAAGCTGGCGTTGGAAAAAGGCGCGGCTGTCATGGTCTGCTCGCACCTGGGACGCCCGACTGAAGGTGAGTTCTCGGCTGAAAACAGCCTCAAGCCTGTCGCCGAGTACCTGAGCAAAGCCTTGGGTCGCGACGTGCCGCTGGTCAGCGATTACCTCAATGGCGTCGACGTTAAGCCCGGCGAGATCGTGCTGTTCGAAAACGTGCGCTTCAACAAGGGCGAAAAGAAAAACGCCGACGAACTGGCCAAGCAATACGCCGCCCTGTGCGACGTGTTTGTGATGGATGCGTTCGGTACTGCGCACCGCGCCGAGGGTTCGACCCACGGTGTAGCCAAGTTCGCCAAGGTCGCAGCGGCAGGCCCGTTGCTGGCAGCTGAACTGGAAGCTCTGGGCAAGGCCCTGGGTGCCCCGGCCAAGCCGATGGCAGCGATTGTTGCCGGCTCCAAGGTGTCGACCAAACTTGAAGTGCTCAACAGCCTGAGCCAGATATGCGACCTGTTGATCGTGGGTGGCGGTATCGCCAACACCTTCCTCGCCGCTGCGGGTCACCCGGTGGGTAAATCGCTATACGAACCGGATCTGCTGGAAACCGCCCGCGCCATCGCGGCCAAGGTCAACGTGCCGCTGCCGACTGATGTCGTGGTTGCCAAGCAATTCGCTGAATCGGCTGTAGCAACGGTCAAGCTGATCGACGATGTAGCTGAAGACGACATGATTCTGGATATCGGCCCGCAAACGGCTGCGCACTTCGCTGAACTGCTGAAGTCGTCCAAAACCATTCTGTGGAATGGCCCGGTAGGTGTATTTGAATTCGACCAGTTCGGCGAAGGCACCAAAACCCTGGCCAAGGCGATTGCTGAAAGTTCGGCATTCTCGATCGCGGGCGGTGGCGACACCCTGGCTGCAATCGACAAGTACGGTATTGCCGATCAGATTTCTTACATCTCCACCGGTGGCGGTGCATTCCTTGAGTTTGTTGAGGGCAAGGTATTGCCTGCCGTTGAAATCCTGGAAAGCCGCGCCAAAGCCTGAAAATGACTCAGGCCCTGAAAGGAAGCATGGACATGGTCAAGTTGTTACCGCTGTTAATGATTGCGGGCTTTTTGGCCGGTTGCGCCGGTTCGAGCAAGCCGGCGCCCGAGGCGGCAACCCCTGAAGAGAGTGGTTGCTACCAGGCAGACTGGCAGGCGCAGAGCGTGCCGCTGGTCAATAAACGCTCAGGGCCAGAGGCGCTGGAAAAATACGAATCGCCCCGGCCTTCAAAAGAGCACGGGTGCCCGTAAAGCGGGTGAGACATATTGTGGGAGCTGGCTTGCCAGCGATGGCATCAAGGCGGTTTGCCTGACAGACCGTATTACCTGCATCGCTGGCAAGCCAGCTCCCACATTAAACAGCGAGTAGCTATAGCTGAAGCTGTAACGTTTCAGCTAGACAGAATCCGCATTTCGGGGCTCCGCCCCCGATCTGCAATAACTTGAATAGCAGCCGCCGCTACGGCAGGCTTGCACGATTAACGACCCTCGTCCGGGAGAGACACACACAATGGCACTTATCAGCATGCGCCAGATGTTGGACCACGCCGCCGAATTCGGTTACGGCGTTCCAGCCTTCAACGTCAACAACCTTGAGCAGATGCGCGCCATCATGGAAGCCGCTGACAAGACTGACTCTCCGGTGATCGTTCAGGCTTCGGCCGGTGCGCGTAAATACGCAGGTGCACCGTTTCTGCGTCACCTGATCCTGGCAGCAATCGAAGAATTCCCGCATATCCCGGTGTGCATGCACCAGGACCACGGCACCAGCCCTGACGTTTGCCAGCGCTCGATCCAGCTGGGCTTCAGCTCGGTGATGATGGACGGCTCGCTTGGCGAAGACGGCAAAACCCCGACTGACTACGACTACAACGTGCGTGTCACTCAGCAGACTGTTGCCCTGGCTCACGCTTGCGGTGTGTCGGTTGAAGGCGAGCTGGGTTGCCTGGGGTCCCTGGAAACCGGTATGGCTGGCGAAGAAGACGGCATCGGTGCAGAAGGCGTTCTGGATCACAGCCAGATGCTGACCGACCCGGAAGAAGCGGCCGACTTCGTCAAGCGCACCCAAGTGGACGCCCTGGCTATCGCCATCGGTACTTCCCACGGCGCTTACAAGTTCACCAAGCCACCTACCGGTGACGTGCTGGCCATCGACCGGATCAAAGAGATCCACAAGCGCATCCCCAACACTCACCTGGTCATGCACGGTTCGTCGTCTGTGCCACAAGAGTGGCTGGCGATCATCAACGAATACGGCGGCGACATCAAAGAAACCTACGGTGTGCCGGTAGAAGAAATCGTTGAAGGCATCAAGCACGGCGTGCGCAAGGTCAACATCGACACCGACCTGCGTCTGGCATCGACTGGCGCCATGCGTCGCCTGATGGCCACTAACCCGAGCGAGTTCGACCCGCGCAAGTTCTTCGGCGCCACCGTGACGGCCATGCGTGATGTGTGTATTGCACGTTACGAAGCCTTCGGTACTGCCGGTAATGCCTCGAAGATCAAGCCGATCTCCCTCGAAGCCATGTACCAGCGCTACCTCAAAGGTGAGCTGAACGCCAAGATCAACTAAGACCCAAGCGTTTAGACAGAGCCCGCAGCGATGCGGGCTTTTTTGTGCATGTCATCTGGGTCGACACCATTGCCCTTGAGCAGTGCATCGACCAGCGAGCGGGCCATTTCCACCGAATGCACCAGCGACCACACCAGCCCGCGCTCGATGCCGCTGGCCATTTCGGTGATTTCATCCGAGACCTCTTCGGCACTCTTGAGCATGATCGATACATGCAGCAAGGCCTCCAGGGCAGTGACGTCAGGCAACACGGCAAAGGGAGAGCGGGGGCTGATTTTATGGGCCCGGGTGGCGCTGAGGGTCTCGAGCACCGCGGGTGCAGTGCCCAGGACATCAAGAATGCGCCGGGTTGCTTCATCGTGTTGATGATCATCGCGCTTGGTACGTTTGGGCTTGGAAGCTTTCATGGGTTTTCCACGCAGGCCATCATTCGAGCCGCAGACTTGGACGACTCAAGAAGATAGCCCCGTGACTTTCAACGCAGCAAGTGGCACTTGAGGCGAATTCGTATTCCAGGAAGCTTCCTACGTATTTCAGGGAAAGCTCTGACTTAACGGCTCAGGCGTCAGGTTTTGTTGTGGTCAATATCCAGTTTGCTGAACGTGACTTGTGCGCCTTCCTTGCTATTGCCGGTGTTGTCCTGGACGTAAGCGCCCGCCTTGAAATACAGCGGTTTGGTGCGCCAGGTGGCGCTGATCTTGCTGCTCCACTGTTTGCCGGCGGCCTTGACATTCAAGGTGCCGCCCGGTGTCAGGTTGATCACGTAGGTGAAGTTTTTGCCCAGCGGTACATTCTCGGCCAATGTCACCGCTTTGCTTGAGCTGTCAGTGGGGCGGTTGCGCACTTTGGCCACCAGACTGCCGCTGTTGGTGCTGGCTTTGTATTGGTACTCGAGCTTGAGCAGCGGTTGCTGGCTCTGGAATGCATGGATTTGCCCGATCACCACTTTGCCCGATGAAGGCACCTTGTTGACCGCCAGCGTGGCGTTCAAAAAGTTGTTGGCGCTGGGATAAAGCCAGTTGCGTAATGTCCCGTTGGCCTGGGTTTCGCGCAATTCGCTGCGCGGGTAAATGGCATTTTCGGTTTTGCTGCCAGTCACCGGAACCCAAAAAAACAGGGTGCCGGTATCAGAGTGGAAATAGGCGTTCTTGTACCCTTGCAGCAGGCGGGGGGTAGTGATGGTTGCAGGCGGGGTGCCGACAGGAACACTCAGGTTCCAGGTAGCCAGATCAATCATGACGAGCCTTAAAAAAGTGCACTTACAGGGATAAAACCGGTAGCAAGGCTCTACACCAGGGCTTGGAAGGGAAGTCTTTATAAAGCCTGACGGGTGGCCAGCTAAAGTGGTGGCACCGCTTAATCTTGAATTCGCTACACTGGCGCACTTTTTATGTTGTACGTTGGCGCCCCATGACAGTCCTCAAATACCTTCAGGCTTATCCCCAGACCTTGCAGGATCAGGTACGCCAACTGATCGAGCGCGATCAGCTGGGCAGCTACCTGAGCGAGCGTTATCCACAGCGTCATGCGGTGCAAAGCGACAAGGCCCTATACGCCTATGCGCTGGAACTCAAGCAGGAGCACCTGCGCAATGCGCCTTCATTCGACAAGGTGCTGTTTGATAACAGGCTCGATCTGACCCACCGCGCCCTGGGCCTGCACACCACCATTTCGCGGGTCCAGGGTGGCAAGCTCAAGGCCAAGAGAGAGCTGCGCGTGGCCTCGCTGTTCAAGGAGGCGGCGCCAGAGTTTCTGAAAATGATCGTGGTCCATGAGCTGGCACACCTCAAGGAGTCAGATCACAACAAGGCGTTTTACAAGCTGTGTGAATACATGCAGCCGGATTACCACCAGCTGGAGTTTGACCTGCGGGTGTACCTCACGTGGCGGGACATGCAGGCTGGTCGATGACAACCTGCAGGCGCCTGCACTAGTAGTCGCCAAGCACAGATATCAGGAGTCCTGAATGGAAGTCAGCAAAACCAAAAGCAGCTTTTACCGGCGTTTGTACGTGGCCTGGTTGATCGACAGCCAGATCGCCAGCAGCGTACCGGCCCTGACCGAGGTCACCGGTATGCCGCGCCGTACCGCCCAGGACACCATCGCCGCGCTGGCCGACCTGGACATTGTCTGCGAATTCGAGCAGCAGGACGGGGCCCGCAATCATGCCGGGCGCTATCAGATTCACAGCTGGGGGGCCATCGATAAGGCCTGGATCGGCCAGCATCTGGCGCAGATCAAACAGGTACTCGGTTACCCCTGAGGTGTTTGATGACGGCGCATGCCGATGTGCGGGATGTCATCTTCAAGATAGATTTCGCCTTCGGCGCTAAACCCGTGCTGCTCATAGAACGGCTGCAAATGAGCCTGGGCGGACATGAACACTGGTTGCCCGGCCCAGTACTCATCGATATTTTCCAACGCTTGAGCCAGCAGCTCGTGCCCCAGTTTTTGCCCGCGGCCAGCGGGGGCAATGATCACCCGGCCAATGACCACGTCACCGCCTTGGGAATCGGGATCGAGCAGCCGGGCGTATGCCACCAGTTGGTTGTTCTGCCAGCCCATCAGGTGCAGGGTATCGCCACTGAGGTCTTGTCCATCGACGTCCTGATAGGCGCATTTTTGCTCGACGACAAATACCTCCGAACGCAGCTCCAGTATGGCGTAGAGCTGTTCCTTACCCAGATCGGTGTGGTGTTTGCACATCCATTGAGTGGTGGTCACAAGCCTGTCCCTGTTCGAGAAAACGATCGTCCGATAGTAGGCCCGAAGCCCGGTGGCGCCAAGCGTTACGGCGCTTTGATCAAATGCGCGGCCAGGGTGCGCAGCGGCCCGAGCTGACGGCAAATCAGTGCCAGCTGGGTTTGCACCAGGCGCTGGCTTTCGTCGAGCTCATCCGGCATCTGTTCCAGCTCATTGGCCAGTGCTTCTTCTTCGTCACTCTGCACCGCCACGGCTTGTTTGGTTGCCAGGCCTTGAGCAATCAGGTCGATGCTGTCTGCAATCCTGCGCCCCGCGCCTTCGATCAAGTGTTCGCGAATCTCGCTGGGCAACTGGGTGTCGCGGTGCGCGCCCAGGCCCGACAAATAGCTGAGCAAGGTGTGTGAGAGCACCAAAAAGCGGAAGCCCATATCGGCATCCTTACGGAAGTGTCCCGGCTCCATCAGCATGTTGGCCAGTGTGGTCGACAGGGCGGCGTCGGCGTTATGGGCATTGCGTCGTGCCAGGCGGTAGGCCAGGTCGTCGCTTTTACCCTGGGCGTACTGCTGCATGATCTGGCGCAGGTACTGACTGTTACAGCTCAGGGTGTTGGCCAGTACCTGATTCAGGCGCCGGCCCTGCCAGTCAGGCAAGAACAGGAACACCGCAGCGGCGGCAATCACGCTGCCCACCAGGGTATCGAACAGCCTCGGCAGAAACAGCCCGTAGCCGTCGCCCACCTGATTGAAGCAAAACAGAATCATCAGGGTGATGGCGGCAGTGCTCAGGGTGTAGCGGGTAGTCCGGTTGATAAAGAACACCACCCCGGCCACCACCGCGAACATCGATTGCACCAGCGGGTTGGGGAACAGATCGAACAGCGCCCAGCCCACGGCCAGGCCGATGGCCGTGCCGATGATCCGCTGGCTGAATTTGCGGCGGGTCGCGCCGTAACTCGGCTGGCACACGAACAGCGTGGTGAGGATGATCCAGTAGCCCTGGCTGGGGTGAATCCAGTGCACCATCGCAAAACCGATGGACAGCGCCAGCGGCAGACGCAGTGCGTGGCGGAAAATCAGCGAGGTGGGCGTCAGGTGCTGGCGCAAACGCGACCATACATCCTTGAGGTTGCGCGGCGAGCGGTCCAGCAGGCTGCTGTCGGTGGCATCGGCAAGGCTGTCGGGGTTGCTGGCATCGCTCAGCAAGCGGTCCAGCGTACCGAGGTTGGCGGCCAGCGCGCGCAGTGAACGCAACAGCCCGCGCCAGGCCGGGTTGCTTTGGATGCGCAGGTGTTCAAGGGAGGCGTGCAGGTCGCCCAGCGCCTCGGCAAAACTGTCGTCATAGACGAATGGCTGGCGCAGCTTGATCGACTCCGACAAGCGCTGGCAGGCCACACCTTGCTGGCGTAACAGGCGCTGGCAACGGAACATCACATCGCTGTGGAAGAACGCTTCGGCCAGCGCGTTGTACGGGTAGTGGGACGAGCTGGCGCGTTCGTGGATGTCCTGTGCGAGGAAGTACAGCTTGAGGTAGCGGCTGAGCTTGGACCCGGGCCTGGAGTTGCCGACCCGGTGCAAAATGATTTCCTTGGCGCTGTTCAGGGCGGCCACCACCTTGCCGTTCTGGCGTGCCAGTTCCAGCCGGCCGGCTTCGACATCCAGTTTGCGCACGGGCTCGAACAGCGATGATTTGATCTTCAGGTACAGGCCCAACTCCCAGAACAGGCGCGCCAGGCTTTGCTGCACCGGCTGATGGGAAAACAGCGCCTGCCACAGCACCGACAGCAGCCCGTACCAGGCTGCACCCGCCACCAGCAGCAAGGGCTCGTGCCAGAAATTGAGCACCTCACCGCCGCGTTGATCGACCCCGATCATGGTGTACACGGCCAGAATCAGCGTGGCTGAGGCAATCGCCCCGTAGCGTTCGCCCAGCGCCCCGAGCATGGTCAGGCCGAAGCTGGCCAGCGCCAGTGCGCAGACCATCAACCAGGGGTAGGGGAAGAGTAATTCGACACTGAAGGCCGAGGCGCTGAAACACACCAGGGTCACCAGCAACGCGTTCAGTCGGCCCTGCCAGCTGTCATCGGTCTCGGACAGGGCGCTGGCGATAATCCCCAGGAACAGCGGGATCAGCAGTGACATCTCGTCCTGATACCAGCAAAAAGCCATGCTGCCGGTCAGGGCGATAAATACGCGAACGCTGTAACTGAACTTGTCCCGTGCCCATAAACGGCGCAGGGACTGACTAAAGGAGGTCGATGACATGGAGGTGACGGTGCCTGACTCGTGATTCGCTAAATTGAGCCAGATAAGACGACAGCGCAATGACACTCTTCACATTGGACAGTAAATATTTTTTGACTCAGACCTTGTAGCCGCAGCCTTCGGCAGCGGTTACAGGATGACGACGTCAGACGAACTGTGCCGCCGCGTACCCGGAGGCCCACGCCCACTGGAAGTTGAAACCGCCCAGATGGCCGCTCACATCCAGCACTTCGCCGACAAAATACAAGCCCGGGCTTTTCAGCGACTCCATGGTCTTGGATGACACTTCACGGGTATCGACCCCGCCCAGTGTCACTTCAGCGGTGCGATAGCCTTCAGTGCCGGCCGGTACCACTTTCCAGCACGCCAGCCTGTCAGCCACTTCCGCCAGTTCGGCCGGGGTGTATTGCTTCATGGGCTTGGACACAAACCAGTGCTCGGCCAGCAAGTTGGCCATCTTCTTGGTGAAAATCTCACCGAGCAGGGTTTTCAGCTCGCTGTTCGGGCGTTCGGCCTGCTGGGTTTGCAGCCAGCTCAACGCGTCGAGGTCGGGCAACAGGTTGATTTCAACCGTGTCGCCGGAGTTCCAGAACGACGAAATCTGCAAGATCGCCGGGCCGCTCAAACCGCGGTGGGTGAACAGGATATTTTCCCGGAAGCTCTGATCGTTGCAGCTCACCAGGCAGTCCACCGAAGTGCCCGAGAGTTCGGTGCAAATCTCTTTGAGCTGATCGGTGATGGTGAATGGCACCAGGCCTGCGCGGGTCGCCAGCAAGGTGTGGCCGAACTGCTTGGCCACTTGATAGCCAAAACCGGTGGCGCCGAGGGTCGGAATCGACAGCCCGCCGGTGGCGATCACCAGTGACTGGCAGTTCAACTGATCCAGGGTGGTCTTGAGGCTGTAGCCGGTTTCGGTCTTTTCGATCTGCTCCACCGAGGTGTCCAGGTGCAGGCTGACGCCCGCCTGCTGGCACTCGCTCAGGAGCATTTCGAGGATGTCGCTGGATTTGTTATCGCAGAACAGCTGGCCGAGTTTCTTCTCGTGGTAGGGCACGCCGTGCTTGCTGACCAGTTCGATGAAATCCCATTGGGTATAACGCGCCAGCGCCGACTTGCAGAAGTGCGGGTTCTGCGACAGGAAATTGTTCGGTTCGGTGTACATGTTGGTGAAGTTGCAGCGGCCACCGCCCGACATCAGGATCTTCTTGCCCGCCTTGTTGGCGTGGTCAATCAGCATCACCTTGCGCCCACGCCCGGCAGCGGTCAGCGCGCACATCAAACCTGCGGCGCCAGCGCCAATAATCACAACGTCGGTAGAACGCAAAGCGGTGTCCTCACAAAATTCATTTTTACTTGGGGCCTGAACCTATTGTGGGAGCCGGCTTGCCGGCGATAGCAGCAACCCGGTGCATCTGAATCACCGAAGTGCTGTCATCGCCGGCAAGCCAGCTCCCACAAGAAGGGTGTCGCTTGGGCTTACAAGACCCGGACGCGCAGTACGCGGCCCTTGATTTTACCTTCGCTCAGGCGCTGGGCCGCTTGCTTGGCAATCGTGCGGTCAACGGCCACGTAGGCCTGGAAGTCAAAGATCGCGATCTTGCCGACCTGGGCACCGGGGATGCCCGCGTCGCCAGTCAGGGCGCCAAGGATGTCGCCGGGGCGAACCTTGTCTTTACGGCCTGCACCAATCACCAGAGTGCTCATGGCCGGCAGCAATGGCGCGCCGCCCTGGGATTTGAGGGTGTCCAGGGTTTCCCAGTTCAGCGGGGCTTTCTGCAGTTGCTCGATGGCCTGGGCGCGATGCGCTTCGGACGGAGCAACCAGGCTGATCGCCACCCCTTTTTCGCCAGCGCGACCGGTACGGCCGACACGGTGAATGTGGATTTCCGAATCACGGGCCAGCTCGACGTTGAGCACCATGTCCAGTGCATCGATGTCCAGACCACGGGCCGCAACGTCAGTGGCGACCAGTACCGAAGTCGAGCGGTTGGCGAACATCGCCAGCACCTGGTCACGGTCGCGCTGTTCCAGGTCGCCGTGCAGGCCGACGGCGGAAATACCCTTGGAGGTCAGGTGATCAACGGTTTCCTGAACCTGCTGCTTGGTGAAGCAGAAGGCCACGCACGATTGCGGACGGAAATGCGCGAGCACTTTGGTCACGGCGTCCATGCGCTCTTCAGGCGAGATTTCGTAGAAACGCTGCTCGATCTGGCTGTCCGTGTGCAAGGCCTCAGCTTTTACCTGCTGCGGGTTGCGCATGAACTTGGACGACAGCTGCTTGATACCGACCGGGTAGGTGGCGGAGAACAGCAGGGTCTGACGACGTTCCGGGGTCTGGCGAATGATGTCTTCGATGGCATCGTAGAAGCCCATGTCGAGCATGCGGTCGGCTTCGTCGAGGACCAGGGTGTTCAGACCGTCGAGTTTCAGCGAGCCTTTGCGCAAGTGCTGCTGGATGCGGCCCGGGGTACCGACGATGATGTGCGCGCCGTGCTCCAGCGAGCCGATCTGCGGGCCGAAGGACACGCCGCCACACAGGGTCAGCACCTTGATATTGTCTTCGGCGCGAGCCAGACGGCGGATCTCTTTGGCAACCTGGTCCGCCAGTTCGCGGGTCGGGCAGATCACGAGGGCCTGGCAACCGAAGAAACGCGGGTTGATCGGGTTCAGCAGGCCGATGCCGAAGGCGGCAGTTTTGCCGCTGCCGGTCTTCGCCTGGGCGATCAGGTCCATGCCTTTGAGGATCACCGGCAAGCTCTGCGCCTGGATCGGCGTCATCTGGGCATAACCGAGGGAGTCGAGGTTAGCCAGCATGGCGGCGGACAGAGGCAGAGAGTTAAAAGCGGTGGCAATGGTGGTCACGAGACTGGCCTGCAAAACAAAATGTCGCGCAGTGTAACAGCCCTATGGCCTTAGCCTGAACATTCTGGACGAGTTGTCATCTGAACCCTGACAACCCTGTAGGAGCAGCCGCTCGACGCTCGATTGCTCGCGAGCTGTTAAAAAGCTCGCGAGGCAAGCTCGTTCCTGCGGGATGTTGCGTTCTTAATGTTCCAGGTCGTGCTCGGAGTTGGCCTTGGGCTTGCGCCCGTCCTTGGGTGACAGCTGCAGGAAGATCGCGGCTGCCAGCATCGCCATGATGCCCACTGTCAGGAAGGTCAGCTGGAATGCCCCAAGTACCGTGTCCACCCCCTCTTCGCCGCCATCGCCGGTAAAGCCGCCGAGCAGGGCACCGGCGCATGCCACGCCCAGGCTCAATGACAGCTGCGCCACCACCGACAGCAAGCTGTTGCCGCTGCTGGCACTGGCGTCATCGAGGTCGATCAGGGTCACGGTATTCATGGCCGTGAACTGCAACGAGTTGATCGCGCCCAGAACAGCCAGCATCCCCAGCAGCAGCGGATAAGGGGTGTGTTCGGTGACCAGGCCCATGCTGGCCAGCATCAGGCCCAGCGCAAAGGTATTGGTCGTGAGCACGGTGCGATAGCCCACGCGCTCAATCAGCGGCCGCGCCACCCACTTGGCCAGCATCGCCGCCGCCGCCAGTGGCAGCATGCTCATCCCCGCCTGTGACGGCGAATAGCCCAGGGCGACTTGCAGCAGCAGCGGCACCAGAAACGGCAAGGCGCCGCTGCCGAGCCGGGCAAACAGGTTGCCCAGGATGCCCACGGCAAAGGTCCTGGTTTTAAACAACACCGGCGAGAACAGCGGGTTGCTGATATTGCCCGCCCGCAGCCAATAGGCCGCCAGGCACGCCAGCCCGGCGAACAGCAGCAACATCACCCGCAGGTGCGGCATGTGCAGCTCGCCCAGGCCTTCCATGGCAATGGTGATAAACACCATCGCGGCGCCAAACAGCACAAAGCCCAAGGTGTCGAAGCGGGTACGCTCGCTGCCGCGCAGGTCCGGGATGAAGTGCCAGACCGCCCAGCAGCCGAGTAGTCCGACGGGCAGGTTGATCAGGAAGATCCAGTGCCAGCTCAGGTACTCCACCATCCAGCCGCCCATGGTCGGCCCGATCAGGGGGCCGAGCAAACCGGGGATGGTGATAAAGCCCATGATCCGCACCAGCTCCGAACGCGGATAAGCCTTGAGCACCACCAGTCGCCCGATGGGCAGCATCAAGGCACCGCCCAGGCCCTGGACGATACGTGCGCCGATCAACTCGTTGAGCGTGCCGGACAGCGCGCACAGCAACGAACCGAAACTGAACAGGAGGATGGCGCTGAAGAAGATTTTTTTGGTGCCGAAGCGGTCGGCGATCCAGCCTGAGGCCGGAATCAGCAACGCGACGGTGAGCATGTAGGCAACGATCACGCCTTGCATGCGCAGCGGGTTTTCTTTCAGGTCGCTGGCCATATCGGGCAGTGCAGTATTGAGGATGGTGCCGTCGAGCGACTGCATGAAAAACGCGATGGCCACTACCCAGGGCAGCCAGCGAAGGACTTCAGGACTTAGAACCGGACGTACGGGCATAGGACCTCTTTTTATGAACAATCGAGAACCCGCTGCGGGGCTGGTTGGCCCCACCCTGTGGGAGCCGGCTTGCCGGCGATGGTCAGGAAAACCCGGTTGTTCCAATCGCCGGCAAGCCGGCTCCCACAGTGGGCAGGGTGGTTAAAGCGTCAATGTCAGTTTTTTTACCAGCGCTCCCGGTAACAGGTTTGACGCGGTCTGGCGCTGGTCATAGGTACTGGCCGACAACAGCAGCTCGCGTTCCACGGTCAGTGCTTCAAGCTGGGAACCCAGCAGACTATAGACGCTGTCATCAAAGCGCATGGTGTTGACCGGGGCCTTGATTTCGCCATTCTCGACCCAGAACGTGGCGAAGCGGGTCATGCCGGTCAGGCGTGCCGCCGACTGGTCGGAGTAGTTCAGGTACCACAGGTTGCTGATGTACAGCCCGGTACCCAACTGCTTGAGGATATCGGCCTGTTCCAGGCTGCCCGGCGCCATTGCCAGCGCACTCGGCCCTTCACCCCAGGGGGCGCCGTTGGCCTCAAGGCCGTACTCGGCAGCGCTGCGCGAGCCCACCAGTTGCTGATTGGCCTTGCCGTGTTTGACCAGCGACAGATCTTGGCGCGGATACCCTTCCTCGGAAAACCCCGGGCTCAGGGACTGGCTCACCCGCTCGTCCAGCGACACCAGCGGGCTCAGTTGCGCATCACCGGCATAGAGTTTTTGCAGCGGGCTGTATTTGCTGGCCAGCGCCTGGGCCGAAAACCCACCCCAGCTCAGCATGCTCATCACTTCTTCCAGTGCCGCCGGAGCCAGATAAGCGCGGTATTCGCCGGGTGCCAGGGCATGCAGCGGGCGATCGAGAAACTCCAGCTGCTCGCGGGCCAATTGCATGCGTCGGGCAAAACGCTGGCTGTCCCAGTCCGCCCCGGCGTAGCTGGCTTTCACCGCCTGGCCATTGCTGTGGAACAGGCTCCAGTCAAAGTTGAAGCTGTTGGCCTGGTGCCAGCCCAGCGCGCCTTCGGAGCTGGCATAGCCATAGCTGATCGGGCCGCTGGCATAAAAACCCACCAGGTCGATGCCTTCGGCGCTGCGGCTGATTTCCTCCAGCACACGGGCGGTGTCCGGCAATGGCTGGTCCTGCACATTGTGGCTGTGCCACGGCTCGGGGTTGAGCAGCAGATAAGGATCAACCGGCAGTAACGCCAAGGTGTCGCGCAATTGCTGCAACGCCTCGCACACGCGCTGTTGATCGACCGTCGGGTCACCGGCCAGGGTGATGCTGACGTCAGCGTGACGGCCATTGTCGATCAGCTTCAGGCTCAGGCTTGCCTGTTGTACAAGCCCTGCCTGGCGCACCTTGCCCTTGTTGAAACGAATGAATTCCGATGCTTCGGCGTTATAGCCCAAGGTGAATTGTTCCGGGCTGCGGATCGCATCGCCCAGCCATTGCACCAGTGCCTTGAACTGCCCGGCCTGACTTATTGGGGTACTCATCAGGCATCGCCTCCAAACACGTCGATATTACTGAACACACAGGCCGGGGACGCATGGCCTACACGGATCACCTGGTTGGGCTCGCCTTTGCCGCAGTTGGGGGTGCCCAGCACTTTAAACGTGCTGGCATCACCCACGGCGCTGAGGTTGCGCCAGAACTGCTCGGAGATACCGCGGTAGTTGGGGTTCTTGACCACGCCCTTGAGCTCGCCGTTCTCGATCAACTGGCCCCACTCGCAGCCGAACTGGAATTTGTTGCGCGCATCGTCAATCGACCAGGAGCGGTTGGTGGCCATCAGGATCCCGTTTTCGATCGCGCCAACCAGTTGCGCCATCGACTTGTCGCCGGGTTCGATATTGAGGTTGGCCATACGGTCTATCGGTGGACGATTCCAGCTACATGCCCGGCTGTTGGCCACGCCGTCGAGGCCTGCGCGAAATTGCGACAGGGCCCCGCCCAAAGGCCGCAGCAGCAAACCTTCACGGATCAGGAATTCCTTGTGCGCCGGGGTGCCGTCGTCGTCAAAGCCATAGCTGGCCAACTGCTCGGCAATGGTCGGGTCGAAGGTGACGTTGAGTAGCCTGGAGCCGTATTGCAGGCTGCCGAAGTCGCTGGCCTTGACGAAGCTGGTGCCCGCGTAATTGCGTTCGTCGCCCAGAATGCGGTCAAGTTCCAGCGGGTGGCCGATGGATTCGTGAATCTGCAGAATCATTTGGTCGGGCATCAACAGCAGGTCGCGCTTGCCCTGGGGTGTGTTGGGCGCAAGCAGCAACTGCAGGGCCTGCTCGGCGACCTGGGGCGCGGCTCCGATCAGGCCGCAACGGCCGATCACATCGATACCGCCTTGCTGGCCAAAATTTTCACGGCCCAGGCTGCGGGTCTGGCTGTCATTGCCGTCATAGGCGGTCACGCTCATGCCCGGGAAAACAAAACGCTGCGCCCGGCGCAACTCGGCACCCGCACTGTTGAGATAAATCTGCTCGACGTGATTGAGCCCCAGGGACACGTCCCAGCTGACCAGTCGCTCGTCCTTGGGCACGGCCGCCGACTCGGCCCCCAGCAGCTCGAAGCACTGGCTGAGGGACGGGAATGTCTGGTCCAGATCGGGCGAGTAATAGTCGGCGCGTTCCCGGGATACCGGTTCGAGTGTCAGGTCGAGCAGCGCGTGGGGCGTGATCAGACGGGCCTGGGCTTCGGCACGATCCAGAGCGGCCTGCAAACCGGCCTGCGACAGGTCGTTGGTGGCGGCATAGGCTTCAACGCCGTTGACCCGCACGGTCAGCATCGCGCCCTGGTCGTGACTGAATGCAGGGGGATCTGCAACGTTCTTGCGTACCGACAGGTGTTGCCCGGACTCGCGTACATAACGCAACGAAAAGAACTCGGCCCGGGTGCGCAGCGCGCCAAAGCGCTGCTTGAGCTGAGGGTAGAAATCGAACATGCACAGACCTCCGAACAACGAAAAGTGTATCGAAGCTTGGGTTTGGGAAGTGAAACGAGGCTCTAGAGTAGGCCTGCGGGGAGGCCGGGACAAGCGGGGAAGGATGAAACCGGGATGGTTGTGGGAGCGGGCTTGCCCGCGATGCAGACGACCCGGGGTGATGCTATCGCGGGCAAGCCCGCTCCCACAGAAGCAGGAACGGGCTCAATTGCAATCGGTGTTACTGCGCGGTACGGCTCACATCACGCAGCGGCTTGCCGCGTACCGGTGCATCGCCTGCGACGTAGTAGTCGGCAGTGCTGCGCGGCAGTGGCGCACGACCACGGATCTTGTCGGCGATTTTTTCGGCGATCATGATTGTCGGTGCGTTGAGGTTACCGGTGGTGATCAGCGGCATGATCGACGCATCGACTACCCGCAGACCCTGCATGCCATGCACGCGGCCTTCGCCATCCACGACAGCCATTTCGTCGGTGCCCATCTTGCACGAGCAGGACGGGTGGAACGCTGTTTCCGCGTGTTCACGGATAAAGGTGTCCAGTTCTTCGTCAGTCTGCTTGTCGATACCCGGGCTGATTTCACGGCCACGGAAGGCGTCCAGAGCAGGCTGCTGCATGATTTCGCGGGTCAGGCGGATGCCGTCACGGAACTCCTGCCAGTCTTGCTCGGCGGCCATGTAGTTGAACAGGATGCTCGGGTACTCGCGCGGGTCCTTGGACTTGACGTTGATCCGGCCACGGCTTGGCGAACGCATGGAGCCCATGTGCGCCTGGAAACCGTGTTCTTTCACCCCGTTGCTGCCGTTGTAGTTAATCGCAACCGGCAGGAAGTGGTACTGGATGTTCGGCCATTCGAAGTCTTCGCGAGTACGGATAAAACCGCCCGCTTCGAACTGGTTGCTGGCGCCGATGCCCTTGCCCAGGAACAGCCACTCGGCACCAATGGCCGGCTGGTTGTACCACAGCAAAGACGGGTACAGCGAAACCGGCTGGGTGCATGCGTATTGCAGATACAGCTCCAGGTGGTCCTGCAGGTTCTGGCCGACGCCCGGCAGGTCGTGAACCACCGGGATATCGAGGCTGTTGAGCAGTTCGGCCGGGCCGACGCCGGAGCGTTGCAGCACGGTTGGCGAACCGATCGCGCCGCTGCACAGCAGCACTTCTTTACGGGCCTTGGCCAGAATGCGGGTGTCGCTGTCGCCGACCATGTAAGAAACGCCAACCGCACGCTTGCCTTCAAACTCGATCTTGTCGGTCAGGGCGTGGGTGACGATGGTCAGGGTCGAACGCTGCTTGGCGGTGTCCAGGTAACCGCGAGCGGTGCTGGCACGACGACCGTTTGGCGTCACGGTACGGTCCATCGGGCCGAAACCTTCCTGCTGGTAGCCGTTAAGGTCTTCGGTACGCGGGTAGCCAGCCTGTACGCCGGCTTCAACCATGGCGTGGAACAACACGTTGTTGCCTGCCTTTGGCGTAGTCACGCTGACCGGACCATCACCGCCGTGGTAATCGTTGGCGCCGATGTCGCGGGTTTCCGCTTTACGGAAGTACGGCAGGCAGTTCAGGTAATCCCAGTCTTCGAGGCCTGGCAATTTTGCCCAGCCGTCGTAGTCCATCGCGTTGCCGCGGATGTAGCACATGCCGTTGATCAGGGACGAGCCGCCCAGGCCTTTGCCGCGGCCACATTCCATGCGGCGATTGTCCATGTGCGGTTCAGGATCGGTTTCAAAGGCCCAGTTGTAGCGACGGCCTTGCAGCGGGAACGCCAGAGCCGCAGGCATCTGGGTTCGGAAATCGAAACGGTAGTCCGGGCCGCCAGCTTCGAGCAGCAGCACGGTGACGCCTTCGTCTTCAGTCAGACGGGTCGCCAGGGTGTTACCGGCAGAGCCGGCACCAATGATGATGTAATCGAATTCTTGGGACATAAAATGCACCCTCGTGTAGATAAAGAACCCTGTAGTCGCTGCCGCAGGCTGCGATCGGCTGCGAAGCAGTCGCGCTCCTGCTTTGGCAAGAGGGCTCTGCGAGCCTTATCGCAGCCTGCGGCAGCGACTACAGTTGATCGGTTGTCAGTCAGACAATCGGCTTAGAACACCGAAACGTAATCGCCCAACTCAACCTGTACCGATTTGATCTGGGTGTACTGCGCCAGGGAGCTGATGCCGTTTTCGCGGCCGATACCCGACTGCTTGTAGCCGCCGACCGGCATTTTGGCGTCGGACTCGCCCCAGGCGTTGATCCAGCAAATGCCCGCTTCCAGCTGATGAATGACGCGGTGGGCGCGGTTCAGGTCTTTGGTCACGACACCGGCGGCCAGGCCGAACTCGGTATCGTTGGCGCGGCGGATCACTTCTTCTTCGGTGTCGTAGGTCAGGATGCTCATCACCGGGCCAAAGATTTCTTCTTTGACGATGGTCATCTCATCGGTGCAGTCGCTGAACACGGTGGGTGCCACGAATGCACCTTTGGCCAGGTCGCCCTGGGTCAGGCGTTCGCCGCCGCACAGGAGGCGGGCGCCTTCTTCCTTGCCTTTGGCAATGTAGCCCAGCACGCTTTCCATGTGAGCAAAGCTGACCAGCGGACCGAAGTTGGTGTTTTCGTCTTCCGGGTTGCCGATGCGGATACGTGCAACGCGCTCCAGGATCTTGGCTTCGAACGCAGCTTTAAGTGCGGTCGGTACGAACACACGAGTGCCGTTGGTGCACACCTGGCCCGAGCTGTAGAAGTTGGCCATCATCGCGGTGTCAGCCGCACGATCCAGGTCGGCGTCATCAAAAATGATCAGCGGCGACTTGCCGCCCAGTTCCATGGTCACTTCTTTAAGCGAAGAGCTGGTGGCGCTGGAGGTGACTTTCTTGCCGGTGTCGGTGCCGCCGGTGAACGAGATTTTCTCGATGCGCGGGTGCTCGGTCAGCCAGGTGCCGACTTCACGGCCGCTGCCGGTCAGCACGTTGAACACGCCGTCCGGTACGCCGGCAGCGGTGTAGATTTCAGCCAGTTTCAAGGTGGTCAGCGAAGTGACTTCACTTGGCTTGAAGATCATCGCGTTACCGGCAGCCAGCGCCGGTGCGGACTTCCACAAAGCGATCTGGATCGGGTAGTTCCACGCGCCGATACCGGCTACAACGCCCAGCGGCTCGCGACGGGTGTAAACGAACGAAGTGTCGCGCAGCGGGATTTGCTCGCCCTGAATGGCGGGCACCAGGCCTGCGTAGTATTCCAGTACGTCGGCGCCGGTCACGATGTCGACATAACGGGTTTCGGAGTACGACTTGCCGGTGTCCAGGGTTTCCAGAGCGGCCAGTTCATCGTTGCGCTCGCGCAGGATGTCCACAGCCCGACGCAGGATGCGCGAACGCTCTACGGCAGTCATGGCAGCCCAGATTTTCTGGCCTTTCTCGGCGCTGACAACAGCACGCTCAACGTCTTCTTTAGTCGCACGTTGCACTTGCGCAAGGACTTCGCCGTTAGCCGGGTTGATGGCATCGAAGGTTGCACCGCTGCTGGCGTCGGTGTAGCCGCCGTCGATGTAGAGTTTTTGCAGTTCGAAACGGGCCATAAAATCCTCGCAAGTGCATAAGTGGTTGGCGTTGATCGTGAAACTGGCTGCCATCTAACTGGGGCAACTCAGATTCGCGACAGTTCAGGGGTTAAGCGTTGATTGGGCCTAACTCACCTTTTTCGCCAGTTGTAGATCCATGTATTCGTAGCAGATGCGTTGTGCCTGTTCGGTGTCGAAAGCGTCTCCCGACAGGGCACCCCGCAACCATAGACCATCGATGAGAGCTGCCAGGCCTCGTGCTGCATTGCGGGCTTGGGCCTGCGGCAGGACTCGGCGAAATTGGCAGCACAGATTGGAATACAGGCGGTGATCGTTGATCCGCTGCAATCTGTGTAACGACGGCTGGTGCATGCTGGCGGCCCAAAAGGCCAGCCAGGTCTTCATTGCCGGGCCACTGACCTGGCTGGCGTCGAAGTTGCCTTCAACGATCACCTGCAGGTGTGCCCTTGGGCTGTCATCGCTCAGCGCCTGGCGGCGGGCGGTGACGTTTTCGATCAAGACGTTCATCAAGTACCGCATGGTGGCGGCAATCAGACCGTTCTTGTCGCGAAAGTAGTGACTGATGATGCCATTCGACACGCCGGCCAAACGGGCAATCAGTGCAATGCTGGCATCGGCCATCCCGACCTGATCGACCGCCGTTAACGTGGCTTCGATCAACTGCTGGCGGCGTATGGGTTGCATCCCGACCTTTGGCATCTTGCAAATCTCCTTGGGCCTGCGAGCAGTGCAAATCGATCACTGAACGAAGACCAGTCTATTTTGTTTTGATTGAACGTTCAATCAACAAAGAATAAGCTCTGCGACAAATCGTCGCGATTTGTGCCATTTCCTTGGGCATGAATGGCGAAAAACGACACAGCAAACATCTCTGGAACCCCGGCTTTGTGTAGGAGCGAGCTTGCTCGCGAGCTTTCTAATCGCGTTACAGGGCTCGCGAGCAAGCTCGCTCCGGCAAAAACAGCAGGGTCCGGGCGGGTCCGGTTTTTTAGCGGTGTCTTTATATCACTCGACCGTTGGTCGCTATCTAAGCGTTTGGTCGAGTGGTGCGTTGCCTCAAGTCTTTCTCTCGCGCTGCCTGGAGCATCCGTGCCATGAGTTCTGCTTCTCTTATAAAGACCCCGCCGCAAAAGGTGACGGTCAACGGTTGGGTGTTTTACACCTCCACTGCCTTGATATTGTTGCTGACTGCCATTTTGATCATCGCCCCCGAAGAAGCAGGCCGCGTACTGGGTGTTGCCCAGGAATGGCTGTCGCGCAGCTTCGGCTGGTACTACATGGTGGTGATTGCCGCTTACCTGATTTTCGTCGTGGGCCTGGCGTTTTCGTCCTACGGAAAACTGAAACTGGGTACCAAGCAAGACACCCCCGACTTCAGCTACGGCGCCTGGGCCGGGATGCTGTTCTCGTCCGGTATCGGTATCTCGCTGTTGTACTTCGGTGCATCCGAGCCGCTGGACCACTACTTCAACCCGCCTGAAGGCGTCTCGGGCAGTCATGAAGCCGCGCGACAGGCGCTGCAACTGACCTTCCTGCACTGGGGCCTGCATGGCTGGGCGATCTACGCACTGGTCGGTCTGGCCGTGGCTTACTTTGCCTACCGCCACAACCAGCCGCTGGCCCTGCGTTCGGCGTTGTACCCGTTGATGGGCGAGCGTTGGGTAAAAGGCGCTGCGGGCCATGCGGTAGACGGCTTCGGCATGTTCGTGACGTTGCTCGGCCTGGTGACCAACCTGGGCATTGGCTCGATGCAAGTGTCGTCGGGGCTTGAGAACCTGTTCGGCATGGAACACAGCAATACCAACTTGCTGATTGTGATCATCGTGATGAGCACCGTGGCCACCATCGCGGCGGTTTCTGGCGTTGAAAACGGTATTCGCCGTCTGTCGAACCTGAACATCGTGCTGTTCAGTGGCTTGCTGATTTTCGTGCTGTTGTTCGGCCCGACCCTGCACCTGCTCAACGGCTTTGTGCAAAACACCGGCGACTACCTGAACGGTATCGTCATGAAAACCTTCGACCTGTACGTCTATGAAGGCGACACCAAAAAGACCGAAGGCTGGTTGGGTCTGTGGACCCTGTTCTACTGGGCGTGGTGGATTTCCTGGGCCCCGTTCGTCGGCATGTTCATCGCGCGTATTTCCCGCGGGCGGACCGTGCGTGAACTGGTAGCAGGTGTATTGCTGATTCCGCTGGGCTTCACCCTGGCCTGGTTGTCGATCTTCGGTAACTCGGCACTGGACCTGGTGGTTAACCACGGCGCGGTGGAGTTGGGCAAAACGGCGCTCGAACAGCCGTCGATGGCGATTTACCAACTGCTTGAGCACTACCCGGCATCGAAAATCGTGATCGGCGTGTCGATCTTTGTCGGCTTTGTACTGTTCCTGACCCCGGCGGATTCCGGGGCGGTAATGATGGCCAACCTGTCCTGCAAAGGCGGCGATGTCGATGAAGACGCACCGCACTGGCTGCGCATCTTCTGGTCGGTGGTGATCACCCTGGTGACCATCGGCCTGTTGTTCGCCGGTAACTTTGCCGCCATGCAAACCATGGTCGTACTGGCCGGCCTGCCGTTCTCGGTGGTGCTGATCCTGTTTATGTTCGGCCTGCACAAAGCGATGCGCCAGGACACCCAGATGGAACAGGAACAGGCCGAACTGGCAGCCCGCGGTCGCAGCGGCTTTTTCAGCGAGCGCCTGACGGCCCAGGACCTGCAGCCAACCCAGGCGGTGGTGCAGCGCTTCATGGACAAACACGTGTCCCCGGCGCTGGAAGAAGCCGCTGCGCAACTGCGTGCTCAAGGGTTCGATGTACAGACCTTGCTGGGTAAAGCCAAGCGTTGCATGGGCGTGCGGGTCGAGATGGAAGAAGGCAACCCGTTTGTCTACGAAGTCAGCCTGGACGGCTACATGGCGGCGCCGGGCGAGTCCGGCCAGGATGAAGTGCGCAATCGTTACTACCGGGCCGAGGTGTATTTGCACAACGGCAGCCAGGAGTACGACCTGATGGGCTTCACCCCTGAGCAAATCAGCCGTGACGTGCTCGACCAGTTTGAAAGCCATCGCCAGCTCCTTGGGCGGGTTTACAGCTAAATTCACGTCCCTCCTGTAGAAGCGAGCTTGCTCGCGAGCTGGTTTAAAAAGCTCGCGAGCAAGCTCGCTCCTACAAGGTCAGTACGGGCACTTAGCCCAGGTTTTTGCCCAGCAGCGCGTGGTACAGCTCGGTATCGCCGAGTATCCCCACCACTTTCTGATTGTCGTGCAGCACCAGTTTGTTGCCGGTCTGATAACGGATTTGCAGCGCGTCGCGCATGCCGATTCCGGAATCCACCAGGGTCGGCCCGCGTCCCAGTCCTTCGACGGCCTGCCCATGGCTCCAGTGCTGCAAGTCCACGCTGCTGGCGCCCTGGCGCACACCCTTGATGGTGTTGCCTTCTGCCAGATCAATCCACGAGTCGTCCCCCGGGTCTATGCACACCGAGCCGTTGATGCGTTTGCAGTTGTCCAGCGTGCGCATCAGGCTGCGCCCGCACAGTACGTTCAGGGGGTTGGTATGGGCGACGAAGGTGCGCACATAGTCGTCTGCCGGGTTGAGCACGATTTCTTCGGGCTTGCTGTACTGAATGATCTTGCCGTCTTTCATGATCGCGATGCGGCTACCCAGTTTCAGCGCCTCGTCCAGATCGTGACTCACAAACACAATGGTCTTGCTGAGTTTGCGTTGCAGCTCCAGCAATTCGTCCTGCAAGCCCTGGCGGATCAGCGGGTCCAGTGCCGAAAACGGTTCATCCATCAGCAAAATATCGGCGTCCATTGCCAGCGCCCGGGCCAGGCCGACCCGCTGCTGCATGCCGCCGCTCAGTTCATCCGGCTTTTTGTTGCGCCACTGGGTCAGGCCCACCAGCTCCAGCTTTTCGTCCACCAGGGTGCGTCGTTCCTTTTCGGGCCGGCCCTGCATCTCCAGACCAAAACTGATGTTCTCGCGCACGGTTAACCAGGGCATCAGGGCGAACTTTTGAAACACCATGGCGATGCGCTTGGTGCGCATCATTTTCAGTTCGGCCGGGGTGCAGGAAGCAATATCGATTTGCTTGCCTTCATGCTCCACATGCAACTGGCCGCGGCTCACGGTGTTGAGCCCGTTGATACAGCGCAGCAAGCTGGATTTACCCGAGCCGGACAACCCCATCAACACGCAGATTTCGCCTTTGTCGATGTCCAGGCTGGCGCTTTCGACGCCGACAATCTGCCCGGTTTTTTTCAGGATCTGATCCCGTGACAGGCCCTGGTCCAGCAGGCCCAGGGCTTCGCGTGGATCTTTGGCAAAGATAACGTCGACTTTGTCGAAGCGAATAATGCTCATGCGTCGGCTCCTTTTTTAGCTTCCGGCTGCTTGCAGATCCGGTCGAGCATGATCGCCAGCAAAACAATCGCCAGTCCGGCTTCAAAGCCCAGGGCGATGTCTGCGGTGTTCAGTGCGTTGACCACCGGTTTGCCCAGGCCATCGGCACCGACCAGCGCGGCAATCACCACCATCGACAGCGACAACATGATGCATTGGGTAATCCCGGCCGCGATGCTGGGCATGGCATGGGGCAGCTCGATCCGCGTGAGCAGTTGGCGGCGCGAACAGCCAAAGGCCTTGCCGGCATCGAGCAGTTCATGGGGTACATCGCGAATGCCCAAGTACGTCAGGCGAATCGGCGCGGCAATCGCAAAGACCACGGTAGAGATCAGCCCCGGCACTACACCCAGGCCGAACAGGGTCAGGGTAGGGATCAGATAAACGAAGGTCGGTACGGTCTGCATCAGGTCCAGTACCGGGCGCATGAAGGTGTAGAACATGGGTTTGTGCGCCGCCAGAATGCCCAGCGGCACCCCGATGATCACGCAGACAAAGGTGGCGAACAGCACCTGCGCCAGGGTTTCCATGGTTTCTTGCCAGTACCCCAGATTGAGGATCAGCAGAAACGACAGCGCCACGAACACCGTCAGCCCCCACTTGCGTTGAATAAAGTGCGCGAGCAGTGCAATCAGTCCGATAAACACAAAGGGGTTGAACCAGGTCAGGGCGAACGTCACGCCGTGGATCATGGTTTCCAGCGTCAGCGCAATGGCGTCGAAGGTGCTGGCACCGTGTTTGGTCAGCCAGTCGACGAAGCTGGCGATGTACTCGCCCAGAGGGATTTTGTGATCAATCAGCATGGTAGTGAACATCCGCATGCAGGGGGAATTGAACCGGAGCCGGACGGGCGTGCCGTCCGGCGCCCGAGATTACTTCGCTAGGCTGGCCTTTACGGCCTCAAGGCCCGGCTTGCCATCAATCGTGGTCACCCCCGTCAGCCAGGTGTCGAGCACCTGCGGGTTCTGTTTGAGCCAGGCTTTGGCCGCCACGTCCGGTTTGATCTTGTCATCAAGCACTTTGCCCATCAGGGTGCTTTCCATGTCCAGGGTGAACACCAGGTTCTTCAGCAACTGGCCGACGTTCGGGCACTCCTCGGTGTAGCCCTTGCGGGTGTTGGTGTAGATAGTCGCCTGACCATAATTGGGGCCAAAAAAATCATCGCCACCGGTGAGGTACTTCATCTTGAAACGGGTGTTCATCGGGTGCGGTTCCCAACCCAGAAACACCACGTCGGTGCCACGGCGCTGGGCGCGATCGACTTGTGACAGCATCCCGGCTTCGCTCGACTCCACAACCTTGAAGCCCGCGTCCTTAAGGCCGAAGGCGTTCTTGTCGATCATGGTCTGGATCATGCGGTTGCCATCGTTGCCCGGTTCGATGCCGTAGATTTTGCCGTCCAGTTCCTTCTTGAATTTAGGCAGGTCGGAGAAGTCTTTGAGGCCCTTGTCATACAGCGCCTGGGGGACGGCGAGGGTGTATTTGGCATTCTCCAGATTGGCCCGCACGGTCTCGACGGTTCCGGCATCGCGGTAAGCCTTGATGTCGTTTTCCATGGTCGGCATCCAGTTGCCCAGAAACACGTCCATGTTCTTGCCATCGGCCAGCGACTTGTAGGTGACGGGCACTGAAATCATGGTGGTTTTGGTCTTGTAGCCGAGGGCCTTGAGCACCTCGCTGGTGACGGCGGTGGTGACGGTGATGTCGGTCCAGCCGACATCCGAGAAGTTAACGGTGCTGCATTGCGCCGGCTCTGCAGCCTGGACGATCACGGGCAGACTCAACAGTGCAGCCAGCAACAGCGACGGGGAATGTTTCATGGAACGACTCCTGGGTGTCTGGGTGGCGGTTTTTCGAATCGAAAAGCCGCACGTATCAGTTGCGGTTGGGCGATGCCCGGCAGACGTTTGGCGGCGCATCTGGCAATCGAGTCGAGACTGATCATGTAACAGTGAAATTCAAACGCCTACAGGGTGCGTCGCATCCAGTACAGGGAGGGTCGTATCTGGTACTTGGGAGGTCGTATATGGAAAATTCCGCTGTCAAAACCGGCTTTTCCGGCCCTCTGCACCCTATAAAACGGCGAGGGCGCTGGCAGGCAAAGCCGGGTCGTAGCTGGACGTTTTAGCGGATTGAAAACCGCCCATAGTGCGGGCATTCACCCCCGAGGCTTTGTGCTCATGGCTATCAGCGTGTTTGACCTGTTCAAGATCGGCATTGGCCCCTCCAGCTCCCACACGGTCGGGCCCATGCGGGCCGCGGCGCTGTTTGTGCAGGGTTTGCGCGAACGCGACCAGCTACAACAGGTACGCCGTATTGAAGTGCAGCTTTATGGCTCGCTGTCCGCCACGGGCATCGGCCATGGCAGCGACAATGCCGTGCTCATGGGCTTGATGGGTGAATGGCCGGACGCCATCGACCCGGCACAGATTGGCCCGCGCATCGCGCAACTGCGTGAAAGTCGGACACTGCTGCTGGACGGGTATTTGCCCATCCCGTTCGAGTGGGCTCAAGACATGCGCCTGATCGACGAAAACCTGCCATTTCATCCCAATGCCATGACCCTGATAGCCGCCACCGAGCATGGCGAACTGTTCCGCGACAGCTATTACTCGGTGGGCGGCGGCTTTGTGGTGGACGCAGCACAAGCGGCCAGCGGCCTACTGGACATGGACCGGACCCTGTTGCCGTATGACTTTTCCAGCGCCGCCGAGCTGCTCGAACTGTGCGCCACACATCACCTGAGCGTGGCCACCCTGATGATGGCCAATGAACGTACTTGGCGCAGTGAGGATGAAATCCGCTGTGGCCTGATCAAGCTCTGGCGGGCCATGCAGGATTGCGTGGAGCAAGGTCTGAAACACGAGGGCATCCTGCCCGGCGGTTTGCATGTCCGTCGCCGCGCTGCCCGCTTGCACCGTAGCTTGCAGGAGCTGGGTAAACCCAACGTCATTGGCTCGACGCTCAGTGCCATGGAGTGGGTCAACCTGTTTGCACTGGCGGTCAACGAAGAAAACGCTGCTGGCGGGCGCATGGTCACGGCCCCCACCAACGGCGCGGCGGGCATCATCCCCGCGGTGCTGCATTACTTCATGAAGTTCAGCGACGAAGTCAGTGAAGCCCATGTGGTTGACTATTTATTAAGCGCGGCGGCGATCGGCATTCTGTGCAAAAAGAACGCCTCGATTTCCGGGGCCGAAGTGGGGTGCCAGGGCGAGGTCGGTTCGGCCTGTGCCATGGCCGCCGCCGGGCTGGCGCAAATCCTCGGCGCTACGCCGGAGCAGTTGTGCAACGCCGCCGAGATTGGTCTGGAACACAACCTGGGCCTGACCTGCGACCCGGTGGGCGGGCTGGTGCAAGTGCCGTGTATCGAGCGCAACGCCATAGCTGCGGTCAAAGCCATCAACGCGGCACAAATGGCCTTGCGCGGTGATGGCCAGCACTTTATTTCGCTGGACCGGGTGATCCGCACCATGCGCGACACGGGCGCCGACATGCATGACAAATACAAAGAAACCTCACGGGGCGGTCTGGCCGTCAGCGCAGTGGAGTGCTGAGCGCCGGATGACTGGGTCACCCCCTCCTGTAGGAGCGAGATTGCTCGCGAGCAAGCTCGCTCCTACAGGGTTTGTAGTCAGGTTTTCCGCGCGCTGTTTAGGCGCATACCGACCTCTTTTAGCGCATTCGTGCGCTTGGTGACATTCCGTCACATCTCTGTTTCTAGCGTCTCCCTCAAGTGCTACCAATGTGCTCAAAAGCGCCGGGCAATCTGCGCCGGTTGCTTTTAAACATGGCTTGTCCGGTATTTCATCACGACCCGTCCAGACACATTGCGACGTCGTTTTCAGGCTTTGTTGAATGCTCATTCAAGTTTAGGCATGGCATTTGCGTTGTGATTGCAAAGCCCCGTCAAACGAGGGCAATAACAAGAGCCTGTGCCTGGGGCCATCACCCGCTTTGTGTGAGGAGATACCGCGATGACGTCGTTCAACTCCGGGGTTCAACCCCAGAACCGTACGCCTCAATCCATCGGCTTTCTGCTGCTGGACAATTTCACGCTCATTTCCCTGGCTTCCGCGATAGAACCCTTGCGCATGGCCAATCAGCTGTCCGGGCGCGAACTGTATCGCTGGAGCACCCTCACCGCAGATGGCAGTCAGGTATGGGCCAGCGACGGTCTGCAAGTAACCCCCGATGCAAGTATGTACAAGGCCCCGGCGCTGGACATGGTGATTGTTTGCGGCGGCATCGGTATTCAGCGCACGGTGACCCGCGAGCACGTTTCATGGCTGCAAAGCCAGGCGCGCCAGTCGCGCCGTCTGGGCGCGGTGTGCACCGGCAGCTGGGCCCTGGCCTATGCGGGTCTGCTCGACGGCTTTGATTGCAGCGTGCACTGGGAATGTCTGGCCTCCATGCAGGAGGCCTTTCCACGAGTCGCCATGAGCACTCGCCTGTTTACCCTGGACCGCAGCCGTTTCACCAGTTCGGGCGGCACCGCGCCGCTGGACATGATGCTGCACCTGATCAGTCGCGATCATGGCCGCGAACTGTCGGCGGCCATTTCCGAAATGTTTGTGTATGAACGCATTCGCAACGAACAGGACCATCAGCGGGTGCCGCTCAAGCACATGCTTGGCACCAACCAGCCCAAGCTGCAGGAAATCGTGGCGTTGATGGAAGCCAACCTCGAAGAGCCCATCGACCTCGATGAACTGGCGGTGTACGTCACAGTATCGCGACGTCAGCTGGAGCGTTTGTTTCAGAAGTATTTGCACTGCTCGCCATCGCGTTACTACCTCAAGCTGAGGCTGGTGCGGGCGCGCCAGTTACTCAAGCAGACACCGATGTCGATCATTGAAGTCGCGGCGGTATGCGGCTTTGTTTCTACTCCGCATTTCTCTAAGTGTTACCGCGAGTATTTCGGTATTCCGCCCCGCGACGAACGTGTGGGTTCCAATACTGCCCAGCAGACAACCCTGGTGCCGATTCCGCAGTCATTGCTGATGACACCGCTGGCTGGCCCCATGTCAGCCCTGAATCAGGCCCGTCACGAATCAACCTTTGCCAGCGTAAGGCTGTAGCGCCGCAGAGCCATCCGCAGGAGCGAGCTTGCTCGCGAGCTCTTCGCAAAAAAGCTCGCGAGCAAGCTCGCTCCTACAGAGGTGGGTTCAGGTTCAGGCCGTCTGGTTTTGCTTGAATTGCGCCAGCCCCGGCAGCAGTTGTTGATCTATGGCCTGGCGCACCGCTGGCAAAATGGTCGCGCTGCCGGTGTAGAGTTTTTCTACCAGGCCCTTGAGTGCGCGCGCGTTGGTTTCATTCAGCCCGCAAACCACGGTCGTGCAGGCTTGCTCGGCGCTGCCCGACACTTCAAACCCCAATGAGCGCAGTTGGCCCAGCAGGTCCTGCTCATCAATCAAGTCCGCATGCATCATGTTTTTATCCTTTTACAGAGGCGCGATCGAACTCGATTCTGGTACGGCCCGGGCCAGGGGGCAAGGGCGGTTTGACGATTTGTCCGGGACGCCTAAGCGCAGGTCGTTTTCGGCTAAGTCCCGGCGCAAAGGGTTGTGCACACTGACTTTCGCGGCACCGTCGATGGTTTGGTCACCCTCTGGGCATCACACAAGGTTAGCCCCGAACCTGTCACGGCAGGTCCGGGGCTTTTTTCATGCCTTCGCGGTATTGGGCAGGCCGATCACCCGGCCCGCATAGGCCGGCTTTGGCAGATCACCCTGCTGGGTTTCTATTGCTTGCAACAACGCCAGCGTGTGTTCGCTGAACGGCGCAGAGTGCGGCCCTGAAAGGTCGACATGCAGCAGCATTTGCTCATTGCCGGCCAGGGTTTGCACTTCGCCGGTCAGGTGCAGGCTGTGATAAAGATGCAGGCGCTTTTTATCAAAGCCGATGAGCTGGGTACGCACTTCGACCTGGGCGCCGAGCTTCACTTCGTGCAGATAGTTCAAGTGCACTTCCAGGGTGAACAGCGAGTGGCCGCCGGCCTCGCGGTTCTGGCTGTCGAGCCCCAGCCGGTCCATCAGGGCATCGGTGGCATAGCTGAAAATCAGCAGGTAAAACGCGTCCCGCAAATGGCCGTTGTAATCGACCCACTCTTCAAGGACGGGGGTGCTGTAGGTCGTGAGGATGGGCATGCAGTACCTCGATCAATCGTTGATGGCAATGCCATGTTTGAGTTTGGTCGCCTTCACCGCTTCCATCACCGCCAGCAGGCAGTCATCACGATAGCTTTCCAGCGCGCCAATGCTGTGGCTGCCCAGTTGTTCTGTGGTGCCCTCAACCACGTCGTCGATCAGTTTTTCGCTGAGTGGCGGAGCAGTCAGGTAGGTCCACGGCAGTTTCAGGGCCGGGCCGAACTGGTTCATGAAGTGGCGCATGCCCGCATCGCCACCGGCCAGGGTATAGGTGAGGAACGTGCCCATGAACGACCAGCGCAAACCGGCGCCAAAGCGGATTGCATCGTCGATTTCACCGGTGGTTGCCACCCCGTCATTGACCAGGTGCAGCGCCTCGCGCCACAGGGCTTCGAGCAAGCGATCGGCGATAAAGCCCGGCACTTCCTTGCGCACATGCAAGGGCCGCATGCCCAGGGATTGATAGACCTCGATCGCTGCCGCAATGGCTTGGGGCGCGGTTTTTTGTCCGCCCACCACTTCCACCAGCGGCAGCAAGTACACCGGGTTGAACGGGTGGCCGACGATGCAGCGTTGAGGATGGGTGGAGGTCTCGTAGAACTCGCTGGGCAGCAGCCCCGAAGTGCTGGAGCCGATCAATGCATCGGGTTTGGCGGCGGCGCTGATTTTGCTGTGCAGCTCGAGTTTGAGATCAAGCCGCTCGGGTGCGCTTTCCTGGATGAAATCGGCGTCGCGTACACATTCTTCGATGGTGCTGACAAAGCGCAGGCGGTCCTGGGACGCGCCTTTGGCGAGGCCGCTTTTTTCCAGCGCGGGCCAGGCCTTGGCCACGCGTTTGCGCAGGGCAGTTTCGGCACCGGGAGCAGGGTCCCAGGCCACCACGTCCAGGCCGTGGGCCAGTGCGCGGGCGACCCAGCCGCTGCCAATGACACCGCTGCCCAGGGCCGCGAAGGTTTTGATGTTAGTGATAAAGGTCATGGGTAATTCCTGATCAAAATTCGGTCTTAAACCTGTAGGAGCAGCCGGTCGACGCTCCTACAGGGGGGGACATGTGGGCAGGGGAGGCGGTGTTAGTGGCGCTGGCTCAAGCCCATCTTGACCCGGCCCTCAGCCGGGGTCAGAACCCGGGCGCCAAGGCGGCTTAGGATTTCTGTGGCGCGTTCTACCAACTGCCCGTTGGTCGCCAGTACCCCGCGATCCAGCCACAGGTTGTCCTCCAGCCCGACCCGGACGTTGCCGCCGAGCAAGACCGCCTGGGCCGCCATCGGCATTTGCATGCGACCAATGCCGAACCCGGCCCACACCGCATTGGCGGGCAGGTTGTCGACCATGGCTTTCATGCTGGTGGTGTCTGCCGGCGCGCCCCACGGGATGCCCAGGCACAGCTGGAACAGCGGGTCGTCGAGCAGGCCTTCCTTGATCATTTGTTTGGCGAACCACAGATGGCCGGTGTCGAAAATTTCCAGCTCGGCTTTAACCCCCAGCTCCTGAATGCGCTTGGCGCCCGCCCGCAGCTGGGCCGGGGTCGACACATAAATCGTGTCGCCGTCACCGAAGTTCAGGGTGCCGCAATCCAGGGTGCAAATTTCCGGCAACAACGCTTCGACGTGAGCCAGACGGGTCAGCGGCCCGACCAGGTCGGTATTGGGGCCGAACTCCATAGGGTTTTCGCCGGGGCCTATGTGCAAGTCGCCGCCCATGCCGGCAGTGAGGTTGACGATGATGTCGATGTCGGCCTCGCGGATGCGCTCCATCAATTCGCGGTACAGCGCCACATCGCGGCTGAACTGACCGGTTTTTGGGTCGCGAACATGGCAATGGACCACCGTGGCTCCGGCCCTGGCCGCTTCCACGGCGGCGTCGGCAATTTGCTTGGGCGTAATAGGTACCAGGTGGCTGCGGCCGCTGGTGTCGCCGGCACCGGTGAGTGCGCAAGTGATGATGACGTCGTGGTTCATGGGTGATTCCTTAGGGCGTAGAGCGCCACGCCGCTGCCGTTGCAGGCGGCGGCCGGAGGGGCTCGGTGTTGAATTATTTAGCGCTGAGTTTCAGGTTCCCGGCAGCGGGTTTGCCATCCACTGTGGTGACGCCTTCGAGCCAGCGCTGTTGGTCTTGCGGGTGATCCTTGAGCCACTGCCGGGCCGATACCCGGGCGTCCTTGTGGTCCAGCAACGGCTGCATCATGCGGCTCTCGTCATCGGCGCTGAAGGTCAGGTTGCTCAGCAAGCGGCTGACGTTCGGGCAACGGCTGGCGTAGTCCGGCGTGGTGACGGTCCATACCGTGGCCAGGCCTTCATTCGGGCCCAGCGCATCTTCGCTGCCGGTCAGGTAGGTCATGTTCTGGTTAATGTTCATCGGGTGCGGGGTCCAGCCAAAGAACACGATCGGCTCGTTGCGGTTGACCGCGCGGGTCACGGCCGAGAGCATTCCGGCCTCGCTGGATTCCACCAGCTGGAACTTGCCCAGGCCAAAGCGGTTCTGATCGATCATCGCCTTGATCTGGGTATTGGCACCGGAACCCGGTTCAATCCCGTAGATTTTGCCGCCCAGTTCTTTCTCGAATCTGGCGATGTCAGCAAAGCTTTTAAGCCCTTTGTCACTCATATAGGTCGGCACGGCGAGCATCGCCTTGGCATCGTCAAGGCTGGGCCTGGCCAGCACCTTCACCTGTTTGGCATCGACAAAGGGGGTGATGCTCTGGTTCATGATCGGGTTCCAGTAGCCCAGAAACATGTCCAGCCGGTTATCACGCATCCCGGCGAAGATGATTTGCTGGGAAGCGCTGGTCTGTCTGGTTTTATAGCCGAGACCGTCGAGCAGGGTTTGCGCCATGGCGCTGGTGGCGATCACATCGGTCCAGTTGACCACGCCCATGCGCACGTTCTTGCACGATGGATCCTCGCCAGCCAATACGTAGGGGCTGAGTACTAACAAGCAACAGCTGATCAGTCGTTTCATGGAGCGGGCCTCGGCAGGTAGCTATTAGAGAACCGGTGTCTTTGTGCACCGTGACGCCAAGTTACGCAGGTCGGGCAGGGCTTAACCGCACTGGAGCGACGGGCTTTTGCACTGCAGCGACCTGAGTGTGTTTCAATCTTTCGAACTGTCTGCACGAGTGCCTCCATGCCCCAGGATTTCTACTTCCTATTGCTGCCCGGCTTTTCATCATTGGGGTTTATCTCTGCCATTGAGCCGCTGCGGGTGGCCAACCGTTTTCGTGGCGAGCTTTATCGCTGGCACGTGCTGAGCAGCGACGGTGGTGCGGTGCAGGCGAGCAATGGCATGTCGGTCAATGCCGAGGCCGCACTGGAGGGGCTCAAGGCCGGGGCGACGCTGCTGGTGGTGGCCGGCTTTGAGCCGCTGGCCCATGTCACGCCTGCGCTCATTCACTGGCTGCGGCGTCTGGACGGCGAAGGGGTGAGTCTGGGCGGCATCGACACTGGCAGTTTTGTGCTGGCCGAGGCGGGCTTGCTCGACGGCTATCGACTGACCCTGCACTGGGAAGCGCTGGAGGCGTTCAAGGAATCGTGGCCGCAGTTGCAGGTTACCCAGGAACTGTTCGAAATCGACCGCCGGCGGATTACCTGCGCAGGTGGCACGGCGTCCATCGACATGATGCTCGATCTGATTGCCCAGGCGCACGGGCCGGAGCTGGCGATTCAGGTCTCGGAACAGTTCGTGCTCGGGCGCATCCGCCCGCGCAAGGATCACCAGCGCATGCAAGTTGCCACGCGCTACGGCATCCGCAACAAGAAGCTGGTGCAGGTCATTGGCGAGATGGAACAACACAGCGAGCCGCCCCTGAGCACGTCGCAACTGGCACTGAGCATCAGCGTCACCCGGCGCCAACTGGAGCGCCTGTTCCGCCTGCATCTGAACGACACACCGCGCAATTTTTACCTTGGGCTGCGTCTGGAGAAAGCCCGGCAATTGCTGCGCCAGACCGACATGAGCGTGCTGGATGTCAGCCTGGCCTGCGGCTTTGAATCACCGTCGTATTTCACCCGCAGCTATCGGGCGCGTTTTGCCTGCGCGCCACGACAGGACCGGGTCGGTTAACCCTTGAGCAATGCCGCGCACGCAGCCTTGTAGGCATCATGCTGATATTTGTTCAATGAAGCGGGCAGTTCGAAGGCGTGTTTTTTGAATTGCGCGTTGAGGGTTTGCGGTGACAGCAATTGCACCTCGCAATCGTCCAGCAACTGGATGATGCCTTCGATTTGAAGGTGGTCGGCCCGCCCGCAAACTCGCCTTTTTTGCTGCGCTTCTTGATTACGATGCGAGTGATGCCATTGGCCTTTACAAAGGCTGCGAGCTGCGCGGCGAAGGCTTTGACGTTGAGGGCATTTTCGTCGTCGTCGAGGGCGATTTTTTTGCTCGCAATGGCCAGATGTTGAAGGCCGTCGGGGCCCTGGGTGGCAAGGGCGAAGATGGCTTCGCTGCCTTTGATATCGATACCGCAAATAGTCATAAAAACCCTGGATTTAAGTAAAGCACCTGACCTGTGGGAGCCGGCTTGCCGGCGATGGCATCAGCCGGTTTACCCCTTATAGGGCACCGCGCCTGAATCGCTGGCAAGCCAGCTCCCACAGGTTGATTGATAGCAGGGTGGTTATTCCTGCCCGATCGATTCCAGAAACTCCGAACGGTCATCGCTCATGCGCGCCATGCAGTCGTTTTGGGCAATATTGAAGGTTTCGGTGCCGGAGGTGGCCGGAAATACCACAATCGCGCAATCGGCGTCACGCTGGTGCAACCACAGTGCCTGAGCGGTCTTGATCTTGCTGATGATGTTATTGAGCTGAGTCGCGTTTGAGCCGTACATCGAGGTCATTCGCGCTTGCAGGGCTTCGTAGTTCTCGGTCAGCAACAGCTCGGCAGCATTTTTGCTGTACGCCGAACACGCCAGGGTTTGCTGGTCGTTTTCCACCGCATCGCACGGGTTGTAGTCGGCATCATCGGCTGCATATGCACCGCTTGTGATCAACGCCAAGGCCAGGAGAATCGATTTCATTGCGGCTTCCTAATCCATAGTTGGGATGGATTCTGGCTCAAGCGGGGGCCAAAGAACAGCCGCGCAGCACAGGTGGTGAGATTGGCGCCGGGTGCTTTGTCGCGCATTGACGCTTTCGGCAATTGCGCTGTCGCTTTTGCACCCGGCTGTTTTTGACCCCGAGCCTATGCTGGCCCCAAAGCGCCGGCAGTCGATTCGGCGTACATAAGGGGACGCCTGATGAGCCCAGCCGAGTTGCACGCAGACAGCATCGTTATCGACGGGCTGATCATTGCCAAATGGAGCCGTGAACTGTTTGAAGACATGCGCAAGGGCGGCCTCACGGCAGCCAACTGCACGGTGTCGGTGTGGGAGGGCTTTCAAGCCACGATCAATAATATTGTGGCCAGCCAGGCCCTTATTCGCGAAAACAGCGACCTGGTTATCCCGGTTAAAACCACCGCCGATATTCGTCGGGCCAAGGCGCTGGGCAAAACCGGAATCATCTTCGGCTTCCAGAATGCCCACGCCTTTGAAGACCAGTTGGGCTACATCGAGATCTTCAAACAGCTCGGGGTTGGCGTGGTGCAGATGTGCTACAACACGCAAAACCTGGTGGGCACCGGCTGCTACGAGCGCGATGGCGGCCTGTCGGGCTTTGGTCGCGAAGTCGTGGCTGAAATGAACCGCGTCGGGATCATGTGCGACCTGTCCCACGTGGGTTCAAAAACTTCGGAAGAGGTGATCCTCGAATCGAAAAAACCGGTCTGCTATTCGCACTGTCTGCCGTCCGGCCTCAAAGAGCATCCGCGCAACAAATCCGACGCTGAACTTAAATTCATTGCCGACCATGGCGGCTTTGTCGGGGTGACCATGTTCGCGCCATTTCTGGCCAAGGGCATCGACTCGACCATTGACGATTATGCCGAAGCCATCGAGTACACGATGAATATCGTCGGCGAAGATGCGATCGGTATCGGCACCGACTTCACCCAGGGCCATGGTCAGGAATTCTTCGAAATGCTGACCCACGACAAGGGCTACGCCCGGCGTCTGACCAGCTTCGGCAAGATCATCAACCCGCTGGGCATCCGCACGGTGGGGGAGTTTCCCAACCTCACCGAAACCCTGCTCAAGCGCGGCCACCCCGAGCGCGTGGTGCGCAAAATCATGGGCGAAAACTGGGTCAACGTGCTCAAGGATGTCTGGGGCGAATAGCCGTACAGCTCCTCGTAGTCGCTGCCGAAGGCTGCGATGAGGACCTCTTGAAAAACGGGCTGCTTCGCAACCCTTCGCAGCCAGCGCCAGCGTCTACATAGATTTGTTCAATTTTTGGAGTTTTTCCATGGCTAAAATCGCCCCGCAATTGCCTATCGAAGTCGACAGCGAAACCGGTGTCTGGACCTCCGATGCCCTGCCCATGTTGTATGTGCCGCGGCATTTTTTCGTCAATAACCATATGGGCATCGAGGAAGTGCTGGGCGCCGACGCCTACGCCGAAATTCTCTACAAGGCCGGCTACAAGTCCGCCTGGCACTGGTGCGAAAAAGAAGCCGAGTGCCACGGCCTGGAAGGTGTTGCGGTGTTCGAACATTACATGAAGCGTCTGTCGCAGCGTGGCTGGGGCCTGTTCACAATCCAGGACATCGATCTCGATAAAGGCACCGCCACCATCAAGCTCGAGCACTCCTGTTTCGTCTACGTGTACGGCAAGGTCGGGCGCAAGGTCGATTACATGTTCACCGGCTGGTTTGCCGGGGCCATGGATCAGATCCTGCAGGCTCGTGGCAGCCACATTCGCACCAGGGCCGAGCAGGTTTATAGCGGATCGGAAGAAGGCCACGACCACGGCCTGTTTATCGTCAAGCCGTTGTAAGTCGAGGATCGGGATATGGCGTTCGAAGCAATGTTTGAGCCGATTCAAATCGGCAAACTGACCATCCGCAACCGCGTGCTCAGCACGGCCCACGCCGAGGTGTATGCCACCGATGGCGGCATGACCACTGAGCGCTACGTGCAGTACTACGAAGAAAAAGCCAAGGGCGGTATCGGCCTGGCGATTTGCGGTGGTTCGTCAGTGGTGGCGATCGACAGTCCGCAAGAGTGGTGGAGTTCGGTCAACCTGAGTACCGACCGCATCATCCCGCACTTCCAGAACCTGGCCGATGCCATGCACAAGCACGGCGCCAAGATCATGATCCAGATAACCCACATGGGCCGCCGCTCCCGCTGGGACGGCTTCAACTGGCCGACCCTGATGTCGCCATCCGGGGTGCGTGAACCGGTGCACCGTGCCACCTGCAAAACCATCGAGCCCGAAGAAATCTGGCGCGTGATCGGCAATTACGCCAGTGCGGCAGGGCGTGCCAAAAAAGGCGGGCTGGACGGGGTCGAACTGTCGGCGGTGCACCAGCACATGATCGATCAGTTCTGGAGCCCGCGAGTCAACAAACGCACCGATGAATGGGGTGGCAGTTTTGAAAATCGCATGCGCTTCGGCCTTGAAGTACTCAAGGCCGTGCGTGCCGAAGTCGGCCCGGATTTCTGCGTCGGCATTCGCCTGTGCGGTGACGAATTTCACCCCGATGGCTTGAGCCACGAGGACATGAAACAAATCGCCAAGTACTACGACGACACCGGCATGCTCGATTTTATCGGCGTGGTTGGCTCGGGCTGCGACACCCATAACACCCTCGCCAACGTGATCCCCAACATGAGTTACCCACCGGAGCCGTTTTTGCACCTGGCCGCCGGGATCAAGGAAGTGGTCAAAGCGCCGGTGTTGCACGCGCAAAACATCAAGGACCCGAACCAGGCCACGCGGATTCTGGAAGGCGGCTATGTGGACATGGTGGGCATGACCCGTGCCCATATCGCCGACCCGCACCTGATTGCCAAAATCAAAATGGGCCAGATCGACCAGATCAAACAATGCGTGGGCGCTAACTACTGTATCGACCGTCAATACCAGGGGCTGGACGTGCTGTGTATCCAGAACGCCGCCACCTCCCGCGAATACATGGGCGTGCCGCACATCATCCAGAAAACCACCGGGATCAAACGCAAAGTAGTGATCGTCGGCGCCGGACCTGCCGGTATGGAGGCCGCGCGGGTAGCGGCTGAACGGGGGCACGACGTGACCCTGTTCGAGAAAAAGGACGTTATTGGCGGGCAAATCACCACCGCCTCCAAAGCCCCGCAGCGCGACCAGATGGCCGGTATTACCCGCTGGTTCCAGCTGGAATTGGCGCGCCTGAACGTTGATCTGCGTCTGGGCACTGCGGCAGATCCGGCCACCATTCTCGACCTGCGCCCCGACATCGTGGTGCTGGCCGTGGGCGGGCATCCGTTCGTGGAGCAGAACGAACACTGGGGCGCCGCCGAAGGGCTGGTGGTCAGCAGCTGGGACGTGCTCGACGGCAAGGTTGAACCGGGCAAGAACGTGCTGGTGTACGACACCATTTGCGAATTCACCGGTATGTCCGTCGCCGATTTCATGGCCGACAAAGGGGCGCAGGTCGAGATCGTGACCGACGACACCAAGCCCGGCGTGGCGATTGGCGGGACTTCATTCCCGACCTACTACCGCAGCCTGTACCCCAAGGAAGTGATCATGACCGGGGACATGATGCTGGAGAAGGTGTACCGCGAAGGCGACAAGCTGATTGCCGTGCTGGAGAACGAATACACCGGCGCCCGGGAAGAGCGCGTGGTCGACCAGGTGGTGATCGAGAATGGCGTGCGCCCGGATGAAGAGCTGTATTACGCGCTCAAACCGGACTCGCGCAACAAGGGCCAGATTGACGTTGAAGCGCTGTTCGCGATCAAACCGCAGCCGTGTCTGAGCGAAGCGGGGGACGGGTATCTGCTGTTCCGCATCGGCGACTGCGTGGCGCAACGCAACGTGCATGCCGCGATCTATGACGCACTCAGGTTGTGCAAGGATTTCTAAGCACGTGTGAATAACTCTGTGGGAGCTGGCTTGCCAGCGATGTTTTCAGCCATTGCATATGCCTCATCGCCGGCAAGCCGGCTCCCACAGGATTTGCGCAACCCCTGAGGTCTTCGGGAGCTTCACCATGCTCAATATTGTTCTCCCTGTATTGTTATTCGCAGCTCTGGGGCTGGCCGTCATCGGCGCCGTGCGGCGGATGCATATGTGGCGTCGTGGCCGCCCGGCCAGGGTCGATCTGCTCGGCGGCCTGCTGGCCATGCCCCGGCGCTACATGGTCGACCTGCACCACGTAGTGGCCCGCGATAAATACATGGCCAATACCCACGTTGCCACCGCCGGGGGCTTTGTACTGGCGGCGTTGCTGGCGATTCTGGTGCATGGCCTGGGGCTGCATAACCGCATCCTCGGCTACGCCCTGCTGGTTGCCACGGCGCTGATGTTTGTGGGCGCGCTCTTCGTGTTCAAACGTCGCCTCAACCCACCGGCCCGCCTGTCCAAAGGCCCGTGGATGCGCCTGCCGAAAAGCCTGCTGGCATTCTCGCTGAGCTTTTTTATCCTCACCCTGCCGGTCGCCGGTGTGCTGCCCCAGGACTTTGGCGGCTGGTTGCTGGCAGTGCTGCTGGGGGCGGGAGTAGTGTGGGGTGTGGCGGAACTGTTTTTTGGCATGACCTGGGGCGGGCCGATGAAACACGCCTTCGCCGGGGCTTTGCACCTGGCCTGGCATCGGCGCGCCGAGCGCTTTGGCGGTGGTCGGTCCACCGGCTTGAAACCCTTGGATCTGGAAGACCACAGTGCGCCACTGGGGGTGGAAAAACCCAAGGATTTCACCTGGAACCAATTGCTGGGTTTTGACGCCTGCGTGCAATGCGGCAAGTGCGAAGCGGCGTGTCCGGCCTACGCTGCGGGCCAGCCGTTGAACCCGAAAAAGCTGATTCAGGACATGGTGGTGGGGCTCGCGGGCGGCACCGATGCGCACTTTGCCGGCAGCCCGTACCCGGGCAAGCCCATTGGCGAGCATGCTGGCAATCCGCATCAACCGATCGTTAACGGCCTGGTGGATGCGGACACCCTGTGGTCCTGCACCACCTGCCGTGCCTGTGTTGAAGAGTGTCCGATGATGATTGAGCACGTGGACGCCATCGTCGATATGCGCCGCTTCCTGACCCTGGAAAAAGGTGCAACGCCGAACAACGGGGCCCAGGTGCTGGACAACCTGATCGCCACCGACAACCCCGGCGGTTTTGCCCCGGGCGGGCGGATGAACTGGGCCGCAGATCTGAATCTTGATCTGATGCGCGATAAACCTTCTGTGGACGTGCTGTTCTGGGTTGGCGATGGCGCCTTCGACATGCGCAACCAGCGCACCCTGCGCTCATTCGTCAAAGTGCTGAAAGCGGGTGGCGTCGACTTTGCGGTCCTGGGCCTCGAAGAGCGTGACAGCGGTGACGTGGCCCGGCGCCTTGGTGACGAAGCGACCTTTCAGGCATTGGCCAGGCGCAATATCCAGACCCTGGGACAATACCGCTTCAATCGCATCGTGACCTGCGACCCCCACAGTTTTCATGTTTTGCAAAACGAATATGGCGCCTTTGGCGGTGAGTACCGGGTGCAGCATCACAGCACTTACATGGCCGAGCTGATCAGTCTCGGCACGCTTGCCTTGAAGGCGGATACGGGCGGCAGCGTGACCTATCACGACCCCTGTTATCTGGGCCGCTACAACGGTGAATACGAGGCACCCCGCGCGGTATTGCGCGCCCTGGGGATTGAGGTCAAAGAGATGCAGCGCTCGGGCTTTCGCTCGCGCTGCTGTGGCGGTGGCGGCGGTGCGCCGATTACTGACATTCCCGGCAAGCAGCGGATTCCCGACATGCGCATGGACGATATCCGCGAGACGGGCGCCGAGCGCGTGGCTGTAGGTTGCCCGCAATGCACGGCGATGCTCGAAGGCGTAGTCGAGCCGCGTCCACAGATCAAGGATATTGCCGAACTGGTGGCTGAGGCCTTGATCGAACATATAGTGCCCGCCAAAGCGGCCAGACGGGCAGCCCCGGAGGTAATTGCATGAGTGACATTATTCGCCGCGACCCGCGTGCCGAGTGGATTGCCCGCAATCGCCTGCATCCTCTGCACGTCGCCACGCAACCGCTACAAACCCGCTGGATGGGGCCAAACGGCGTGCTGCGCAAGAATGTGCATGGCCACGGGTTTATCGGCCCCAACGGTATCAAGCGAATTGACCGCAGTGGCGCGCAGCAGGGCGGTACGACCAAACGCGTGGCCAGTGTTGAAGTGCAATTACCCCTGCATCAGGTGCCGGCGCCAGCGTTTTATATCTGCGTGGTGCCGGACATGGTCGGTGGCCGTCTCGGCAGTCATGACCGCGACTTGCTGGGCCTGGCCCGGCAGTTGGCGGGCAGCGACGGCGCGGTGCTGGCAGTGGTGTTTGGCGAGTGCAAAGAAACGGCCTTTGCCAGGGCAGGGGTGGATCGTTTGTTGTTACTCGATAGCGAAGGTTATGCACCGGAGCAACGGGTTTACGATTTACGGGCTGTGGATAACCAGTTCGCCCCCAAACACTGGTTGCTGCCCGACAGCCGCAATGGCGGCGCAGAGTTGGGCCGCCGCTTTGCTGCGAGCCTGGGCCAGCGCCCGGCCACGCGGGTGTGGCAGATCAAGGACGGAGCCTGTTTGGGACGCGCCGGGGCCGGTCTGCAGGATCTGGCGCAGCCGTTACCAAGGTTGATCCTGGCGGCTGCCGAGTGCGCCGAGCCGGTCAGCGAAACCCGGCATGAAGCATTGGCGGTGCAGTTATCCACAGACGCGCCGCGTTGCTTGGCCCGTATCGAAGACCTGGGTGCAGTTGAGGTCGATCCGGCAGCGATTCCTATGGCCGAAGCGGAATTTATCCTCAGCGGCGGTAACGGGGTTAAGGACTGGGGACTATTCCACAGGGCGGCGGCGGCGCTGGGCGCCACCGAAGGTGCATCAAGGGTGGCGGTGGACGACGGCTTTATGGGCCGGGAGCGTCAGGTCGGGGCCAGCGGCACCTGGGTCACGGCCCGGGTGTACGTGGCGGTCGGCATTAGCGGTGCAATCCAGCACCTGCAAGGGATCGGCGCATGCGACAAGGTGGTGGCGATCAATCTTGATCCGGGCTGCGACATGATCAAACGCGCTGACCTTTCTGTGATCGGCGAGGGTGGTGCGATTCTCGAAGCACTGACCGCCGCTGTGGATAACTGGCGCCAGGGCGCCAGACGCGATGCCGCCTGATTGACCTAAACCCCCTGTAGGAGCGAGCTTGTCTCGCGAGCTTTTAAACAGATCGCGAGGCAAGCTCGCTCCTACAGACTGTTTACAGTTTTGGAGATTCGCTTATGACCATTGCCACCGTTGCTCTGGTTTCAATCGGTGCCCACCCGGCTTCCGGCCGGGCCCGGCGCGCTGAACAGGATGCCCGGGCTGTCGAGCTCGGCCTCCAGCTGGCTGGGGATAACCTGCATGTTCTGCACGCAGGTAACCCCCACGAACTGGCGCTGCGTGCGTATCTGGGCATGGGCCTGGACGAACTTCACGTGCTGGAACAGGCGGACGGCGACGATGCGCTGCCGGTATTGCGCGACTACATTCGGGAAGCCGGGGTGCAGGTGGTACTGACGGGCAGTCAGGCTGAAACCGGTGAAGGCTCGGGCATGCTGCCGTATCTGCTCGCAGAGCAACTGGGCTGGCCGTTGCTGGTGGGGGTGGCCCAGATCGAATCTATCCACAACGGTGTTGCCCTGGTGTTGCAGGCGTTGCCCCGCGGCCAGCGGCGCCGGCTCAAGGTGCGCCTGCCGTTTATGGCCACTGTGGATAACGCCGCCCCCAAGGCCCGACAAAGCGCGTATGGCCCGGCTACCCGTGGTGTGGTCGATGCCGAAGTGGTTGAGGTGATTGTCGACGAGTTATCCACAGTCGGTGTTTTCCAGCCTGCCAGGCCGCGGCCAAAGCGTCTCAAAGTGATCAGGGCCAAAAGCGGCGCCGACCGTATGAAAGCGGCGACAGCCAAGGCAGCGGGTGGTGGAGGACAAATACTCAAAGGCAAGAGCAGCGAAGAGTGTGCACAGGCGATTTTGAAGTTATTAATCGAAGAAGGCGTGGTGCGCTGAGTTGCCCACAAAGTCTGTTAGCGCTTATGTGGATAAGTTGTTTGCTGTCGGCTAAGCGCTATATGGATCAAGGCTTTCAGGCTTCTGATCAAAAAACAACCAATTGCTGTAGTTATCCACTGCTGAGCGGTCAAACCCTTTAAAAATCGGGCCCTTAAAGGGTTTTCCACAGAAAAGGCGTGCGGTGCATAAGTTGCGCACAATCTCTGTTGGCGGATATGTGGATAAGGTGTTTGCGGTTGCTTGCAGCCCATGTATCCCGTGGCCTGTAAGGTTTTGTACAAAAAACAACCAATCACCGTTTTCGGGATAACTTAGCCACTTCCCCACAATTACTGTGGGTGTGACTGTGGATAAGATGTTGGTGAAGGGCTGCGGGCCTTTGATTGTATGGGGTGTAGCCTGTTGGTTAAAAAATAGCCTGCAGGAGCGAGCTTGCCTCGCGAGATTTCAATCGTTCGCTTGAACAGCTCGCTCCTACAGGTTTGGTCGGGCGGTTATTGGGCGACCACGCCTTTGAGGTACGGCGCCGGCGCCGCGCCCAGGTTGCTCAGCAAGCGCTCGCTGTACCAGTCGACGAAGTTGACCACGCCAAACTCGTAGGTTTGCGAGTACGGCCCCGGCTGGTAGGCCACGGAGTTGATGCCGCGCTGGTTCTCTTCAGCCAGGCGCCGGTCCTGATTGTTGGTGGCGTCCCATACGTTACGCATGCGCTCCACGTCATAGTCCACGCCTTCCACTGCATCCTTGTGCACCAGCCATTTGGTGGTAACCATGGTTTCCTGGGCGCTGAGCGGCCATACGGTAAAGACGATGATGTGGTCGCCCATGCAGTGGTTCCATGAGTGCGGCAGGTGCAGGATGCGCATCGAGCCCAGGTCCGGGTTTTTAATCCGGCCCATGAGTTTTGCACAGCCCTGTTTGCCATCCAGGGTCATCGACACGGTGCCCTTGAGCAGCGGCATGCGCACGATGCGGTTGCGCAGGCCGAAGCTGGCGTGGGCGTAGGGGATTTTTTCCGCATCCCAGGCCGCTGCCGAGGCTGCCACGTGATCCTTGAATGCCTGGTCGGCCCGGGGGTCGGTGACGTCGTCCCATTCCAGCAGGGTCTTGAGCAACTCGGGGTGCGATGCGTTGCAGTGGTAGCACTCGCGGTTGTTTTCCAGCACCAGTTTCCAGTTGGCCTTTTCCACCAGGGTGGTATGAATCGCCACCTTGGTGTTTTCCATGTCGTAGGGTTCCATGTAGTGGTTCAGCGTGGCCAGGAACTCGTCGATTGCGGGTGGGTTCTCGGCCAGGCTGATAAAGATGTAGCCCCCTGCGGTTTTCACGTTCACCGGCTTGAGCCCGTATTGCTTCATGTCAAATTCGGCGCCCATCTCGGTGCCGGCAAACAGCAGGCGGCCATCGAGTTCATAGGTCCACTGGTGGTAATGGCACACCAGCTTGGCGACCTTGCCCTTCTCGGAAGTGCATAACCGCGAGCCGCGATGACGGCATACGTTATGAAAAGCATGGACCTGACCCTCGGCACCGCGAATCACGATGATCGGGTTGTTGCCCACTTGCAGGGTCAGAAAATTGCCCTTGGTCGGGATCTCGCAGGTCATGCCTGCAATCAGCCACTCCTTCTGAAAGATCTCCTGCATGTCGATTTCGAACAGGCGCTCGTCGTTATAAAACGGCTGCGGCAGCGAAAAAGTACGCTCGCGGTTCTGCAACATCTCGGCGGTGGCCTTGCGTGCGGGTTCCAGTGGATCGCCCAGGCTCAGGGTTGCGGTGATGTCCATCGTTGTAATCCTCATGGCCATTGTATGTGGCCCGAAAGTGGCTGCTCAGGGGTGCGACGCAAGGCAAAGCAATTAACGCTATCAGTGGCGCTGAGTGTGCGATCAGGGCGTGCCGATGCCATATCTGCGGGCGACATGGCCCAATCTGTTCCCGACGCGCCAGCCCCTGTTTCAAGGGGCTGGTCGCGATAAGTATGTGAATGTCGTGAATAGGTAAATGGCCGCCCCGGGGCATGCGCAGAATCGCCAGCAAGAGGCCGGTTGTCGGCCGTGGAGAAGCGCATGTCCAACAGCTTTCTGAATCCGGTAACCACCCAGACCTGGGCCAACGGCCGACACATCGTGCGATGCGTCAAAGTGATTCAGGAAACCTGGGATGTGCGCACCTTCTGCTTTATGGCCGACCAGCCGATCCTGTTCTTTTTCAAGCCGGGGCAGTTCGTGACCCTGGAGCTGGAAATCGACGGCGATCCGGTGATGCGCTCGTACACCATTTCCAGTTCGCCTTCGGTGCCGTACAGCTTTTCGGTGACCATCAAGCGCGTGCCGGGCGGGCGCGTGTCCAACTGGCTGCACGACACCTTGAGTGAGGGTCAGGAGCTGGCGGTGCACGGTCCGGTCGGGCTGTTCAACGCCATCGATGCCCCGAGCCCCAAGGTGCTGTATCTGAGTGGCGGGGTCGGCATTACCCCGGTGATGTCGATGGCGCGCTGGTTCTACGACACCAATGCCAACGTCGACATGGTGTTTATCCACAGCGCCCGTTCGCCCAAAGACATCATTTATCACCGCGAGCTGGAGCACATGGCTTCGCGCATCGACAATTTCAGCCTGCACCTGATTTGCGAGAAGCACGGCCTGGGCGAGCCCTGGGCCGGGTATCGCGGTTATTTGAATCACAAGATGCTGGAACTGATGGCACCCGACTTTATGGAGCGCGAGGTGTTCTGTTGCGGCCCCACGCCTTACATGAGCGCGGTCAAGCGGCTGCTGGAAGCCAACGGTTTTGACATGAGCCGTTACCACGAAGAGTCTTTTGGCGCGACCCCGCCCGAGGCCCGGGCCGATGCGGTGGAGCAGGCCGAACAGGCGGCAGATGCGCCGGAGCTGGATCTGGCGGACCTCAACCAGGTGGAATTCACCGCGTCGGGCAAAAGTATCCGTGTGGGCCCGGCCGAAACCGTACACGCCGCGGCAGCCAAGCTGGGGCTGTTGATTCCCAAAGCCTGCGGCATGGGGATTTGTGGCACGTGCAAGGTGTTGAAGCTGGGCGGCGAAGTCGAGATGGAGCACAACGGCGGCATCACCGACGAAGACGTGGCAGAAGGCTACATCTTGTCGTGCTGCAGCGTACCCAAGGGCGATGTGCGGATTGAATTCTGATACCTGTAGGAGCGAGCTTCTTGAAAAACCACAGCTCGCGAGACAATCGAGCGTCGAGCGGCTCTTCCTGCAGGGGGGGTGTTTGAGGGAAGACGGGAACAAAGATCGCAAACCACAGTCTTTAGGGGGCTTAAAGGCCGGTTGCCGCTAGCTTAGCCGGTGACTTTTCTTTATCGTACGCGCCCTCTGAAAACAGCTTGAGATCACCACCATGATGGAATCATCCCTTAGTAAACTGGAACAACTGGTCAGCGATCTGGTTCAACAAAAGCAGGAGCTGTTGGACATCAACGCTGCGCTGAACGTTGAACTGGCCCAGGCCAAAGATGACAACGAAAGCCTGCAACTGAGCCTGATGGAACAGGAAGAGAAGCAAGGTGCAACAGCTGCCCGTATCCAGGCACTGGTTGAACGCGCGAGCACTGTCAGCGCATGAGCGAAGACAGAGACGGAATAAAAGTCGTCTCGATTCTGGGCAACGACTATTCGATCAAGGCACCTGAAGGGGAGCTGCAAACCCTGGTGTCCGCATCGGTGATGTTGAACACTGCCTTGGCCGATACGAAAAGAAAGTACCCGAGCTTGATCGGGGACAAGTTGTTGGTGCTGGCCGCGTTGAATCTGTGTTCGCAACAGATTGAGCTCAAACAGCAGCACAAACAGGAACTCGACCGTTATCAAGAGCAAGTCAGCGCCACGGTCGAAGTGATTGAGCGGACTCTCGGGCAATCCTGAGTCTGGTAACAATCAATCATCTTCTGTAGGAGCGGGCGTGCTCGCGAGCTGTTAGAAGCTCGCGAGCAAGCTCGCTCCTGCATTAATTTGTACCCATCACTTCGCGGATATCCGCTGCCAGTTCCCGCACCCGCGCCTCTTCGGTATCCCATGAGCACATGAAGCGTGCGCCGCCCTTGCCGATAAAGGTGTAAAAGCGCCAGCCCTTGGCTGTCAGCGCTGCCACAGCCGGTTCCGACAGTTGCAGGAACACGCCGTTGGCTTCCACCGGAAACATCAGCTCAACCCCCGGAATGTCACTGACCAGCTGGCTCAGCAATTGTGCGCAGTGGTTGGCGTGGCGGGAATGTTTGAGCCAGGCGTCGTTTTCCAGCAAGCCGACCCAGGGTGCTGACAGAAAACGCATTTTCGACGCCAGTTGCCCGGCCTGTTTGCAGCGATAGTCAAAATCCACGGCCAGGGCGTGATCAAAGAACAGAATCGCTTCGCCCACCGCCATGCCGTTTTTGGTCCCGCCAAAGCACAGCACATCAACCCCGGCTTTCCAGCTCAGCTCCGCAGGCGAGCACCCCAGGTACGCGCAAGCATTGGAAAAACGGGCGCCGTCCATGTGCAACAGCAGGCCCAGCTCCTTGCAGGTAGCGTTGATGGCGCGGATTTCTTCCGGGCGGTACACGCTGCCGACTTCGGTGGCCTGGGTGATGGTGACGACCCGCGGCTTGGGGTAGTGGATGTCTTTGCGCTTGAGGGCGATTTCGCGGATCGACTCGGGGGTGATCTTGCCGTTTTCAGTGCGGGCAATCAGCAGTTTCGAGCCGTTGGAGAAGAACTCCGGCGCACCGCATTCGTCGGTTTCGACGTGGGCGGTCTCGGAGCAGATCACGCTGTGGAAGCTCTGGCACAACGACGACAGGGCCAGTGAGTTGGCGGCGGTGCCGTTGAAGGCGAAGTACACCTCGCAATCGGTTTCGAACAATTTGCGGAAATCGTTGGCGGCCCGCAGGGTCCATTCGTCATCACCATATGAGCGCTGGTGGCCGTGGTTGGCCAGCTCCATGGCGGCCCAGACTTCGGGACAGATACCGGAGTAGTTGTCGCTGGCGAATTGTTGGCTCTTGTCAGTCATTTCCCGGTTCCATGGTCGAAGATCGTGCTGCACTTTATCCAAGAATCCGGCGGGTGCACAGAATGCTCGACAGACTTCTTGTGGGAGCCGGCTTGCCGGCGATGGCAGACCAGGTATCGCCAGTGGCTCGCATCGCCGGCAAGCCGGCTCCCACAGGGCATGAGTGATACGCGCTTTTGTCCCATGTCGTAAACGCACCTTTGTGTGGCGTCCATAGGCATTTGATCCGGGGGCGCCAGCTCTACCATCTGGCTCAAAGGGCAAGCCCTAACCGAGACCAAAGGCGCGCTGGCGCTGGGAGAACGCAATGTTCAGCAAGCAGGATCAGATTCAGGGCTACGACGATGCCTTGTTAGCGGCCATGAATGCCGAAGATCAGCGTCAGGAAGATCACATCGAACTGATTGCCTCCGAGAACTACACCAGCCGGCGTGTGATGCAAGCCCAGGGCAGCGGCCTGACCAACAAGTACGCCGAAGGCTACCCCGGCAAACGCTATTACGGCGGTTGCGAGCATGTGGATAAAGTCGAGCAGCTGGCCATCGACCGCGCCAAACAACTGTTCGGTGCCGATTATGCCAACGTGCAACCGCACTCCGGCAGCCAGGCCAACGCGGCGGTGTACCTGGCGTTGCTCAATGCCGGGGACACTGTGCTGGGCATGAGCCTGGCCCACGGTGGTCATTTGACCCACGGCGCCAGCGTCAGTTTTTCCGGCAAGTTGTACAACGCGGTGCAATACGGCATCGACACCGCCACCGGGCTGATCGACTACGACGAAGTCGAGCGTCTGGCCGTCGAGCATCAGCCGAAGATGATCATTGCCGGGTTCTCGGCTTACTCCAAATTCCTCGATTTTCCGCGTTTCCGGCAGATTGCCGACAAGGTCGGGGCATACCTGTTTGTCGACATGGCCCACGTGGCCGGTCTGGTGGCGGCGGGCTTGTACCCGAACCCGCTGCCCTACGCTGATGTGGTGACCACCACCACCCACAAAACCCTGCGCGGGCCGCGCGGCGGGCTGATTCTGGCCAAGGCCAATGAAGCGCTGGAGAAAAAATTTAACTCGGCGGTGTTCCCCGGCGGCCAGGGCGGGCCGTTGATGCATGTGATAGCCGCCAAGGCCGTGTGTTTCAAGGAAGCCCTGGAGCCCGGCTTTAAAACCTATCAAAAACAGGTAATCGACAACGCCCGGGCAATGGCCGAGGTGTTTGTCAAACGCGGTTATGACGTGGTCTCGGGCGGCACCGACAACCACCTGTTTTTGCTTAGCCTGATCCGCCAGGGCCTGACCGGCAAAGACGCTGATGCAGCCCTGGGCCGGGCTCATATCACGGTCAATAAAAACGCGGTGCCGAACGATCCGCAATCACCCTTCGTGACTTCGGGCCTGCGCATCGGCACCCCGGCAGTCACCACCCGCGGCTTCAAAGTGGCGCAATGCACGGAGCTGGCCGGCTGGATCTGCGACATCCTCGATCACCTCGGCGATGCCGATATCGAGGCTGATGTGGCGCGCCAGGTAACGGCACTGTGCAAAGACTTCCCGGTTTATCGCTGAGCGCGGTTTTGGAGTAATCCCTATGCAACGGTATTCAGGCTTCGGCCTCTTCAAACACTCCCTCAGCCACCATGAAAACTGGCAGAAGATGTGGCGCACGCCGACCCCGAAAAAGGTCTACGACGTGATCATTGTCGGCGGTGGCGGCCACGGCCTGGCCACCGCTTACTATCTGGCCAAGGAACACGGCATCACCAATGTGGCGGTGGTGGAAAAGGGCTGGCTGGGTGGCGGCAACACGGCGCGCAACACCACCATCGTGCGTTCCAACTATTTGTGGGACGAGTCGGCGCATCTGTACGAGCACGCAATGAAGCTGTGGGAAGGCCTGTCCCAGGACCTGAACTACAACGTCATGTTCTCCCAGCGCGGGGTGTACAACCTGTGCCACACCCTGCAAGACATTCGCGATTCGGAGCGCCGGGTCAGTGCCAACCGCCTCAACGGGGTGGACGGCGAGTTGCTGAATGCGAAACAGGTGGCAGACGAAATTCCGTACTTGGACTGTTCAAAAAACACCCGCTACCCGGTGATGGGCGCCACTGTCCAGCGGCGTGGCGGCGTGGCCCGGCATGACGCCGTGGCCTGGGGCTTTGCCCGGGCCGCCGATGCGCTGGGGGTGGACTTGATCCAGCAAACCGAAGTGCTCGGCTTTCGTAAGGAAAACGGCGTGTGCATTGGCGTCGAAACCAGTAAAGGTTTTATCGGCGCCAAGCGTGTGGGCGTAGTCACGGCCGGTAACTCCGGGCACATGGCGCGCCAGGCCGGGTTCCGCCTGCCGATTGAATCGCACCCGCTGCAGGCATTGGTATCGGAGCCGATCAAACCGATTATCGACAGCGTGATCATGTCCAACGCGGTTCACGGTTACATCAGCCAGTCCGACAAGGGCGACTTGGTGATCGGCGCCGGTATTGACGGCTATAACGGCTACGGCCAGCGCGGCTCGTACCCGGTGATCGAGCACACCATTCAAGCCATTGTCGAGATGTTCCCGGTGTTGTCCCGGGTGCGCATGAACCGCCAGTGGGGCGGCATCGTCGATACCACGCCGGACGCCTGCCCGATCATCTCCAAGACCCCGGTACCGAACCTGTTCTTCAACTGCGGTTGGGGTACGGGCGGGTTCAAGGCCACGCCGGGCTCGGGCAACGTGTTTGCCGCAAGCCTTGCCAAAGGCGAAATGCACCCGCTGGCTGCGCCGTTTTCCATTGACCGGTTCCACAACGGCGCCCTGATCGACGAACACGGCGCTGCCGCTGTCGCCCACTAACAGGAGAATCACCCCATGTTGCACATCTTCTGTCCCCATTGCGGCGAGTTGCGTTCCGAAGAGGAATTTCACGCCAGTGGCCAGGCCCACATTCCGCGGCCGCTCGACCCCGGCGCCTGCACCGATGCCGAGTGGGGCGACTACATGTTCTTTCGCGACAACCCCCGTGGCCTGCACCACGAGTTGTGGAACCACGTGGCCGGCTGTCGCCAGTTCTTCAACGCGACGCGCAATACCGTGACCTATGAAATTCTTGAAACCTACCTGATCGGCAGCAAGCCGCAGTTCACCGAACAGGCCGCGCCACTGACCACTACGGCCACTCGCGAGCTGGGAGAAAAGGTATGAGCCAGACCCATCGCCTGCCTAACGGCGGCCGCGTCGACCGCAACAAAGTGCTGACCTTCACCTTCAATGGTCAACAGTACAAAGGCTACGAAGGCGACAGTCTGGCCGCAGCATTGCTGGCCAACGGCGTCGATGTGATCGGTCGCAGCTTTAAATATTCCCGGCCGCGGGGCATTTTTGCCGCCGGTGCCGAAGAGCCCAATGCGGTGCTGCAAATCGGCGCCACCGAAGCCACCCAGATCCCCAATGTGCGCGCCACGCAACAGGCGCTGTATCAAGGTCTGGTCGCCACCAGCACCAACGGCTGGCCCAACGTCAACACTGACGTGATGGGGATTCTGGGCAAGGTCGGCGGCAAGCTGATGCCGCCCGGGTTTTACTACAAAACCTTCATGTACCCGCAATCGTTCTGGATGACCTACGAGAAGTACATCCGCAAGGCGGCGGGGCTGGGGCGTTCGCCAACCCAGAACGATCCCGATACCTACGACTACATGAACCACCATTGCGATGTGCTGATCGTCGGGGCCGGTCCGGCCGGGCTGGCCGCTGCCCTGGCGGCAGCACGCAGCGGTGCACGGGTGATCGTGGCCGATGAACAGGAAGAGTTCGGCGGCAGCCTGCTCGACAGCCGTGAAAGCCTGGACGGCAAACCGGCGATGGAATGGGTCGCCGGGGTGATTGCTGCACTCAAGGCGCTGCCGGACGTGTTGCTGCTGCCACGGGCCACCGTGAACGGCTATCACGACCACAACTTCCTGACCATTCACGAGCGTCTCACCGACCACCTTGGCGACCGCGCGCCCATCGGCCAGGTGCGTCAGCGCATTCATCGGGTAAGGGCCAAGCGTGTGGTGCTGGCCACCGGCGCGTGCGAGCGGCCGCTGGTGTACGGCAACAACGACGTGCCGGGCAATATGCTTGCGGGTGCGGTGTCGACCTATGTGCGCCGCTATGGGGTGGCGCCGGGCAGAAAACTGGTGCTGAGCACCAACAATGACCATGCCTATCGCGTGGCGCTGGACTGGCTCGATGCCAGTCAGCAAGTGGTGGCCATTGCCGATGCCCGCAGCAATCCCCGCGGTGCACTGGTCGAAGAAGCGCGGGCCAAAGGCATCCGGATTCTGACCGGCAGCGCCGTGATCGAAACCCGCGGCAGCAAACATGTAACCGGTGCCCGTGTGGCGGCGATTGACCTCAAACAGCACAGCGTCGCCAGCCCCGGGGAATGGCTGGAGTGTGATCTGGTTGCGACCTCCGGTGGCTACAGCCCGGTGGTGCACCTGGCCTCGCACCTGGGCGGCAAGCCGACCTGGCGTGAAGATATCCTTGGTTTTGTCCCCGGCGAAGCCCCGCAAAAACGCGTCTGCGTGGGCGGCATCAATGGTGTCTACAAGCTCGGCGACAGCCTGGCCGACGGCTTTGAAGGTGGCGTGAGGGCGGCCAGTGAAGCCGGGTTCAAGCCGGTTGAAGGCGTGCTGCCCAAAGCCCTGAATCATCACGAAGAGGCCACCCTGGCGCTGTTTCAGGTGCCCCACGAAAAAGCCACGGCACGGGCGCCGAAGCAATTCGTCGACCTGCAAAACGACGTGACCGCAGCGGCCATTGAGCTGGCGACGCGCGAAGGTTTCGAGTCGGTGGAGCACGTCAAGCGCTACACCGCCCTGGGGTTTGGCACAGACCAGGGCAAGCTGGGCAACGTCAACGGGCTGGCTATTGCGGCACGTTCGCTGAACGTGACCATCGCGCAAATGGGCACCACCATGTTCCGCCCCAACTATACGCCGGTCACCTTCGGCGCGGTGGCGGGCCGCCATTGCGGGCACATCTTCGAGCCGGTGCGCTACACCGCGCTGCAAGCCTGGCACGTCAAGCAAGGTGCCGAGTTTGAAGACGTTGGCCAGTGGAAACGCCCGTGGTACTTCCCGCGCAATGGCGAAGACCTGCACGCGGCGGTCAAGCGCGAGTGCAAGGCGGTGCGTGACAGCGTCGGCATTCTCGATGCCTCCACCCTCGGCAAGATTGACATTCAGGGCCCGGATGCCCGGGAGTTTCTGAACCGCATCTACACCAACGCCTGGACCAAGCTCGATGTGGGCAAGGCCCGCTACGGCCTGATGTGCAAAGAAGACGGCATGGTGTTCGACGATGGTGTGACGGCCTGTCTGGCCGACAACCATTTTGTGATGACCACCACCACCGGCGGTGCGGCCCGTGTACTGCAGTGGCTGGAGATTTATCAACAGACCGAGTGGCCGGATTTGAAGGTGTACTTCACCTCGGTCACCGACCACTACGCGACCCTGACCCTGTCCGGCCCCAACAGCCGCAAGCTGCTGAGCGAAGTGACCGACATCGACCTGGACCGTGAAGCCTTCCCGTTCATGACCTGGAAAGAGGGTCTGGTGGGCGGCGTACCGGCACGGGTGTTCCGTATCTCGTTCACCGGTGAGCTGTCGTACGAGGTCAACATCCAGGCTGACTACGCCATGGGCGTGCTGGAAAAAATTGTCGAGGCGGGCAAGCCGTACAACCTCACCCCATATGGCACCGAGACCATGCACGTGCTGCGGGCCGAGAAGGGTTTCATCATCGTCGGCCAGGACACCGACGGTTCCATGACCCCTGACGACCTGAATATGGGCTGGTGTGTGGGCCGCACCAAAGCGTTCTCATGGATCGGCTGGCGCGGGATGAACCGCGAAGACTGCGTGCGTGATCAGCGCAAACAACTGGTGGGCCTCAAGCCGGTGGACCCGGCCAAATGGCTGCCTGAAGGCGCGCAACTGGTGTTCGACACCAAGCAGGCGATCCCGATGAGCATGGTCGGCCATGTGACCTCCAGCTACACCTGCGGTTCGCTGGGTTACTCGTTTGCCATGGGCGTGGTCAAAGGCGGCCTCAAGCGCATGGGCGAGCGGGTGTTCGCACCGTTGGCGGACGGCAGCGTGATCGAGGCTGAAATTGTGTCTTCGGTGTTCTTCGACCCCAAGGGCGAACGGCAGAATATTTGAATCAAGACCATCGCTGGCAAGCCAGCTCCCACATGGGTTGCATTGCAAGTGTGGGAGCTGGCTTGCCAGCGATATCGGTCGATCCTACATAACATTGCGAACGGGTGATTCATGACCACAGCCAACGTTTACCAACAACGCCCGGACTCGGGCGCGAAAGCGGAGTCATCGTTACACCACGCCAACCTTGCCGGGCTGGTCGGCAAAGGCCGCAAGAACCCTGGCGTGACAGTGCGCGAGAAAAAACTCCTGGGTCATCTGACCCTGCGTGGCGATGCCAGGGACCCGGCCTTTGCCGAAGGCGTGCACAAGGCCCTGGGCCTGGAATTGCCGGTGGCCTTGAGCCTGGTGGCCAAGGGTCAGACATCGCTGCAATGGATGGGCCCGGACGAGTGGCTGCTGATTGTTCCCGGCGGCCAGGAATTCGCCGTAGAGCAAGCCCTGCGCGCAGCGCTGGCGGGGCTGCATATCTCGGTGGTCAATGTCAGTGGCGGCCAGCAACTGCTGGAGCTGAGCGGCCCGAACGTGCGTGAAGTGCTGATGAAGTCCACCAGCTATGACGTGCACCCCGATAACTTCCCGGTGGGCAAGGCAGTGGGCACGGTGTTCGCCAAATCGCAGCTGGTGATCCGCCACACTGGCGAAGACACCTGGGAACTGCTGATCCGGCGCAGCTTTTCGGACTATTGGTGGCTATGGTTGCAGGACGCAGCGGCGCAATACGGGCTGAGTGTCGAGGCCTGAGTAACGCCCGATCACAAAACTGATTGTGGGCGCTGGCTTACCAGCGATGCAGGCGATGCGGTCTTTCTCTGGGGGCGCGCTGATGCAATCGCTGGCAAGCCAGCTCCCACAAGGGTCATGCCAATCAACACATTGACAAGGAGCACCCCCATGAGCCGCGCCCCGGATACCTGGATTCTCACCGCTGACTGCCCCAGCCTGCTGGGTACGGTGGACGCGGTGACGCGTTATCTGTTCGAGCACCGTTGCTATGTCACCGAGCACCATTCGTTCGATGATCAGAGCTCGGGGCGGTTTTTCATTCGTGTTGAGTTCCGCCAGCCTGATGGCTTTGACGAACAGGAATTCCGTGCAGGCCTGGCCGAACGCGGTGATGCCTTCGGCATGACTTTCGAGCTGACCCCGCCACACTATCGGCCCAAAGTCCTGATCATGGTGTCCAAAGCCGATCACTGCCTAAACGACTTGCTCTATCGCCAGCGCATCGGCCAGTTGTCGATGGATGTGGTGGCCGTGGTTTCCAATCACCCGGACCTTGAGCCGCTGGCCCAATGGCATGACATTCCCTATCACCACTTCGCGCTTAACCCCTCTGACAAAGCGGCGCAGGAGGCAAAGGTATGGCAAGTGATCGAAGAAACGGGTGCCGAGTTGGTGATTCTCGCCCGCTACATGCAAGTGCTGTCGCCTGAGCTGTGTCGCAAACTGGACGGCAAGGCGATCAATATCCATCACTCGTTGCTGCCCGGTTTCAAAGGCGCCAAGCCCTATCACCAGGCTTACGAGAAGGGCGTCAAACTGGTGGGCGCCACCGCGCACTACATCAACAACGACCTGGACGAAGGCCCGATCATTGCCCAGGGCGTCGAGGTGGTGGATCACAGCCACTACCCGCAGGACCTGATTGCCAAGGGCCGCGATATCGAAGCGCAAACCCTGGCCCGGGGCGTGGGCTATCACATCGAGCGGCGCGTTTTCCTAAATGGAGGTCGTACGGTGGTCCTCTGACCGGCGCCGCAGGTTCTAAGCTGCAGGCAGACCGGCTTGCGGCTTGCCGTTGCCGGTCACCCCTCCAAAAACAACAAGGGTGAGTTCGATGGCTGACAATCGCGGTGTGGTGTACCTGGGCAATGGCCAGGTTGAAGTGCAAAGCATTCCCTTCCCGAAGATGCAAAACCCGCAAGGCAAACAAATCAATCACGGCGTGATCCTGCGGGTGGTGTCGACCAATATCTGCGGCTCCGACCAGCACATGGTGCGCGGACGCACCACCGCGCAAACCGGCCTGGTGCTGGGGCATGAGATTACCGGGGAGGTGATCGAGGCCGGTCGCGACGTCGAACATTTGAAAGTCGGCGACCTGGTGTCGGTGCCCTTTAACGTGGCGTGCGGACGTTGCCGCAGCTGTAAGGAGCAAAACACCGGGGTGTGCCTGACCGTCAACCCGGCCCGTCCCGGCGGCGCTTATGGTTACGTGGACATGGGCGACTGGGTCGGCGGCCAGGCTGAATATGTGCTGGTGCCGTATGCCGATTTCAACCTGCTCAAACTGCCGGACCGCGACGCGGCGATGGAGAAAATCCGCGACCTGACCTGCCTCTCCGACATTCTGCCCACCGGCTACCACGGTGCTGTGACTGCGGGCGTCGGCCCTGGCAGCACGGTGTACATCGCCGGTGCAGGGCCGGTAGGTCTGGCGGCAGCGGCGTCGGCGCGACTGTTGGGCGCGGCCGTGGTGATTGTCGGCGACGTGAACCCGATTCGTCTGGCGCACGCCAAGGCCCAGGGCTTTGAAATTGCCGACTTGTCCAAAGACACGCCGCTGCACGAGCAGATTGCCGAGCTGCTGGGTGAGCCGGAAGTGGATTGCGCGGTCGATGCCGTGGGCTTTGAGGCCCGTGGTCACGGTCATGACGGGGTCAAGCACGAAGCTCCGGCCACCGTACTCAATTCACTGATGGGCGTGGTGCGGGTGGCGGGCAAAATCGGCATCCCGGGCCTGTATGTGACCGAAGATCCGGGCGCTGTGGATGCGGCTGCGAAAATGGGCAGCCTGAGCATTCGCTTTGGTCTGGGCTGGGCCAAGTCCCACAGCTTCCATACCGGCCAGACGCCAGTGATGAAATACAACCGCCAACTGATGCAAGCCATCATGTGGGACCGGATCAAAATCGCCGATATCGTCGGGGTTGAAGTGATCAGCCTGGACGATGCGCCACGTGGCTATGGCGAGTTTGATGCGGGGGTACCGAAGAAGTTTGTAATCGATCCGCACAAGCTGTTCAGCGGGGTCTGATCGACACATCCACTGCTGGAGCGAACTGCATTCGCCCGCTCCGGCAGTGATGTTTACAACGCGGCCAACGGCCCCTGGTACAACACCGGCCCGGTCGGCTGGCCGGTCGGTGAACCGCCACGCGGTTCAAGGCTGACTGCCAGCACTACACGGGTGCCCAGCATTTGCTGCTGGCTCTCGCTCAGGCCGATCATGCCATCGCCGCCCGTGGGGATCAGGCCCAGCGATACAGGCTTGCCCTCTACCGGGATCGCCCATAACTCGAGGCTGCGCCCGGCATCGACGGCGGCCAGTTCCAGCGGTTGAACCTTCAGGTAGTCGGCGTGAGCTTCGATCCGCAAGCCAGGTTGCTGGGTGCCGCTGAGTAAGGTGGCCTTGTACTGAGCGTTGTCGCGGGTATAGAGCAACCCCACCGTCACTGCAATCAGCAAAGAGCAGACCACCGCCCCCGTGCGTAGCCAGGTCCAGAACGGACGCTTGGCCGGCACATGCAGCTTTTGTGGTTCGATCCGCAAAACGACGGCCTGCCACACGTGCTCGGGTACGGGCTGCGCAGACAAGGGTTCGGTCAGGCTGGTGAGATGGGTGTTCCACTGCGCCAGTTCGGCGCGCAAATGTGCATCGTCCAGCAGCAGTTGTTCAAAGCGTTTGCGGGCAGTGGGCGGCATCAGGCCAATGGCATAGTCGCCAGCCAGTGCCCGGCGCAGGTCGGCAGTTTTATAGTTCATGATTCGAGGCACCTGCGCAGACGTTCCATGCCCCGGCGAATCGAGGATTTGACTGTGCCCAAGGGCGCTGCCAGCTGCGCGGCCAGTTCGCTGGCACTCAAGCCTTGGAAATAGGCAATGGTAATGGTCTGGCGCTGCATGCCGTCCAGTTGCTCAAGGCAATGATTGAGGGCACGGGAGGAGCGGGCGCTGTCCAGTTGCTCATCGGCGCCCGGGGTGTCATCGGCCACGGCGTCCTGTTGCAGATCGCTTAATGGCAACTCGCGGTGTTTGCGCAGTTGGTCGATGGCCAGGTTGCGCGTGATGTTGATCATCCAGGTCAGTGGTGCCGACAAATGAGCTTCATAACGTGAGGCGTTGTGCCAAATGCGCACAAAACTTTCCTGCACCACTTCTTCAGCGAGGTCGCGTCGACCCATACATCGCAAGGCTACGCTGTGCAAGCTGGGAGCCACACTGCGGTACAGGGTTTCAAAAGCGCGTCGATTGCCCAACGAGCATTGGGCCAGCAGCTGTTTTAGGTACTCGGCGTTGGCAGTTAAAATACCCGTTCTCCCTACATCACTGGTGATGGCTCCATGCCAGTTATCGGTTGAGATTAGTTGAGCATATAGAGTTATTCCATTCATGGCAGGGTTCTCATTGACCGGCCGGTTGCGGGAGCACCAACCGGCCGGACGGGCGTGCAACTATTTAGGCATCAGTACTTTGTCGATGACCTGAATGACGCCATTGGACTGGTTAACATCGTAGGTAGTGATGTCGGCCACATTGCCTTTTTCATCCTTGACCACGATGTTGTGCGGGCCATTCATCATCACCCACAGTTTGCCGCCGCTGACGGTGGTGAGTTCTGCTTTACCGCCACCGGCCTTGATGCGTTTGGCCAGCTCCATCATGTCGAGTTTGCCGGCCACCACGTGGTACGTGAGAATCTTGGTCAGGGTGGCTTTGTTTTCAGGTTTGAGCAGCGTGTCGACCGTTCCTGCCGGCAAGGCTGCGAACGCGGAGTTGACCGGCGCAAACACGGTGAACGGCCCTTTGCCTTTAAGGGTGTCAACCAGGCCTGCCGCTTTAACGGCTGCCACCAGAGTGGTGTGATCGGCCGAATTGACTGCGTTGTCGATGATGTCTTTGCCGGGCAGCATGCTTTGCCCGCCGACCATCACACTGTCGTGGTTCATGCCCATGTCAGCCGCTTGTGCGGTAGTGAGGAGCGCGCCGCCGGCAAGGGCCAGGGTCAGAAGGCTGGCAATCAACGGGGTTTTGATCGAATTGCGTTTCATGGTCTGTGTCCTTGTCGGTTATCAGGCGGTCAGTAAGTCTGTCCGTGCTTGATATACGCAGGCGAGGGCAAAGCGGATGCAGCGCGGGCAAACAATTTTTCAATTAAGATTGCGTGCCGTTTGATCCAGTAGTGGCATTTGGGAACATCTGCCGGTTATTCGGGTCTTACACACAGTTTTGCCGTCGCGTTAATTGACGCGCGGCTCTTTGGATATAGAGGTTGATGCAATGAAAAAGTTGAGCGCAGTGGCACTGGCAACATTGATGACCGTGGCCGCAAGCCCGGTGTTTGCGGGTTTCAGCTTGAGCGATGTGGCTGGCGTCGCGGCTCAAATGCAGGGCGCCAACGGTAACGGCGCGACCACTGACAAGTCGGCACAAGCGGTGCAGTTACTGAGCAAGGTCAACGAGCTTGGGGTCAAGCCCGAGCAGGCGGCTGGCGGTGTTGGCGCGATGTTGAGCCTGGCGAAAAACCAGCTGACTTCCAGTGACTATTCCGAGCTGACCAAGCAAGTGCCGGGTGTTAACAAGCTGGCTGGCGCCGGTGCCCTGGGTCAACTGAGCCAACTGGGCGGTTTGCTGGGCAAGACCAATGGCGTGTCCGAAACCGCGACCAGCGCTGTGAGCAACGTGGCCAACACCAGCCAGCTTGATGCCGCGTTCTCTGCGCTGGGCATGCAGGACGGGATGGTCGCCAAGTTTGCCCCGGTTCTGCTGGATTACTTCAAAGGCCAGAACGTCAGCACTTCGCTGCTGAGCAAACTGGGTAGCGCCTGGGGCGTTTAAAGATCAGCCACGCTCGGCACGCAAGGTGCTGATGCGTTGATCTTTCTTGATCCAGAGCTGGTTGACCCAGCTCTGGATCTGCTCACGAAACACCGGATCATTCTCGTAATCCCCCTGCCATAACGCCGGGTCCAGCTCGCGGAGCTGTATGTCGACGATCACCTTGGGCACTTGCCCGCTGATCAACTCCCAAAACCCCGGAATCCTTGCCTGTGGATACACCACGGTCACGTCGAGCACGGCATCCAGCTGATCGCCCATGGCTGCCAGCACGAAGGCCACGCCGCCTGCCTTGGGCTTGAGCAGGTAGGTGTAAGGCGATTGCTGGCGGGCGCGCTTGGCCGGGGTAAAGCGCGTGCCTTCAAGATAGTTGACCACGGTCAACAGCTGGCGCTTGAACAGATCGAAGGCGGCCCGGTGAGATGAGTGTGAGCACGGCAAACAGCATCAACGGGCCAAACAGGACGAGGGTGTTACACAGTAATAGCAGTGTGACCAGACAGCCGGTGAGCAGGCGGCGCATAAGTAACTCTTGAACGTTCAGGGACCGGTCATGATAAGCAGAGCCTTGCAGAACGCCAAATCGGCGTATCGACAAATGTTTCACGCGCCAGCCGCTATGGTTCAGCCGACACTGTAGACGCGGGCTTGCTCGCGATAGCATCACCACGGTAAATGAATTAAACGAGTTGCCAGCATCGCGAGCCAGGCTCGCCCCTGCAGGTGGCGTTAAACCGAAGGAAACTGTCTTTATGAAGTCTGTTCTAGCCTTACTGTCTGTATTGGCACTGCCGGTGATGGCCGCCGAGCCGACCCTGTACGGGCGTTACGAATACATCAAGTTGCCGGAAATCGGTGAAACCCTCAAAGCCAAGATGGACACCGGCGCCCTGACTGCGTCGCTGTCAGCCAAAAACATTCAGACCTTTACCCGCGATGGCGACGAGTGGGTACGCTTCCAGCTGGCAACCGAAGGTGCGAGCAGCAAGGTCTATGAACACAAAGTGGCCCGCATCAGCAAAATCAAAAGCCGCGCCGATGAAGATGAAGACAAGGACGCAACCGAAAGTGCCAAGCGCCCGGTGGTCGATCTGGAAATGTGCCTGGGTAATGTCAAGCGCACGGTAGAGGTCAACCTCACCGATCGCAGCAGTTTCAACTACCCGCTGTTGATCGGTGCCAAGGCCTTGCGCGAGTTCGGTGCCGCGGTGAATCCGGCCCGTCGCTATACGGCAGACAAACCGGATTGCTGATCAAACCCGGCCCTACCCTGCAGGGTAGGGTCAACGCTTGAGTAACCCGCGCACGCTGAGCCACACCGGGATACCCAGCCCTATCCAGCTCAGCGCATCCCAAGCGCCATCATCCAGCAGCGCACAGAACAAACCTGTTGCCCCTACCAGGCCGATCGCCAGCGGGATGGAAAACACTTTCCAGAAACTCGACTGACGCGGTTTCATCGGGCGCTCTCCTTGGCTGCGCGACGACGTACCCACCACAGGTACAGACCGCTGCCCAGAACCACGATGGTCAGCAGGTCGAGTGCCGCCCACAGCACTTTCATCGGCATACCGCCGTAGTCGCCAAAGTGCAGCGGTTGCGACATGCCCATGGCATCCATGTACCACGGGCGCCCGGCCACGGCGGTGACTTCAAGGTTGCTGGCGTCTATCAGCACCGGAGTCAGCAGGTGTGAGGTCAGGTGGGTATTGCCTTTCATGAACACCGAGTAATGGTGCTCGCTGGAGAACCGGGTACCGGGGAAGGCGATAAAGTCCGGCTGCATGTCGGGCGCGGCCTTGGCGGCGATGTGCAACAGGTCACTGGCGGGTGCCAGGTGAGTCAGTGGCGGGGCGTCGCGGTAGGGTTCGATCATGGCGCTGAGGGTTTCAGCGCGCCAGGCGGCGATGATCAGGTCAGCGCTGGCGCTGATCACCCCGGTCACGCCCACCACCAGCGCCCAAGTCAGGGTCACGACGCCAATCAGGTTATGCAGGTCGAGCCAGCGCAAGCGCCGGGACTTGTCGGTGCGCACGGTGGCAAAGTCATGGCGGCGCATGAACGGCAAATACAAGACACTGCCGGAGATGATCGCCAGCACAAAGAGGATGCCCATGAACGCCAGCAACAGCTTGCCGGGCAGACCGGCAAACATGTCCACGTGCAGGCGCAGCATGACCATCATGATGCCGCCGTTGGCGGAGGGCACATCAATCGCCTCGCCGGTACGTGCATCGAGCATAAAGGTGTGGGATGAATTGGGCTCGGTGTCTGCAGTGGGAGCCATGATGGTCAGGACGGCATTGGGTTCATCGTCGTCCCAGCCGAAATACTGCATGACCTCTCCCGGCCGGTGAGCCTGCGCCGCGAGCACCAGCTGTTGCAGATCGAGGGTTGGCGTGCCGGCAGGCAATTGCTTGACCTGTGGCGCGTCCCCCAGCAGATGGTCGATCTCATGGTGGAAAATCAACGGCAGGCCGGTCAGCGCCAGCATCAGCAAAAACGCGGTGCAAATCAGGCTGGTCCAGGTGTGAATAAAGGACCAGCGGCGGATGGTTTTGCTTTTCATGACATTCCCAAATGCAAAAACGCCCTTGTGGAAGCGAACTTGCCTGGCGATGGCACCCCCTCGGTCGGGGGATGATCTCATCGCGAGGCAAGCTCGCTCCTACAGGTGGGTAGTGGTGCTGTGTTTAGCGGGTTACCACTTGTAGTTGACGCTGGCCATGACGTTGCGGCGGTCGCCGTAGTAGCAGTAGAAACCATCGCAGGTCGACAGGTATTGCTTGTCGAAAACGTTGTTGGCGTTAACCGAAACCGTGGCGCCCTGCAGCGATTTGTTCATTTTGCCCAGGTCGTAATGCACCGCCGCATCGTAGACGGTGTAGGCGTCTGTGTGACCATAGGAAGCGTCCGGTACATAGGCCATGCTGCCAATCGCGATGTTGTCGGTCTCGCCAATGTAGCGGGCGCCAAAGCCTACGCCGAACCCTTGCAGCGCACCTTTGTGCCAGGTGTAGTCAGCCCAGATGGAAGCCTGATGTTCGGGGGTCAGTGGCAGTGGACGGTTCTTGTCCAGGGGGTCGGACACCTTGGTCATTTTGGTGTTGGCGTAGGTGTAGGCTGCCGTCAGCTTCAGGTTCTCGTTAACGTTGCCCACCGCTTCCAGTTCCAGGCCACGCACGTTGGCTTCGCCCAGCGGCCGGCTGACGCCCAGCGTATCGCTCAGCACAATGTTCTTGCGGGTCAGGTCATAGACTGCGGCGGTAAACAGCATGTCGCTGCCCGGCGGCTGGTACTTGAGGCCCAGCTCGTATTGCTTGCCGGTGCCGGGCTTGAATGATTTGCCGGCAAAACCACCTGGCTCGGCCTGGAACGATTCGGCGTACGAAACATAAGGCGTGAAGCCGGAATCGAACACATAGCTCAGTGCGGCATTACCGGTGAAGGCGCTGTCGTCACGTGTGTCGCGGGCATTGTTCTCGTTGTAGAACGTAGTGTCGGTGTGCAACCAGTCCTGACGTCCGCCAAGGGTCAAGCGCCAGTTGTCCAGGGCCATCTGGTCTTGCAGGTAAAGACCGGTGTCGCGGGTCTTCTGGTTGTAGTCGTTGTAGGTGGCGTATTTGACGTTGCTGAAATCCTGCCCATAGATCGGGTTGATGATGTTGCTGGCCGGAGCGGCGCCGTAATCCCATTTGTAGTTGGTATTGACGCGCTGATGGTCGAGCCCGATCAGGACGGTGTGCTTGATTGCGCCGGTATCGAAGTCAGCCTGGAAATTGTTGTCCACGGCGAACTGGCTGATGTCTTCATCGACCACGTTGGCCCCGCGCTGAACGGTGCCATCGTCTGCCACCGAGCCGTAGTAACCGCCTGCAGTGATGCCCTGGAAGGCCAGATCGCTCTTGGTGTAGCGCAGGTTTTGACGGAACTGCCAGACATCATTGAGGCGGTGTTCAAAGGCATAGCCGAGTGCGTAGTAGGTCTTGTCGTAGAACTCCCACTTGGGATCACCCAGGTTCTCGTGATACTTCACTTTGCCCGCAGGCGTGGACACCTTGGTCCCTTGCAGCGGTAAAAACTGGCTGGTGATCCCGGTGTCATCCCGGTTGAACTGGCTGAGGAAGGTTAGCTTGGTGTCTTGGTCAATGTTCCAGGTCAGGCTCGGTGCAATGTTGTAGCGCTTGTCTTCGTTGTGATCGATGGCGGTGTTGCTGTCACGCACCACGCCGCTGACGCGGTACAGAAAACGGCCTTCATCATCAATCGGGCCGGTGCTGTCGAAGCTGATCTGCTTGCGCTGGTAGCTGCCGATCTGCATCTGCACTTCGTGGCTGGCGGTATCTTCCGGGCGTCGGCTGACCATGTCGAGCAGACCGCCAGCAGGGGTCTGGCCGTAGACCGATGACGCCGGGCCGCGGAGCAGGGCCACGCGTTCCAGGTCCCAGGTTTCAAGTTTGGGCATGGCGTAGGTGCCTTTAGGCAACGGCAGGCCATCGAGGAACTGGGTCGGCTCAAATCCGCGGACCTTCAACCATTCAGCACGGCTGTCACTGCCATAACTGCTGGCCGTTACGCCCGGCATATAACGCACCGCATCATCCAGGTTCTGCACCGCCCGGTCCTGCATCTGGTTGCGGGTGGCGACGGAGATCGAGCGCGGGGCTTCGAGCAGGGAGGTGTCGGTTTTGGTGCCGGCGGCGGTGCGTTGGGCAAGGTAGCCGTCGACCGGCCCCCATGCGCTTTCATAGCTGTCCTGGCCGCTGATGGTGGTGGCTTCAAGCGCCACCACCCCTGCAGGGATGGCGATCAGGGTGAAGCTGCCGGCGCTTCCCGGCACCAGTTGCAGGCCGCTGTCGCGCAACGCCTCGCGCAATGCCGTGCTGGCCTCGAACGAGCCTTTGACCGGGGCTGAGGTTTTACCTGCAACCAGAGCCGGGTCGATGGCCAGGGTGATACCCGACTGGCTGGCGATCTGGTTCAGGGTTGCCGCCAACGGCCCGGCGGGCAGGTTGTAGCTGCGCGCAGTCGAGGCCTGCTCGGCGGCGATCAGCGAGGTGCTGGCCAACGGGGCGCAGAAGGCGATGGCTACGGCTAACAGGCTGGGGCGCAAAAAGGTGTCGAGGGAGCGGGACATTCGGCGGGTTCCTGAATGGAAATGTTTCTCAATGACTATCTGCCGAACGAGATCAGAAAAGTGATAGGGCTGATTGAAAATAATTTAGATTTAGTTTTTGCCGGGCCTGGCGCTGACGGTGACCCACCACGGGGTGTGCTGTTCAATCTGCACCGGTAAAGCGGGCAGCAGGGAATTGAGCGCCAGTTTGACGTTGTTCAGGGCGAAGCTGCCGCTGATGCGCAGGTCGGCCACGTCAGGGTCGACGCCCAGATGGCCGCGGTGATAGCGATTGAGTTCGCGCACCATGTCGCCCAGACGGACGTTGTCGAGGACCAGCATGCCGCGGGTCCAGGCGTCTGCTCCGGCGTTGACGGCGAGCATCTGGCCGAGGTGGTCGCGGTGCATCAGTACTTGCTGACCCTCGTTGTAGATGATTTCGTCGACGCTGTTTTCGGGATGAGCCGCGACCCGCGACTGCAATACGCTGAGGCGGGTGCCGTCGTCCTCGCGCCTCACCAGAAACCGCGTGCCCAGTGCGCGCAGGCTGCCATCGCGGGTTTGCACGATAAACGGCCGTGGGTCGCCATGGCCGGTCTGAACCATGATTTCGCCTTCTTGCAGGATGATTCGCCGCGTCGTCTGATCAAACCGCACATCGACTGCGCTGTGGGTGTTGAGGTTCAGCAGCGTGCCATCGGCCAGGTGTAACTGGCGCTGCTCGCCTGTGGCGGTGCGGTGATCGGCCATCCAGTAATCAACCGGCAGAAAGTCTTTGCCGACGAACAATGTCAGCCCGAACACCAGCGCGATGCTGGCCAGCCCGCCGCCGATTTTGCGCACCTGCTGCACGCCGTTGCGGGCCTTGAGCAAAGCGTTGCGTGCCGGGGCAGTGGCGCTGCTGAAGCGGTGGTCGAGCATGCCCAGTTGCAACCAGGCCCGCGCATGCTCTTCGCTGGCGCCGTACCACTTGCTGAATTCGGCTTGCTCTATCTCGCTGCCATTGCCGCAGTCCAGACACAGTTGCCAGGCAATGGCAGCATCCAGCACGGCTGCCGATACCGGTCTGGAACTGACCGGGCTCATGCCGGTTCGCCATACAGGGCGATGTAGCACTGGCGGATACCCTGGGCCAGGTACTGGCGCACGCGGGGCACCGACACGCCGAGGCGTTCAGCGATTTCAGCGTGGGTCAGGCCGTCGATGCGGCTATGCAGGAAGGCTGCGCGGGACTTGCTCGACAGTTTGCCGAGCAGGCGGTCGATGGCCTTGAGGTCTTCGAGGATCAGTTGCTGTTCTTCAGGCGAGGGTAGCTCGGCCTCGGGGATCAGCATCAGCTCGTTGAGGTAGGCCTGCTCCAGGGCGGCGCGGCGGAAGTAATCAAACAGCAGGCCTTTGGCAATGGCAGCCAGGAACGCCCGGGGTTCGCGGGGGGCCTTGAGGTCTGCGCGGCCGAGCAGGCGCACAAAGGTGTCCTGGCTCAAGTCTTCCGCCCGTTGCGGGCAGGCCACATTGCGTCGCAACCACGCCAGCAGCCAACCGCGATGGTCGCGGTAAAGCGCTCCAACCAGTTCACTGTGGGGGGTTTGGACTGACGACAAGGACATCACCGAAGATGAGTTTTAACTAACGATAACTATTCGCGATTGTGTCAGAGGCTATGGGCATGCGCAATTGACACTCATCGGAAGGTAAACAGCCTGTAGGAGCGAGTTTGCTCGCGAGCTCTTTGGCGCAGCCATGTAAGACTCGCGAGCAAGCTCGCTGCTACAGGTGTGAAGTCGTGCCGGTTGAGGAGTCGAGTTCGGTGTCAGAAGCTATGGGCTTGCTTGCGCCGCAGCCATTGGTTTAGCCGCTGCTGCAGGGCCAGCGGGCTGTCGATCTGTTGCGCGCGGGCGCGGCTGAACAGGATCAGCGCCAGTTCGGCTGTGGCCAGGGCGTCGGCACTGGCGTTGTGGCGGTCTTCGACTTGCAGGTTGAAGTGTCTGATCCAGTGATCAAGCCCGGCTTCACGCAGATTGACCTGCGGGCACAGCATCGGCGCCAGGGCCGCCACGTCCATGAACGGGTGCTGCAAGCGGTAGCCCAGGCTTTCTTTAAGGGCACGGCCGAGCATGTGCTGGTCAAAGGGCGCGTGGAATGCAAGCAGCGGGCTGTCGCCGACGAAGGCCATGAAGTCGAGCAAGGCATCGGCCGGATCACTGCCCGCCGCAATCGCTTCGGGGCCCAGGCCATGCAGCAACACGCTGGGAGTGAGGGGGGTGTCGGTGCGCAGCAGGGTACGTTCAAACGCCTGGCCCAGGTCTATCGCCCCATCTTCGATGACCATTGCGCCTATCGACAGCACTTGATCGCGATTGAGGTTCAGGCCACTGGTTTCCAGATCGACCACCACCCAGCGTTGTTTGCGCAGGGAGGTCTCGCTCAGCCCGGGTGTCGGCGGCAGTTGCTGAACGCGTTGCTGCTGCTCAAGGCTCAAGACCGGCTTTTTGCGTGGCAGTAACCAGGACAGCAGGCTCATAACTGATACCGCAGGGCCAGGCTGCTCTGCAGGCGCTGGGCCTGGCGCAGGGCTTCACGCAGGATGCGTCGATCCAGCTGGTTCAGGCTGTCTGGGTCGACACGGTTGGACCAGGGGCGGTTTTCCCGGCTTTGCAACTGGTGCTGTTGCATGCGGGTTTGCTGGATGAATTGGTAGGCCTCTTCATACGCCGCTCCGTCCAGCGGTTCGATCACTTCAAGGTGCACCAGCCGGCGCAGGCGTTCGAGGGTGTTGTTGGCTTCCACGCCGTGGGCCAACGCCAGTAGCCGGGCACCGTCGACAAACGGCGTGAGGCCTTGCACCTTGAGGTCCAGGGTGGCTTTGTCGCTGCCTTTGCGCTCCAGCACAAACTCGCGAAAACGCCCCACGGGCGGGCGATGGCGAAGGGCGTTGTCGGCCATCATGCGCTGGAACAAGCGATTGTCAGCCACTTGCTCAAGGATCCCGCGGCGCAGTTGCTGGCAGCCCTGTTCGTCACCCCAGACCACTCGCAGATCGAAATAAATGTTCGATGCCAGCAGGTTCTCGGGGGTTGCCTCGCGAATGAAAGCGGCGAAACGGCGGGCCCATTCGGCGCGTGCCAAGCACAGGTCCGGATTGCCGGCCATGATATTGCCCTTGCACAGGGTAAAGCCGCAGGCCGCAAGATGATGGTTGATTTGCTGCGCAACGGGCAGCAGGCGCTGGCGAATTTCGGCGGCGTGGCTAGCGTCCCTGGCCTCGAACAGAATGCCGTTGTCCTGGTCGGTGTGCAGGGTTTGTTCGCGTCGCCCTTCGCTGCCAAAACATAGCCAGCTGAACGGCACGCCGGGGTCGCCGCGGTCGGCCAGTACCAGCTCGATCACCCGGCATACGGTGTGGTCGTTGAGCTGGGTGATGATGTGGGTGATCTGGGTGGATGACGCACCATGGGCCAGCATGCGCTCTACCAACTGGCCTATCTCGCCGCGCAGGCTGATCAGGTTTTCCAGGCGGGGCGCATGACGGATGGTGCGTGCCAGATGGACCAGATCTACCCGTTGCAGCGAGAACAGGTCACGTTCGGAAACCACGCCGCACAGGCGTTGATCCTTGACCAGGCATACGTGGGCAATATGGCGCTCGGTCATGGCGATGGCCGCGTCAAAGGCGCTGTGGTCGGGGGTCAGGTAAAACGGCGCCGGGGTCATGTACAGGTCGATTGCCTGGGCGAAGTCCTGGACCCCGCTGGCCACCACCTGGCGCAGATCGCGCAGGGTGAAAATCCCCAACGGCGCTTTGCGCTCGTCGACCACCACAATGCTGCCGACTTGCTGTTCATGCATCAGGCGCACGGCTTCGCGCAGTGCGGTGTCCGGCAGGCAGGTCACCGGATGGCGCATGGCCAGTTCGCCGAGCCGGGTGTTGAGCGAATATTGAGTGCCCAGGGTCTCTGCGGCTTTTTGCTGAACCTGTTGGTTGACCTTGTCGAGCAGGCTGCTGACGCCACGCAAAGCGAAGTCGCGGAACTCGTCGGACAGGGCAAACAATTTGATAAAAGCGGGCTTGTTCAGTTGCAGGCAAAAAGTGTCTTCGGCGGCCCGGTGTTCGGTGCGGGTGGCGCGCTCGCCCAGTAGCGCGGCTAGCGGGAAGCATTCGCCGGCGGTAATTTCAAAGGTGGTTTCGGCGCCTTCACGGCCCACATGGGTCCGTTCACCCACCACCCGGCCTTGCTTGACGATGTAAAAATGATCTACCGGCCCGTCAGTCGGTCGGATGATGCTCTCGCCGGGGCCATAGAAGCGCAGTTGGCACTGCTCTACCAGGAACGCCAGGTGAGTGTTTTCCATTTGGTTAAAGGGCGGGAATCGCTGCAAAAATTGCATGGTGCCGTGAATGTTCTGCAGCACCGCAGTTTTCCCTGCCTGGAGAAACGCATCCGATTTACTCATTACCATTACCGCGTTGTTGTTATGACGGGACGGGGCGGGCCCATGGCGTGTTCTGACCCTCATGCTCGGTTGTCTGCGCGCGGGTGCCCATTGGACGTAAGTCTATGGGCACCGGTCGGGTCGAAGTTTTTGCGGGCTCGTGCGGACTTTTTCCTTGTATAACCAGATCTCAGGCTTGGCATTAATGTGATCTGAGTGCACATTGAACCGACCAAGGGATAGCCGACTTTAGCGCTGGGGTATTTGACCGGCATGACAGCTTACGAGAGCCGTATGACTGAACACGACATATTGACCGACGCCGAGCGCGAGGCCTTGAACGAGGTGATGCGAACACCCGTTCCGGAGCAGCATGTGGTGTTGATTGTTGACGATGATGAGCTGGCTTGTGAGCTGTTGGCGGAGTTTTTGACGTTGCACGGCATTGAGTGTGTAACGGCAAGCAATGAAGGTCAGGCGCTGGCGTTATTGAAGTCTGAAAAATCCATTGGGCTGATCATTACTGACTTGCGCATGGTGCCCCACGACGGCTTGCACCTGATCCGCAAAGTGCGCGCATCAGATCGGGCAAGTTTGCCGGTCATCATCATGTCGGGCGACGCCGGGGTGCGTGATGCCATCGAGGCGATGCATCTGGATGTGGTGGATTTCCTGCTCAAGCCGATTGATACCGCCAGGTTGCTCAAGCTGGTAAAGCAGGAACTGGTGTTGTAGCCCCGCACAGATTCATGCCCGAAAAAAAGCCCCGGCACATGGCCGGGGCTTTTTGTTTTGTGGCGGTTGTTACAAGCCATTCCTGGCTTTGAACTCACGACGACGGCGATGCAAAACCGGCTCGGTATAACCGTTCGGCTGTTTGCTGCCTTCGATCACCAGTTCGACTGCTGCCTGGAAGGCGATATTGCTGTCGAAGTCCGGTGCCAGCGGCCGGTACAGCGCGTCGTTGGCATTCTGGCGATCGACCACCGGGGCCATGCGCTTGAGGCTTTCAAGCACTTGCGTCTTGCTGACGATGCCGTGACGCAGCCAGTTGGCGATGTGCTGGCTGGAAATACGCAGCGTCGCACGGTCTTCCATCAGGCCGATGTCGTTGATGTCCGGTACTTTCGAACAACCAACGCCCTGGTCGATCCAGCGCACCACGTAACCCAGGATGCCCTGCGAGTTGTTATCCAGTTCGTTCTGGATCTGCTCGGGTGTCCACTGCGGGTCAACGGCCAGCGGGATGGTCAGGATGTCATCGACCGATGCCGGGACGCGTTTGGCCAGTTCGGCCTGACGGGCGAACACGTCAACCTTGTGGTAATGCAGCGCATGCAAGGCGGCCGCCGTGGGCGAAGGTACCCAGGCGGTGTTGGCGCCTGCCAGCGGATGAGCAATTTTCTGCTCCAGCATGGCGGCCATCAGGTCGGGCATTGCCCACATGCCTTTACCGATTTGCGCCCGACCTTGCAGCCCCGTACTCAAGCCGACATCGACGTTGTTGTTTTCGTAGGCGCCAATCCATTTTTCGGACTTCATGTCAGCCTTGCGCACCATAGGCCCGGCTTCCATCGAGGTGTGAATCTCGTCGCCAGTACGGTCCAGGAAGCCGGTGTTGATAAATACCACGCGCTCGCTGGCCGCCTTGATGCAGGCCTTGAGGTTGATGGTGGTGCGGCGCTCTTCGTCCATGATCCCGACTTTGAGCGTGTTGCGTGGCAGCTTGAGGACGTCTTCGATGCGCCCGAACAGCTCGTTGGTGAACGCCGCTTCTTCAGCGCCGTGCATTTTCGGTTTGACGATGTACACCGAACCGGTGCGGCTGTTTTTGCGGGTGGCCGTGCCGTTGAGGCTGTGCATCGCTGCCAGGCTGGTCAGCAGACCGTCGAGGATGCCCTCGGGGACTTCGTTGCCGTCCTTGTCGAGGATTGCATCGATGGTCATCAGGTGACCCACGTTGCGCACGAACAACAGGGAGCGGCCGTGCAGGCTGACAGTGCCGCCGTCTGGCGCGGTGTACTCGCGGTCCGGGTTCATGGTACGGGTGAAGGTTTCGCCGCCCTTGGACACTTGCTCGCTCAGGTCGCCCTTCATCAGGCCGAGCCAGTTGCGGTAGATCACCACCTTGTCGTCGGCATCGACCGCGGCGACCGAGTCTTCGCAGTCCATGATGGTGGTCAGCGCGGCTTCCATCAGCACGTCTTTGACGCCGGCGGCGTCGGTCTGGCCGACCGGGCTGGCAGCGTCGATCTGGATTTCGAAGTGCAGGCCATTGTGTTTGAGCAACACGGCCGTCGGCGCGGCAGCAGAGCCGTGATAGCCGATCAGTTGCGCAGTGTCGCGCAGGCCGCTGGCGTTGCCGTCCTTGAGGCTGACCTGCAAGGCACCCTCAACGATGGCGTAGCCCGTGGCATCAACGTGGGAACCGGAGGCCAGGGGGGCGGCTTCGTCGAGGAAGGCGCGGGCGAAGGCGATCACCTTGTCGCCACGGATCTTGTTGTAGCCTTTGCCCTTGGTGGCGCCATCGGCCTCGCTGATGGCATCGGTGCCGTACAGCGCGTCATACAGCGAACCCCAACGGGCGTTCGAGGCGTTGAGGGCGAAGCGCGCATTCATTACCGGCACCACCAACTGGGGGCCGGCCATGCGGGCGATTTCGTCATCGACGTTTTGCGTCGTTGCCTGGAAGTCTGCAGCTTCTGGCTGCAAATACCCGATGTCTTGCAAGAAGGCTTTGTAAGCCACGGCGTCATGGGCCTTGCCGGCCTGGGCCTGGTGCCAGGCGTCGATCCGCGCTTGCAAATCATCGCGTTTGGCGAGCAGTGCTTTGTTCTTGGGTGCCAGGTCATGAATAACCTTGTCGGCACCGGCCCAGAACTGGTCGGCGTCGAGGCCGGTACCGGGAATGGCTTCGTTGTTTACGAAGTCGAACAGGACTTTGGCGACCTGCAGGCCACCGACGTGAACGTGTTCAGTCATTGCTTGCCTCACTCATTTTTATTTAAAGCCTGGAGCGCTTCTTAAAACACCGCGTTGCTCATGCTGGCGGGGTTGTGCGGGGTGTAGCAGACGCCTTGGCGGACTATGTTGCAAATTATGTAGTGGTTGCCAGGGCATACTACATGATCAATTGAAGATGTGAAAATCAGACTAATCACGTCGTTCTGCGACCATTTGTACGCTATCGGTCACACAGAAGAACAGGATGTTCTCAAGAAATGTACGGGTTGTTCCAGATAATTCTAAAAACAGTACACAATTTGTTGTTCGGGGATGTTTTTGTGGGAGCCGAAGTGGCAGTTGTGGTCTTGCCTATACTCATCCGACCCCTAATAAGAGAGTCCCCGCCATGAACCATCTTGTGATTACCGTCTTTGCCCCGGACAAGGCAGGGCAGGTTGAGCGCATTGCCCAGTGTATCGCCGAGCATGGCGGCAATTGGCTGGAAAGCCGGATGTCGCGCATGGCCGGGCAATTCGCCGGGATCCTGCGCGTGGGCGTACCTGCCGAAGCCCATGATGAGTTGATCGCTGCGCTGCATGGTCTGGCCCCGGACGGGATTCGGGTGCTGATTGCCGAAAGCGGGATCGAGCAGTCGTGCACCTGGAAGCCGATTGCCATGGATCTGGTGGGCAATGACCGCCCGGGTATCGTGCGCGACATTACCCGGGTGCTGACGGAGCAGGGCGTTAATCTGGAGCGTCTGGTGACGGATGTGCGGCCCGCGCCCATGAGCAACGAGCCGCTGTTTCATGCCGAAGCCATTCTGGCGGTACCGCTGACGCTCTCGCTGGAGGTGTTGCAGGCGCGCCTGGAAACCCTGGCCGACGAATTGATGGTCGAGCTTGAGTTGCGCCCCGAGGACTAGGGGCCTTTCTCATTCAGTTTCCCGGCCGCATTGTGCCCCCCTAACCCCGGCGAAGGGTCAGCACTGCATCGAGGGTATAGACCGCCAGACCCGCCCAGATAAACATAAAGGCCATGAGTGTGGCTTCGGACAAATGCTCGCCAAATACCGAGACCGCCAGAATCAATACCAGTGTCGGTGCGATGTACTGCATAAAGCCCAGGGTGGTGTAGGGCAAGTGCCGTGCCGCGGCGTTGAAACTCACCAAAGGGATCAGGGTTGCCGGGCCTGCAGCTACCAGTAACCAGGCTTCTTTAGTGCTCCAGAACTCGGCATGGGCACTGTTGGCCTCGGGGTGCATAAGCAGCCAGCCAATGGCGATAGGCACCAGAATCCAGGTTTCGACCACCAGCCCCGGCAGCGCCTTGACCGGCGCCTGCTTGCGGATCAACCCGTAAAAGCCAAAGCTCAGTGCCAGCACCAGTGACACCCACGGCAGGCTGCCGACTTGCCACACCTGTTGTGCAACCCCGAGGGCGGCAAGCCCTACGGCCATCCATTGCAGGCGGCGCAGGCGCTCGCCCAGCAGCAACAGGCCGAGCAATACGTTGACCAAGGGGTTGATGTAGTAACCGAGGCTGGCTTCCAGCATGCGGTCGTTATTGACCGCCCACACGTAGGTCAGCCAGTTGGCCGCGATCAACAGCCCGCTGATGGCCAGTACACCGAGGCGTTTGGGGTTGTCGCGCAGCTCTTGCCACCAGCCCGGATGCTTCCATACCAGCAGCAACAGCGAGCCAAACAGCGCAGACCAGAGCACCCGGTTCACGATGATCTCGGCCGCGGGGACGCTGGCGAGTAGTTTGAAGTAGAGCGGGAAGATGCCCCAGATGATATAGGCGCTAAGGCCTAAAATGTACCCGCGACGCGGGTTGGCGGCTTGCATGCAGAATCCTTGCTTAGGCAACTAACTGATACGGAACAGCCCAAGAGTGTAAGCAGGTTTTACAGAGTGCGAGCAAAGTTTTTGTAGGGGCGAGCTGTTCGTTTTCGGGTAAAAGCTCGCGAGCAAGCTCGCTCCTACAGAACAAGCTCGCTCCTACAAAAGTCGGGGGCGGGTCAGAACAGCTTCAGCGGTTCTTCATTGAGTGCCGACAGTTGTTCGCGCAAGGCCAGCACTTGGTCGCCCCAGTAGCGCTCGGTGCCAAACCACGGAAAGCTGTGGGGGAACGCCGGGTCGTCCCAGCGGCGTGCCAGCCACGCGCTGTAGTGCATCAGGCGCAAGGCCCGCAGCGGTTCGATCAGCGCCAGTTCGCGCGGGTTGAAGTCATGGAACTCGCTGTAGCCGTCCATCAGTTCTGACAGCTGGCCCAGGCACTCCTGACGATCACCGGCCAGCATCATCCACAGGTCCTGCACCGCAGGGCCCATGCGACAGTCGTCGAGGTCGACGATATGGAACACCTCATCGCGGCACATCATGTTGCCGGGGTGGCAATCGCCGTGCATGCGGATGTTGGTGTGCGGGGTGGCGGCGTACACATCTTCGACGCGCTTGAGCAGGTCACGGGCCACCGACTCGTAGGCCGGTAGCAGGCTGCGCGGAATGAAGTTGCCTTCGAGCAGGGTGGTGAGCGAGTCGTGGCCAAAGTTCTTCACGCCCAGCGCTTCGCGGTGTTCAAACGGCTTGGTCGCGCCTACGGCATGCAGGCGCCCGAGCAGTTGCCCCAGACGGTACAGCTGGTCGAGATTGCCGGGCTCCGGCGCACGGCCGCCCCGGCGTGGAAACAGGGTGAAGCGAAAGCCGGCGTGTTCGAACAGGCTCTGGCCGTTGTGGATCATCGGCGCGACCACCGGGACATCACAGTCGGCGAGCTCGAAGGTAAAGCGGTGCTCTTCGAGGATGGCTTCGTTGGTCCAGCGTTGCGGTCGGTAGAATTTGGCGATCAGCGGTTCCGAGTCTTCGATGCCGACCTGGTACACGCGATTTTCGTAGCTGTTGAGCGCAAGCACGCGGGCATCGCTCAGGAAACCGATGCTTTCGACGGCGTCGAGCACCAGATCAGGGGTAAGTGTTGCAAACGGATGAGACATGCTGACTCCTGCGCGCAGCAGGCTGCCGCGTCCGGCCATGCATGTTAGCGCAGACCGGGAACGATCTGGCACTAAACCTTGTGGCTGGCGGCCAATGGGCCTCTTTGTGGGAGCTGGCTAATGGGCAGGCGTGAGGGAGCTGGCTTGCCAGCGATTCAGGCACAACGCCGGGTCTGGGGTTGTGCGGTGATGCTTTCGCCGGCAAGCCGACTCTCACAATAGAGCCGGCGTTGCATCAGGCGCCGACGATGCCGCCGTCTTCGCGGCTGATGGCCATGACCGAGGAGCGCGGTTTACCGTCGGGCAGGTGCTCGGGGAAGGTGGAGCCACCGTTTTCACCGGGATGCTGGATGCCGACAAACAGCGTCTTCTGGTCAGGGGAGAAGCTGATGCCTGTTACCTCGCAGCCAACCGGGCCGACCATGAAGCGGCGGATTTCGCCGCTGACCGGATCGGCGCAGAGCATCTGGTTATTGCCCATGCCGGCAAAGTCTGCGGCGTTGCTGGCATCGCCGTCGGTCAGGATCCACAGGCGTCCGGCGTCATCAAAGCCCAGGCCATCGGGGCTGTTGAACATGTTTTGCGCAGTGATATTGGACGAGCCGGCTTTGGGCTGACCGGCATGCACCACCGGGTTGCCGGCGACCACAAACAGGTCCCAGTCGAAGGTGTCGGCGCCGTGATCGCCGTTGTGGGCTTTCCAGCGCAGGATCTGCCCGTACACATTCTTCTCCCGGGGGTTGGGGCCTCCGACCGGTTGCCCGTCTTCGCCGCGTTTGGCGTTGTTGGTCAGGGTGCAATAGACCTGGCCGTCCTTGGGGCTGACCACGATCCATTCCGGGCGATCCATGCGTGTGGCATTTACCACGCTGCCAGCCAGGCGTGCATGAATCAGTACGTCGCCCTGGTTGGCGAAACCGCTGGCCGTATCGACCCCGTTTTTGCCATGGCTCAATTCCACCCACTGCCCCTGCCCCCTTGGCAGGTCGGGGTTTTTGTCGCCGTCGTCAAAACGGGCAACGTACAGGGTGCCGTGGTCCAGCAGGTCGCGATTGGCCTTGGGGTCTTTATGGTCGATCCGGTCGCGGCTGATGAACCGGTAGATAAATTCGCCGCGTTCGTCGTCGCCCATGTAGACCACCGCTCGGCCGTCTGTGGTTTCGGCCAGGGCTGCGTTCTCGTGCTTGAAGCGGCCCAGCGCAGTGCGTTTGACGGGCATGGAGTGCGGGTCGAACGGGTCAATTTCGACCACCCAGCCGTGGCGATTGAGCTCGTTGGGATTGACCGCCAGGTCGAAGCGCGGGTCATGGGGGTGCCAGTTGATTTCTTTGCTGGCGGCCACTGCGCCATAACGTTTTTGCGCGGCGTCGAAGCTTTGTTTTGGATCGGAGCTGCCAAAGCAGTCGGTGAAGTTCTCTTCACAGGTCAGGTAGGTGCCCCACGGGGTTTTGCCATTGGCGCAGTTCTGAAAGGTGCCCAGGGCAAGGGTGCCGCTGTGGTCGGCCCCGGTGCGCAACAAGGCATGACCGGCCGCCGGCCCGCCCAGACGGATCGGTGTATTGCCATGTACGCGACGGTTGAACGGCGAGCCCTGGGCGAACTGCCAGCCGTTGCCGGTACGACGGATTTCGATGACCGATACCCCTTCGCTGGCCTGGGCTTTTCGCACGTCTTCAAGTGAGGCGGGCATACCGCCATGGGGGTACAGGTAGCGATAGTTGGTGTATTCGTTGTTGATGGCCATCAGCGCACGGTTCGGGTCATCGGGGAAGGCAAACAGGCTCATGCCGTCATTGTTGTCGCCGAATTGCACTTCCTGGGCCTTGGCCGAACCGTTACCGCTGGGGTCGAACGCCGGGCCTGCAGCGTGCAGTGGCTGGCCCCAGCTGATCAGTACGCTGGAGCGATAGCCGGGTGGCAGGCTGATGCTGTCAGTGGTGGCCGCCTTGATACTGTCAAAACCCAGCAATTGGCTGGAGGCGGCGCTGATGCCGGTCGCCATGGCGCTACGGCTCAGCAGGCCGCCGCCCAAAAACATGGCTGCACCGCACAAGGCGCCGGCACCGATAAAGCTACGCCGGCTAAGGCCGATGATTTGCTCAAGGTCAGTGAGTTGATCTTCTTTTAACAGGGTCATGACAGGCTCGGCTCGCAGACGGTTTTGGCAGTCACCATAAGCAGCGGGCATGACAGCAATGTTTCAAACCGCAGTCCTGACCTTTACACAGGGGTGCCCAGCAACACCAGCGACGGCGAAAACTGCACCTGCGTCGCGCTGCCCGCCTTGAGCCCCAGTATTTCGAGGTGTTGCGGTTCGCTCAGGGCGCACAAAACCTGGCCGCCGGAGAGGCTGAAGCGCACTTCGCTGGGGCCGTCTTCGGCGTGGAGGATCTGCTCAATCTGCCCCTGCAGATGATTGTGCTCAGGGGTCGGTGTCTGACTGGCATCGATCACTTGCAGCCAGCCGGCCTTGATCAGGGCCACCACCGGGCTGCCCACAGCCAGCTCCAGGCGCAGGGTACTGTCGCGGGTGATTTGCGCGTGCAACGTCAGGCCGCCCGACAGTTCGAGCTCAATCATGTCGTTATGGCCATGACTGGCGATGGCGATCACGCTGCCGCGCAACTGGTTGCGGGCGCTGGTTCTGAGCATCAGGCGGCCCAGCAGGTCGAGGTCTTCGGCATCTTCGGCGGCGTCCAGCACCTGGCTCTGCAATATCTGCAGGCGCTGGTAAAGGCGCAGCACCCGCTCACCGGCGTCGGACAGTCGCGCGCCGCCTCCGCCTTTGCCGCCAACACTGCGTTGCACCAGCGCCGTTTGCGCCAGGTTGTTCAGTTCATCGATGGCGTCCCACGCAGCCTTGTAGCTGATGCCCGCGCTTTTGGCCGCAGCAGTGATCGAGCCCTGTTCGGCAATGTGCTGTAACAGCGCAATTCGCTGCGGGCGGCGGACCATGTGTTGTGCAAGCAGGGTGGGCAGGTGCATGACGGCGGATTCGCTAGACGGGTCGAGCCGCGCAAAGTGCCTGCTAGACCCGGGGGCCGTCAAGGTGCGCCTTCAGGTTTCGGGGTACGGGCCAGGCAGTACACGTCGACCCTCCGTGCCCCGGCGTTGAGCAGCAGACGAGCCAGACTTTGTGCAGTGGCCCCGGTGGTCAGTACGTCATCGACCAAGGCCAGATGCAGCCCCTTGACCTGCGTCCCCGGTGCCAGGGCAAAGGCTTGCAGCAGATTGCGCTTGCGGATTTTGGCGCCCAGCGCCTGTTGCGCAGGGGTGTCCCGGGTGCGCAGCAGCCAGTGCTCGCACCTCGGGATACTCAATTGCGCACTGAGCCAGTGACAGAGCATTGCCGCCTGGTTATAGCCACGTTGGCGCAGACGCTGAACGGACAGCGGTACCGGCAGCAAAAAGTCGGGTCGCTCCTGGCCGCAGTTGAAGCGATCAAGCAGGCATTGGCCGAGAAGTTCGGCCAACAGTCGGCCATAGGGCCATTTACTGTTGTGCTTGAAGCGTACGATGAGGCTGTCGACCGGAAAATCGTACGCCCAAGCTGCATGCACTTGCTCGAAGGCAGGCGGTTGCTTGAGGCAATGACCGCAGATAAGCCCAGACATTGGCAAGGGCAAGGCGCAGCGCTGGCAGCTCTCGCCCAGCCAGGGCAGCTCCAGTTCACAGGCGCTGCAGATCGGTAAAGCGCTCTCGGTAACTTCATCGCAGAGTAAACAGGTGTGGTTATTAAATAACCAGATGTCAACCGATCTAATCCAATGTGGTTGACAGTTCATGTCGCATCCTTAAACATGCCGGGCATCCGTGCCGTGCCTGAAGCGCTTGCTTCAGGTTCAAGTCAAAGCATAAATCAAGAGAAACGCCGATGAGCGCCAGCACCCTTGCCAACTTGCGACATGATTGGTCCTTAGCCGAAGTTCGCGCCTTGTTTGTTCAGCCATTCAATGACCTGCTATTTCAGGCCCAGACTGTTCACCGCGCACATTTCGATGCCAATCGGGTGCAGGTTTCGACGCTGCTTTCGATCAAGACCGGGGCTTGCCCGGAAGATTGCAAATATTGTCCGCAGTCGGGCCACTACAACACCGGCCTGGCCAAAGAGAAGCTGATGCAGGTGCAAGCCGTGCTTGAAGAGGCGGCCCGGGCCAAGGCGATCGGAGCTACCCGTTTCTGCATGGGCGCAGCCTGGAAACATCCTTCGGCCAAGGACATGCCCTACGTGCTGGAAATGGTCAAAGGGGTCAAGGCGCTGGGGCTGGAAACCTGCATGACCCTGGGCAAGCTGGACCAGGAGCAAACCAGCGCACTGGCTCACGCCGGGCTCGATTACTACAACCACAACCTCGACACCTCGCCCGAGTTCTACACCAGCATCATCACCACCCGCACTTATAGCGAGCGTCTGCAAACCCTGAGTTACGTGCGCGAAAGCGGGATGAAAATCTGCTCCGGCGGGATTCTAGGCATGGGTGAATCGCTGGATGACCGGGCCAATCTGCTGATCCAGCTGGCTAACTTGCCCGAGCACCCGGAATCGGTGCCGATCAACATGCTGGTGAAAGTGGCCGGTACGCCAATGGAAAACGCAGAAGATATCGACCCGTTTGATTTCATCCGCATGCTGGCGGTGGCGCGGATCATGATGCCGCAGAGTCACGTGCGGCTGTCGGCCGGGCGTGAAGCGATGAATGAGCAGATGCAGGCGCTGGCATTCTTTGCCGGGGCCAACTCGATTTTCTACGGTGACAAATTGCTGACCACGGCCAACCCGCAGGCTGACAAGGACATGCAGCTGTTCAGCCGCCTTGGCATCCTGCCCGAGGCCCGCGAAGACCATGCGGATGAAGTGCATCAGGCGGCCATTGAGCACGCGCTGATGGATCAGAAATCCAGCGAACAGTTCTATAACGCTGCGGTTTAAACCCGAGCCCCACCCTCTGCAGGAGCGAGCTCTTAAACGGCTCGCGAGCAAGCCCGCTCCTGCAGGGGCCGCTCGCTCCTGCAGGTTGTGCGCCATCTGTTTTCGAGGCCAGCATGTCTTTTGATCTGAACGCCCGTCTGGCCGCGCGTCGTGCCGACAATCTATACCGCCAGCGTCCATTGCTTGAGAGCCCGCAAGGGCCGCAGGTGGTGGTCGATGGTCAGCCGTTACTGGCTTTTTGCAATAACGACTATCTCGGTCTGGCCAATCATCCCCAGGTCATCGAAGCCTGGCAGGCCGGCGCATCGCGCTGGGGAGTGGGCGGCGGGGCATCACATTTGGTGATCGGCCACAGCGCGCCGCACCATGAGCTGGAGGAGGCGCTAGCCGAGTTCACCGGTCGCCCGCGGGCGCTGTTGTTCAGCAATGGCTATATGGCCAATCTGGGCGCAGTTACCGCTTTGGCGGGGCAGGGCGATACGGTGCTTGAAGACCGTCTCAATCATGCTTCGCTGCTGGATGCAGGCTTGCTGAGCGGTGCGCGTTTTAATCGTTATCTGCATAACGACGTACTCAGTCTGGCCGCGCGGCTGGAGAAGGCCAACGGCAATACGCTGGTGGTAACTGATGGCGTGTTCAGCATGGACGGTGATTTGGCCGACCTTCCCGCACTGACTCGCCAGGCCAGGGCCAAAGGCGCGTGGCTGATGGTCGATGATGCCCACGGTTTCGGTCCTTTAGGGGCCAATGGCGGCGGGATTGTCGAGCACTTCGGCTTGGGTGTGGACGATGTGCCGGTGCTGGTCGGCACCCTGGGTAAGGCTTTCGGCACCAGCGGTGCATTTGTGGCCGGCAGTGAAGAGCTGATTGAAAGTCTGATTCAGTTCGCCCGGCCCTATATTTACACCACCAGTCAGCCGCCCGCGCTGGCCTGTGCCACGCTGAAAAGTCTCGAGCTGTTGCGCACCGAACATTGGCGCCGTGAACACCTCAACCAGTTGATTGGCCAGTTCCGGCGTGGCGCCGAGCAGATTGGCCTGCAGCTGATGGAGAGTTTCACGCCGATCCAGCCGATCATGATTGGCGACAGTGGCCGGGCAATTCGTTTGTCGCAGATGTTGCGCAAGCGCGGGCTGATGGTGACGGCCATTCGTCCGCCAACGGTGCCGGCAGGCAGCGCGCGATTGCGCGTGACACTGTCCGCCGCGCACACGCAGGCGCAGGTGCAGCTATTGTTAAATGCACTCGATGACTGTTGGCGCAAGCTGGAGCCCGACCATGCGTGATCGTCTGATTTTGCTGCCCGGCTGGGGCCTGGGGGTTTCACCACTGGAGCCCCTGGCTGCAGCGTTGCGGGGCCTGGACGAGCACTTGCGGGTTGAAATCGAACCGCTGCCGGTGCTGGCGTCGACGACCCTGCAAGACTGGCTCGATGAACTGGATGCCACTCTGCCCGACAACGTCTGGCTGGGTGGCTGGTCGTTGGGCGCGATGCTCGCCACGGAGCTGGCTGCACGCCGGGGTGATCGTTGTTGCGGGCTGGTGACTCTGGCCAGCAACCCGAGTTTCGTCAGCCGTGACGATTGGCCAAGCGGGATGCCGGCCTCGACCTTCGAGCCCTTCCTCAGTGGTTTTCGCGAAGCGCCCAACACCACCCTCAAACGCTTTTGTCTGTTGTGCAGCCAGGGCTCGGCCGAGCCTCGTGCATTGGCCACCCAGCTGTTGAGTGGCGCACCCAAAGCGCAACCGGACATCCTGCTTGCAGGCCTGGAGTTACTGGGCAAGCTTGATACGCGGCGTGCCTTGCAGGCGTTCAACGGGCCGCAATTGCATTTGTTTGCCGGGCTTGACGGGTTGGTGCCGGTACAGGCGGCAACTGACATGCTGGCGCTGTTACCTGATGTCGAAGTGGGTCTGATTGAACAGGCCTGTCATGCCTTCTTACTGGAAGCTCCCCACGAATTGGCGGCGGCGATCCAGGCTTTTTTACATGAGTCGGGTGATGACTGATCTTGGTTTTGCAACCCCCGCCAATTGCTTGCCGGACAAGCGTCAGGTGGCGGTTTCGTTTTCCCGGGCCGCGGCCAGCTACGATAGCGTTGCTGAGCTGCAGCGCGCAGTTGGTCATGAACTGGCCGCCCGTTTGCCGGCCGATCTGAAGCCGCAGCGGTGGCTGGATCTGGGCAGCGGCACAGGCTATTTCAGCCGGGTGCTGGGCCAGCGTTTTGTTCACAGCGAAGGCCTGGCGCTGGACATCGCCCAGGGCATGCTGGCGTTCGCCCGGCCTCAGGGCGGAGCGCATCACTTTATTGCCGGGGATGCCGAAAGCCTGCCGCTGCAATCGGGCAGTTGTGATTTGATTTTTTCCAGCCTGGCGCTGCAATGGTGTGCCGATTTCAATGCCGTGCTCAGCGAAGCCCATCGGGTGCTCAGGCCCGGAGGAGTATTTGCCTTTGCCAGCTTGTGCGTGGGTACATTGAGGGAGTTGCGTGACAGCTGGCGGGTGGTCGATGGCCAGGTCCACGTCAATCGCTTCCGTGAGTTCGAAACGTATCAACAGCTGTGTGCCGAAAGCCCCCTGGATGTGCTCGGCTTGCACAATCAGCCGCATGTGCTGCACTACCCGCAAGTACGCCAGTTGACCCATGAGTTGAAAGCCCTGGGGGCCCATAACCTCAACCCCGGCCGCCCTGAAGGGTTGACCGGCAGGGCGCGGCTTCTGGGGTTGGTGGGTGCTTACGAACAGTTTCGTCAGCCTCTTGGATTGCCGGCGACGTATCAGGTGGTCTACGGGATTTTGGAGAAAACGCGATGAGCCCTGCGTACTTCATTACAGGCACCGACACCGACGTTGGTAAAACCACGATTGCAGCAGGTTTGTTGCATGCTGCACGCGAGGCCGGATTGAGCACGGCGGCGGGCAAGCCGGTGGCTTCGGGCTGTGACAACACCCCTCAAGGTTTGCGTAACGCCGACGCGCTGGCGCTGATGGCAGAGTGTTCGATCCAGCTCAGCTATGACGAGGTCAACCCCGTGGCATTCGAACCGGCTATCGCTCCGCACATTGCTGCGCGCGAAGTCGGTGTGGTGTTGACGGTGAAATCGTTGTTGTTGCCCATGCGCCAGATTTTGGCCCGGCAGGCGGATTTCACCCTGATTGAAGGCGCCGGAGGCTGGCGCGTGCCGCTGTCCGGGCAAGACAGTTTGTCGGATCTGGCCCAGGCACTGGATCTGCCGGTGATTCTGGTGGTGGGCGTGCGCCTGGGGTGCATCAGCCATGCCTTGTTGACGGCCGAGGCGATTGCGCGGGATGGTCTGCAACTGGCCGGTTGGGTGGCCAACATCATTGGGCCGAAGACCTCCCGGCTTGAAGAAAACCTCGCCACCCTGGCTGAGCGCCTTCCGGCGCCCTGCCTGGGCCGTGTGCCAAAGCTCAAGAGCGCCTCGGCACAAGCGGTGGCCGAGCATCTGCAGCTGGATTTGCTGGACTAAGCCCTGTTTCCCATGTGACTGCTCCCTTGTGGGCGCTGGCTTGCCAGCGATCCTGGGGGGCGGGTGTGCCTGTGCCCAGGCGCTGATGAAATCGCCGGCAAGCCGGCTCCCACCGTTCGAGACAGGCCCCATATAAACGCGTTGCTGATATGCCAAGACGAACGGCGGCATAGCGCTGCTTGACAATAAATGGGCGTAAACGTATGTTTCAAACACCTGTTTGACCGCCATAACAAATCCACGCGGTTGTTCATCCCCGGATTCATCAGCAGAGGTTTATCGCTATGCCTGACTACAAGGCCCCCTTGCGTGATATTCGCTTCGTTCGTGACGAACTGCTCGGTTACGAAGCGCACTATCAGAGCCTGCCGGCTTGCCAGGACGCTACTCCAGATATGGTTGATGCCATTCTTGAAGAAGGCGCCAAGTTTTGTGAGCAAGTGCTGGCACCGCTGAACCGCGTGGGTGATATCGAAGGCTGCACCTGGAGTGAATCCGGGGTTAAAACGCCTACCGGCTTTAAAGAAGCCTACAAACAATTCGTTGAAGGTGGCTGGCCTAGCCTGGCTCACGACGTAGAACACGGCGGCCAGGGCCTGCCGGAGTCTCTGGGTCTGGCAGTCAGTGAAATGGTTGGTGCGGCCAACTGGTCGTGGGGCATGTACCCGGGCCTGTCCCACGGTGCGATGAACACCATCTCCGAGCACGGCACTCCCGAGCAGCAGAACACTTACCTGAGCAAGCTGGTGACTGGCGAGTGGACCGGCACCATGTGCCTGACCGAATCGCACTGCGGTACCGATCTGGGTCTGTTGCGTACCAAGGCCGAACCTCAGGCTGATGGTTCGTACAAAGTTTCGGGGACCAAGATTTTCATCTCGGCCGGCGAACATGACATGGCCGACAACATCGTCCATATCGTTCTGGCCCGCCTGCCGGATGCACCGGCCGGCACCAAAGGTATTTCGCTGTTTATCGTGCCCAAGTTCCACGCTAACGCCGATGGCAGCATCGGTGAGCGCAACGCGGTGTCCTGTGGCTCCCTTGAACACAAAATGGGCATCCACGGTAACGCGACCTGCGTGATGAACTTCGACGGCGCTACAGGTTTCCTGATCGGCCCGCCGAACAAAGGCCTGAACTGCATGTTCACCTTTATGAACACGGCACGTCTGGGCACCGCTTTGCAGGGGCTGTCCCACGCCGAGATCGGTTTCCAGGGTGGTTTGAAGTACGCTCGCGACCGTCTGCAAATGCGTTCGCTGACCGGGCCTAAAGAGCCTGAAAAGGCCGCTGACCCGATCATCGTCCACCCGGACGTACGTCGTATGCTGTTGACCATGAAGGCATTCGCCGAAGGCAACCGTGCGATGGTTTACTTCACCGCCAAGCAAGTCGACATCGTGAAATATGGCGTTGATGAAGACGAGAAAAAGAAAGCCGATGCATTGCTGGCCTTCATGACTCCAATCGCCAAGGCGTTCATGACTGAAGTCGGTTTTGAGTCCGCCAACCACGGTGTACAAATCTACGGCGGCCACGGCTTTATCGCTGAGTGGGGCATGGAGCAGAACGTTCGCGACAGCCGCATTTCGATGCTGTACGAAGGCACCACCGGTATTCAGGCACTCGACCTGCTGGGCCGCAAAGTGCTGATGACTCAAGGCGAGGCGCTTAAAGGCTTCACCAAGATCGTGCACAAGTTCTGCCAGACCAACGAAGGCAACGAAGCCGTTCAGGAATTCGTGACACCGCTGGCTGCACTGAACAAGGAATGGGGTGAGCTGACCATGAAGGTCGGTATGGCAGCCATGAAGGACCGTGAAGAAGTGGGCGCGGCCTCGGTCGACTACCTGATGTATTCCGGCTATGCATGCCTGGCGTATTTCTGGGCCGACATGGCGCGTCTGGCAGCTGAAAAACTGGCTGCGGGCACGTCCGAAGAAGCGTTCTACAAAGCCAAGTTGCAGACCGCGCGCTTCTACTTCCAGCGCATCTTGCCGCGTACCCGTACGCACGTTGCCACCATGCTGTCGGGTGCAGGCAACCTGATGGACATGAAAGAAGAGGACTTCGACCTGGGCTACTAAGCCCCGGCCAGTCATCTGCAAAAGCCGCTTCTCCTCAGGGGACGCGGCTTTTTTATTTTGTACGTACCCCTTGTTGCAGGGGCGAGCTTGCTCGCGAGCTTTTAAACAAACAGCTCGCGAGCAAGCTCGCTCCTGCAGGTCGTGACTTAAGTATTGTGTCTGGTCACAGCTTGACCCTATGTATCGCTATCGTCGTTAAGTTAGACTGAGTTCCGGTTTCAACTGCCCGTTCGGGCTTCAACGTTTACAGATTACGAGGTTTGCCATGGCTGATTACAAAGCGCCCCTGCGCGATATGCGCTTCGTCCTCAATGAAGTTTTCGAGGTTGCTGCTCTTTGGGCGCAATTGCCTGCATTAGCTGAAACCGTCGATGCTGAAACTGTTGAAGCCATTCTCGAAGAAGCGGGAAAGGTCACCGCCAAAAGCATCGCGCCGTTGAGTCGCAGCGGCGACGAAGAAGGCTGCCACTGGAAGGACACCGTGGTGACGACACCTGCCGGTTTCGTCGACGCCTACAGAACCTACGCTGAGGGCGGCTGGGTCGGCGTGGGCGGCGCCCCGGAGTTCGGCGGCATGGGCATGCCCAAGTCGGTGTCGGCCCAGGTCGAAGAGATGATCAACTCCTCCAGCCTGGCTTTCGGTTTGTACCCGATGCTGACGGCCGGAGCCTGCGTATCGATCAACGCTCACGCCAGCGAAGAATTGAAGGCCACTTACCTGCCGAATATGTACTCGGGCGTGTGGGCGGGCTCCATGTGCCTGACTGAACCCCATGCCGGTACCGATCTGGGGATTATTCGCACCAGGGCCGAGCCTCAGGCAGATGGTTCCTACAAAGTCAGCGGCACCAAGATTTTCATCACCGGTGGTGAGCACGACCTCACGGAAAACATTATCCATTTGGTTCTGGCCAAACTTCCCGATGCGCCCGCCGGGCCTAAAGGCATTTCGCTGTTTCTGGTGCCCAAGTTCATGGTGCATGCCGATGGCAGCCTGGGTGAGCGCAACCCGGTTACCTGTGGTTCCATCGAACACAAAATGGGGATTCAGGCTTCAGCCACCTGCGTGATGAACTTCGACGAAGCCGTCGGTTATCTGGTGGGCGAGCCTAACCGTGGGTTGGCGGCGATGTTCACCATGATGAACTACGAGCGTCTGGGCGTCGGCATTCAGGGCCTGGCTTCGGGCGAGCGTTCGTATCAGAACGCTGTGGAATACGCCCGCGACCGCCTGCAAGGGCGTGCGGCAACCGGCGCTCAGGCCAAGGACAAAGTGGCTGACCCGATCATCGTTCATGCAGATGTGCGCCGCATGCTTTTGACCATGAAAGCCTGCAACGAAGGCGGACGTGCCTTTTCGACCTACGTTGCCAACCAGCTGGATATTGCCAAGTTCAGCGAAGACCCGGCGGCGCGTGAGCGGGCCGATGCCCAAGTGGCTTTGCTGACGCCTGTGGCCAAGGCCTTTTTGACTGATCTGGGGCTGGAAACCACTGTGCATGGCCAGCAAGTGTTTGGCGGGCATGGCTATATTCGGGAATGGGGCCAGGAGCAACTGGTGCGTGATGTGCGCATCACGCAAATCTACGAAGGCACTAACGGTATTCAGGCGCTGGATCTGGTCGCCCGCAAAATCGTCGGCAACCGCGGGGCTTACTACCGCTTGTTTGCCGACGAAATTCGTCAGTTCATCGCCGCGCAATCCAGCAGCCTGGACGAATTTACCCAGCCTTTGGCTGCAGCTCTGGACACGCTTGACCAGTTGACGGCCTGGGTCCTGGAGCGCTCGCAAAATAATCCGAATGAAATCGGCTCGGCCTCGGTCGAGTATCTGCAGGTTTTTGGCTACACGACCTATGCCTACATGTGGGCAATGATGGCCAAGGCTGCTTTGGGCAAGGAGTCGCAAGAAGCCTTCTATGTCAGCAAACTGGGCACTGCACGCTTCTACTTCGCGCGTCTGCTGCCACGTATTGACTCGTTGAGTGCGTCCGTGAAGGCCGGCAGCGAATCGCTTTACCTGCTCGACGAAGCGCACTTCTAAAGTCTTGTCAGGGCAATGTAAGCATTTGCTTACATTGCGTACTGCCAATCGCCCATATCGCCAGATTGGATCCATGGGTAATCTACTTATCAGGGACGTAGAGCAGGAAGCTCAAAGCAACAACAGGGACACGTAGGATTCTGCCAGGAAGGCGGAGTGAAAAGGATGTCAGGGAAACAGTCTGCAAAACCCCGCCTAGGCGGGGTTTTCTTTTTTGTGCGTATGGATTTTGATGCGCCTGGCAATTCCCGACTTATGGCCGCTGGCAAGCCAGCTCCCACAATGAATGAGGCGAAGGGCTACAGTGTCGCGTCTTTGCGATGCGTCACTTCCTCCAGCAACGTGCGCAGTAGTTCAAGAGTCGCCTGCTGGCGCTGTACATCACGGCATACCAACCCTACTTTAAGCGGCACGCGCGGTTCACTGAGCGGCTTCCAGAGCAATGCCTGATTGTCGTGCTCGTGTCGCGAGCGCCCTGGCAAGACCGTCGCGAGCCTGGTATGGGGCAAGCTTTCGAGAATCCCGGCCATGGTGTTCAGTTCAGCCTGAACCTGTGGGCGACGGCCCAGGCTTGCGAGCTGGCTCTTCCAGATCTGGCGCACCTGAAATTCTTCCCCCAGCAGCAACATTGGCAGTTCTGCAGCCTGCGTCAGTGACACCTTCTTGAATTCGCGCAACGGATGATCGGCCGGGATTACCAGTTGCAACTCGTCTTCGTACAGCAGTAAGCCGTGTAGCCCGGGCTGACGTGGCGGCAGGTAGCTGATACCGATGTCGAGTGACCCATTGAGCAGGCGCCGTTCGATCTCGATGCCCGTCAGTTCATATATCTGCACCACCAGATGCGGCTGGGCCTGGCGTACTCGCTCAAGCATCTGCGGCACCAGGCTGGTGTGCACGGTTTGCAGTACACCGATGGCAATCGTGCGCAACGCCTGGCCCTGGAAGTTGCTCAGTGCCTCTTTGGCCCGTTGCAAGCCATCGAGCAACGGCAAGGCATGGTTGTACAACGTGTGGGCAGCCAGGGTCGGCAGCAGGCGTTTGCTGCTGCGTTCAAAGAGGCTGACGTCGAGGTTGTGCTCCAGGTGGCGTATCTGCTGGGACAGCGCCGGCTGTGAGATGGACAGGCGCTCTGCAGCACGTCCTACATGACCTTCCTCGTAGACCGCGACGAAATAACGCAGTTGCTTAAAATCCATAAGTATTACTTATCGAAAATGCTTAAAAAACGAAATGGCTCAAAGGCCCGGCGGCGCCTAGTCTACGCCCATTCCACAAGGGCCGTAGAGCCTGAGAGCCAGAAGATCACTGATTTGCATGAGAGTTTTTGCATAGGTTAGGCAATATAACTTGCCCACAGCACGACCATTCATGCACAAGACACCCGCTTGCAAATCGTATCTGCTTATGATCACAAGGTCAGCGTGCATGAACCTGTTTAACCTGCGTCGTCCCCAGCCCAGCCTCAACCTGATGGCAGCCGAGTCTGCCCCGTCAATTCACGACGGCCGCCAGTCCCGCGCCTGCCTGATGCCCAGTGTCGAGCGTGCCGCTCAAGTCTTTGTGCGGGGCCAGGGCTCATGGCTGTGGGACAGCGAAAGCCGTGCCTATCTGGATTTTACCCAGGGCGGGGCAGTCAACAGTCTGGGCCATAGCCCGGCCGTGTTGATCAAGGCGATGGCTGATCAGGCGCAGTCGCTGATCAATCCGGGGGCGGGTTTTTACAATCGGGGAATGCTGAGCCTGGCCGCGCGTCTGTGCGACAGCACCGGCAGTGACCAGGTGCATTTTCTTAATACCGGAGCCGAGGCCAACGAGGGCGCGATCAAACTGGCGCGCAAGTGGGGGCAACTGCATCGTGGCGGTGCCCATCAAATTATTACCGCAACCCACAGCTGCCACGGTCGCAGCTTTGGCGCGATGTCCGCTTCGGGCAGCAGCAACTTTGAGAACCGCTTTGAGCCGCAATTGCCGGGCTTTATCCACGTACCGTTCAACGACCTGCCAGCGTTGCACGCCGCCGTCGACGCGCAGACCGTGGCCATCATGCTGGAGCCGGTTCAGAGCGATGCCGGAGTGATCCCGGCGACCGGGCATTACCTCAAGGGCGTCGAACGACTGTGTCGCGAGTTGGGCATCTTGCTGATTCTGGATGAGGTCCAGACCGGGATGGGGCGTTGTGGCACCTTGCTGGCGGAACAGAGCTACGGCGTACGTGCCGACATCGTAACCCTGGGCAAAGGCCTGGGCGGCGGTGTGCCTCTGGCCGCCGTGCTGGCGCGGGGCAAAGCCTGTTGCCTGGAACCGGGAGAGTTGGGCGGTACTCATCATGGCAACGCATTGATGACGGCTGCCGGCGGTGCGGTGCTTGAGGCGCTGCTGGAAAAAGGTTTTCTGCAGCAGGTGCGGGACACCGGTCAGTACATGCGCGAGGGCCTGGCCCGTTTGGCAAACAGTTATGCACAGGGTGAACTGCGTGGCCAGGGCCTGTTCTGGGGGCTGACCTTGTCGGATGACTCGGCGCAGGCCGTGGTAAAGGCGGCCTTGTACGAAGGTTTGCTGATCAGCGCGCCTCAGGCGGACTGTCTGCGCTTCACCCCTGCGCTGTGCGTCAGCAAAGGCAACATCGATGAAATGCTGCTGCGTCTGGCCCGGACGTTTGCACGGGTACGAACGGCGCAGTTGCAGTGCCGCAGAATTTAGAGTCATACCGGATTTAAAGAACCGTCTCGCGGTGTACCGCGCGCCCTGTGCCTGTTTTGTTCGGCACGGGGCGTTTTTTTGTCCAGGATAAGTACCGACTGAACCTTTTAATCGCGTGCGCAGTCGATTAGCTGTAGGGCTCGATTGGGCCCGCTATCAATTGGGAGCTGAACTCATGGACCTTATTAAAATCATTTTTGCGATCTTGCTCCCTCCACTTGGCGTGTTTATGCAAGTGGGATTTGCCGGCGCATTCTGGCTGAATATTCTGCTGACCTTGTGCGGTTACATTCCGGGGATCGTTCACGCGGTATGGATCATCGCCAAGCGTTAATGGGATTGTAGGAGCGAGCTTGAAGATCAACAGCTCGCGAGCAAGCTCGCTCCTACCGGTTGTGTGCAGTCCAAGGGTTATCTGGCCAGCAACTCGCTATAAAACAACCATTCCTGTTCCAGTGCATGTTCCTGATTTTTGGCCTTGCGAAATCCGTGGTGCTCATCGGGGTAGTAGTACGCCCGGGCCGGGATGTCGTTGTCTTGCAGCGCCTTGAGCATGTCGCGGGTTTGTTGCGGGACGACCACAGCGTCCAGCTCTCCCTGAAAGAAAATCACCGGCACGCGGATCTGGCTGGCATGCAGTAACGGGGTGCGCGCCGCATAACGCTCGGCATCCTGTTGCGGGTCGCCGATCAGCCAGTCCAGGTAGTCGCCTTCAAACTTGTGGGTGGCACGCGCCAGGGCGATCGGATCGCTGACCCCATACAGGCTGGCTCCCGCACGAAAGACATCGTGAAATGCCAGCGCACACAAGGTGGTATAGCCGCCTGCACTGCCGCCACGGATAAATGCGTTTTCGCCATCGATCAAACCCTGGGTCGCGAGGTAGCTGACCACAGCGCAGGCGTCTTCAACATCCACCTCCCCCCATTTCAGATGCAGGGCCTGACGATAGTCGCGACCGTAGCCAGTGCTACCCCGATAGTTGAGGTCGGCAACGGCAAAACCGCGCTGCGTCCAGTATTGAATGCGCGGGTCGAGCATCGGGTAGCAGGCCGATGTCGGGCCGCCGTGAACAAACACCACCAATGGCGGTTTGGTTTCGCCGTGCATCGCCGGGTAGAAAAAGCCATGGGCTTCGCCGCCACCGGAGGGGTAGCGCAGGGTATGTGGGCGGCTGATCTGCTCGGGGGGAAGCGGTGCAATGCCCCCTGCCAGAACGCTGACCTGTTTGTCGCAGCGGCGGATGGCAATCACGGCCGAGGGGCTGACCGGTGATGCGGCAATGCAATAGATGAACTCATCATCCAGTGCCAGACAGCGAAAGCGGCTGTAATCCCCGGTGTAATCTTCAAGATGGCCGTCAGGCGTATGGATGCCCAAGCGTGCGAAACCGCCCACGGTCCAGCTGGCCAGATAGGCCTTCTCTCCCAGTGGGAGCCAAGTGCTGGTGCCCAGTTGCCAGGGTGCTGGGGCGTGATCGGCATCAGCACTCGGTGCAGGTATCAAGCCATCGGCAAATTGTGCCCACGGCTGCCAGAAGCCGGCACGATCGGTGAGGCAATACAGGCGGTTGTGTTCGTCGAAGCGCGGTTGTTGCAGTGATTCTTCTCTGAGGTCGCCGGCGATGCAGCGTGGGGTATTCCAGCGGCCATCGACGTTGCCTTCAGCCAGCATCAAACGGGTCGACGTCCACGGCTGATGCGGCCGGCTCCATTCGATCCAGGCCAGACGCTGGCCGTCAGGGCTCAGGGTGGGGGCGGCGTAGAAGTCGGCGCCTTCAGCCAATATCCGGCGCTCAAGGGTGTCGAGGCTGATGCTGACCAGTCGGTGCCGGTCGGCATTTTCTTCGACGGCGAGTACCTGCCCGTCGGTGTATTGCACATCGCCATAGCGACAAGTGCCCCGGGTCAGTGCTTGTGGAGCCTTGCCGTCCAGGGTTTGCAGATACAGTTGCTGGTCGGACTCGTTGACGAACACCACACCGCTATCGCTCAGGCAGAACGCCCCACCGCCATACTCGTATACCCGGCTGCGCACACTGAATCCGTCGGGTGTCAGGCAACGTGCCTGGCCATCGCGCCAGTGCCAGATGCGACAGGCCGCGTCAGCAGGGCGGTATTCATTCCAGAACAGCCCGGCCGGACCGACCCGCAACTCTGCGAAATCGACTCCGGCGGCTACGGCGAGTGCGGCGCTGAAGGGTTCAGCCTTTTGCGATGAGACGTGAGTTTCGATCATTTCGGAACGCCAGTTGTTCGATGGTCTGGGTGGCGTGCTCGGCTTCTTCGCGCGCCTTGAGAATCAAGTCGTGTTGCGGCGATTTGCTGCAAACCGGGTCCGCATTGCTGGCATCGCCGGTGAGCATGAAGGCCTGGCAACGACAACCGCCAAAGTCCTTCTCTTTCTCGTCACACGAGCGGCAAGGCTCGGGCATCCAGTCATAGCCTCGAAAACGATTGAAGCCGAACGAGTCGTACCAGATGTGTTGCATGCTGTGGTCGCGCACGTTGGGGAACTCGACCGGCATCTGACGCGCACCATGACACGGCAAGGCGGTGCCGTCAGGTGTCACGGTCAAAAAGATGCTGCCCCAGCCGTTCATGCAGGCTTTCGGGCGCTCTTCGTAATAGTCCGGGGTGACGAAAATCAGCTTGCAGGGGTGGCCTTCGGCTGCCAGTTTGGCCCGGTATTCGTTGGTGATGCGCTCAGCCCGCACTAGCTGTTCTTTGGTTGGCAACAGCCCGACCCGATTGAGCTGGGCCCAGCCGTAGAACTGGCAGGTGGCAAGCTCGACGAAGTCGGCCTCAAGGGCTATGCACAGCTCGATAATGCGATCGATCTTGTCGATGTTGTGCCGATGGGTCACGAAGTTCAGTACCATCGGGTAACCGTGGGCCTTCACCGCGCGGGCCATTTCGAGTTTCTGCGCGAAGGCTTTTTTCGAGCCCGCCAGCAGGTTGTTCACCTGTTCGTCGCTGGCCTGAAAGCTGATCTGGATGTGGTCCAGGCCGGCCTTTTTGAAGTCGCTGATTTTCTGCTCGGTCAGGCCGATACCTGAGGTGATCAGGTTGGTGTAGAAGCCCAGCTTGCGCGCCTCGGCGATCAGCTCGGCCAGATCCTGACGCACCAGCGGCTCGCCCCCGGAAAAACCCAGCTGCGCGGCGCCCATTTCCCGTGCTTCGCGAAACACCTTGAACCATTGCTCGGTGCTCAGTTCCTTGCCCTGTTGGGCAAAGTCCAGCGGGTTGGAGCAATAGGGGCATTGCAGCGGGCAGCGGTAGGTCAATTCGGCCAGCAGCCAGAGCGGCAGGCCGATTTCGGGTTTGGGCGGGATACGGCTGTCAGGCAAGTTCGATCCAGTGCTCTGCACGAGCGACCTCCATAAATTGCTCGATGTCTGCGCCGAGCTCGGGTACGCCGGGGAACTGTTGGTCCAGTTCGCCGATAATGGCGGCTACGTCACGCTGGCCATCTATCAGGCCACCGATCAATGCCGCGCTGTCGTTGAGTTTGATCATGCCTTCGGGATACAGCAGCACATGGCCTTTTTGCGCCGGTTCGTACTGAAAACGATAGCCCTGGCGCCAGGTCGGGATTTTGCTGCGATCGAAGCTCATAGGGTGATTCCTTTGTGCCAGACCCGTTGGTCGGTCACGCTGTGGTAAGGCGGGCGGTCCAGCTCGTAGGCCATGGTCATGGCATCGAGCATGCTCCAGAGAATGTCCAGTTTGAACTGCAGAATTTCCAGCATGCGCTGCTGGCCTTCGTAAGTGGTGTAGTGCTGCAGGGTAATCGCCAGCCCGTGCTCTACATCGCGCCGGGCCTGACCCAGGCGGGTGCGGAAGTACTCGTAGCCGGCCGGGTCGATCCACGGGTAATGCTGCGGCCAGCTGTCGAGGCGTGACTGGTGAATTTGCGGCGCGAACATTTCGGTCAGTGAACTGCTGGCGGCTTCTTCCCAGCTGGCGCGGCGGGCGAAGTTAACGTAGGCATCCACGGCAAAACGTACACCGGGCAGGACCAGTTCCTGGGAGCGCAGTTGGTCCGGGTCCAGCCCGACGGCCTGGCCAAGTCGCAGCCAGGCTTCGATGCCGCCGTCTTCGCCGGGCGCGCCGTCGTGGTCGAGCATGCGCTGAATCCACTCTCGACGTACTTCACGGTCGGGGCAGTTGGCCAGAATCGCGGCGTCCTTGAGCGGGATGTTCACCTGATAGTAAAAGCGGTTGGCGACCCAGCCCTGAATCTGCTCGCGGGTCGCACGGCCTTCGTACATCGCCACCTGATAGGGGTGGTAGATGTGGTAATACGCGCCCTTGGCCCGCAGGGCGGCTTCGAATTCGGTGGTGCTGAGAGGGGCGTGGGTCATGGTGCCTCCAGAAAATAATGTCTCTGTAGGAGCGAGCTTGCTCGCGAGCAAGCTCGCTCCTACAGATTTAGAGCTCGATACTCATGCCGTCAAAGGCCACTTCAACCCCCCGGCGGGCCAGTTCGGCGCGCTCGGCGGAGTCTTCGTCGAGGATCGGGTTGGTGTTGTTAATGTGGATCAGGACTTTGCGTTGCCCGGGCAATTGCTCAAGTACTTCGAGCATGCCACCGGGGCCGTTCTGTGCCAGATGGCCCATTTCGCGACCGGTGCGAGTCCCGACGCCACGGCGTTGCATTTCGTCGTCGTCCCACATAGTGCCGTCCACCAGCAGGCAGTCGCTGCCGGCCATGATCTCCAGCAATGGCCCGTCGACCTTGCCCAGCCCCGGCGCGTAGAACAGTTTGCCGCCGGTGCGCAGGTCTTCGACGATCAGGCCGATGTTGTCGCCGGGGTGCGGGTCGAAACGGTGCGGTGAATAGGGTGGTGCAGCACTGCGCAGGGGGAGCGGGCTGAAGCGCAGGTTCGGGCAGGCCGGGATGGTGAACGAGCCTTCAAGCTCGATACGGTGCCAGTTCAGGCCGCCGTTCCAATGCTTGAGCATGGTAAACAGCGGGAAGCCGGTGCTGAGGTCTTCATGAACCATATCGGTGCACCACACATCGTGCGGGCAGCCTTCGCGCAGACTCAGCAGGCCGGTGGTGTGATCAATCTGGCTGTCCATCAGAATGATGGCGCTGATCCCCGTGTCACGCAGGGCACGACCCGGTTGCATGGGGGCAAAACTTTGCAGTTGTGCGCGGATGTCGGGTGAGGTGTTGCAAAGCACCCAGTTAACGCCGTCATCGGAGATCGCAATCGAGGACTGGGTTCGGGCTTTGGCGTTCAGCGTGCCATCGCGAAACCCCGCGCAGTTGACGCAGTTACAGTTCCACTGCGGGAAACCGCCGCCAGCGGCGGAACCTAGAATCTGGACAAACATGGCATGCTCTCTGGCAAATCTGAAAATAAAAACGCCCCGGCGAACCGAGGCGTTGAGTTGCTCTGCTCAGCTCTGTTGTGTACAGAGGCAGTGCAGATCAACGGCTAGCGAAGTACATGGTGACTTCAAAGCCAATACGCAGGTCGGTGTAAGCGGGTTTAGTCCAAGCCATGAGGTAACTCCTTCAGCGGTGGTGGGTGGGATCTCTAACGTAGTACAACTCCCGAAGGCGTTGTGCAAATGCTTAGGTGGCTATCTTACTCAATTAGACAGTTGTTGAACGCTCAATGTCGGAAAAAGCTCGTTGCACGTACGGTAACGATCAGCTTCTCCCTTGATAAAACGCTTCAGTCGCCGCGTGTGTTGCAAGGCACACACGAGCGCTATCAGCCTGATTGATTTGCTGTGCAACCTTGAGTGTAGTGTCTTGCTCAAGCGCTATAAGCGCGGCGTAGAGGCCTGTGAGGTAATCCGACGGGTGACCTGCCAGTCTGGCCTGCCATAACAGCTCAGCGGCCTGCGACACGCCCAGTGACTCGCTCGAGAATTGTCGTGCCAAAGTATCGCGTGCTTGAGTGAAAGAAGTTTCATCCAGCGCGCTGACTAAGTTCGGCAAATCGTCGAGAAAACTCTGGATGTGGCCATGGATTTCAGCGGTCGAGGCGTGGGGCGATTGAACGCCAAACAGCAGGCCGGTTTGCCCATTGATTTGGCGCAGGCCACTGAACACGGCGTAGCCCAATTGCAGCTCGACCCGTAGCCGCTGATAGAACGGGGTTTGCGCGATATGGGCAAGCAAGCGCCAGGCGGCTTCGTCAGCGAGATTGCCCATTGGAGCAGGGCAAAACAACAGCAGGGCCTGCTCGCTGGAATCGCAGGGCTCGGTATGCCAGAGGTGCCGGCCCGCAGGCTCGAGCGATTGCGCGACCCGGGCATCCGGGGTGCCAGGGACTTTGGCCAATACGGGCGTAATCAGGGGCTGCGTGGCGGCTGGCAAGCCGACGGCCAGCCCGTCCCACTGTGCTGTGGCCCAGCACTGCTCCAGGTCACCGACCGCGTATTCGCTGCGAGTCTGGCAGACCTCGGGGAGGCGCTTGAGCAATTGGCGAATGGGCATCAAGGAGGGGGCGTGTGGGGGGCTACTCAATGGCTCGGTCGGCGGCGTGCCCAGTACGCGCAGGGCGTGTTCGAGGATGGCTGGCATGGGCATATGAAAACCGTGCAATTTCAGCAGCCAGTCATTGGCGTAAGCGCTGAAGGACAGTTCGACTCCGGCCTGGCGGGCATCCTGTTGCAGCGAGCGCAGGCCGGTTTCCAAGAGTGGCAGCACGCCTTCTGCGGGGATTGCCCGCAGACGCCAGCGCAGGTAAATCGCAGCTTCGCCGTTATGGGCAGCAACCGCCGTACTGAAGCTCATCGCAGACAGATCGCGGCGACTGCGCAAGCGATCCTGAGCGAAGGTGCGCAAGCCCCGGTGAGCGCTGGTTTGTCCACGAATCAGGCCGGCACTGACCGGCTCTTTAGGTGCAAGGAGAAATGGATTGGGTGTTGGCAGTTGCCAGGCGTGCAGGCGGGTGGAGAGGGGCCCGGGCTGCATCTGTGTCAGCATGGCTTTAAGGGCCGCCACGGCTTGATCCGACAGCTGCACCTCGCGCTGCTCGCAGTCCAGGCGGGCCAGTTCCATTGCGCCACAGACGTCCATCTGACGCTGTTGCAGTAAATGAAATTCTTCGCGCAGAGCCGGCCAGTTTTGCTGGGCGCTGAAGAACGCCAGCCAGTCGTAAAACATCTCGTTTATCTGTGTGGCGTCTTGAGTGATTTCGGCCGCTGCGCTGAACTCAATTTGCAGCAGTGCCTGACCCTTGAACTGATACAGCACAGCAGCTTTCAGGCCAGTGATCAGTTGCTGCTGGCGTAGCTGTGCCATCAGGCCGCCGGGTTTTTCGGCATTGATCCAGTGGCACAGGAAGTTCAGAGCCTGGCTGGAGGCGGGCTGCAGATACTCGAAGGCGAACATCAGGTTCAAGTGCTGGCCGTCGATATGTTGGTAGCCCTGCCTGGCGTCAGCCATCAATGCCGGGGGCGCGACTTGTGCGACGGTTTCTGCGCAGCGCAGTTCGGCGCTGCAGTGTTCTGCCAGTGCGGTCAGTTGGTCTGCGGACTGCGGGCCCGTCAGGCTCAGACTCATTTGCCCGGTTTGATAGAACTGTTGGTAAAAGTCCTGCAGCGCCTGCTGAAAACTCGGGCGAGGGATTGGCAGGCTGTAGCGGTTGCCGGCATGAAAAGCCCTGAGCGGATGTGCCGGATTCAGGTGCTGCAACAGTTTCAGTTGGCGTTGTGCGCAAGGTTCGCGAGCCCAGGCGATAAATTCGGCATGCAGTACTTCGCGTTCGCGTAGCTGGTCATCCAGAGTCATGGATGAATGCGCGAGCATGTCGCATAAACGCTCAACGCCACCGGCAAAGGCCTCGGGTGTCAGCTCAAAAAAGAAGTCGGTATGACGCTCACTGGTTCTGGCATTCACCTGACCTGCGTGGCGTTGCACGTAGGCCATGAGGTTATCTTGTGCCGGGAAACGCTCGGTGCCGAGGAACAGCAAGTGCTCCAGAAAGTGCGCGAGGCCAGGCCAGGCGGCGGGGACATCGTGACTGCCTGCGGCTACGCGTAATACGGCCGCGCAGCGCTTGAGGCGCGGCTCATGGCGCACAGAAAGAGTCAGCCCGTTCTTCAGGGTCGAGCGTTGGGTGTGGGGGTGGTTCAGCGCAGGCATGGGCACTTCCGGAACAGAGAAGCGCTCATGCTAGCGGATTACTGGCAATTAGCGCTTGCTCAGCTCGTTGTAAAGTTCGGGGCGGCGGTCGGCCAGGTAGAAATTACCGGTTTTGGCGTCAAGCAGCTGCTGGCGTTCCAGCGTAGCGCTAATCAAGGTTTCGTCATGTCCGGCCAACGCAATCTGCAAGCCGTTGGGTGCAGCGATACTGCTTTGGCCGCAGTAATGAATACTGCCCTCATGTCCGCAATAGTTGGCGTAGGCCACATAGCACTGGTTCTCGAAGGCACGGCAGCGCACGGTGACATCGGCGATAAAGTCATAGGGCGCCATGTTGGCGGTGGGTACCACAATCAATTCGGCGCCGGCCAGGGCCAGGCGCCGGGTATTTTCCGGGAATTCCAGGTCGTAGCAAATCAGCAGACCCAGTTTCCAGCCATTGAGCTCGAACACCGGGAAGGCGTTGGGGCCTTTGCTGAACATGGAGTGGTCCAGGTCTCCGAAAAGATGGGTTTTGCGGTAGTTGCACAGGCTTTTGCCGTGGGCGTCGATCAACTGCACGCTGTTGTAGATTTTCCCGTCGTCACCGCGCTCGGGGTAGCCGTACGCAATCGCCATGTTCGTGGCTTTGGCCAGTTCGGCAATTTGTTTCGCAGCATCGCCGTCGTGAGTTTGCGCGAGGCTCTCCACGGCTCTGGCACCGATGTTGTAGCCCGTTAGGAACATTTCCGGCAGGACCAGCAAGTCGACGTCTTCGGATTGCAGCGCAATTTCACTCAAGCGCTGAAGGTTTCCCGCGACATCCAGCGGCAGGGGCGGACATTGATAAAGGGCGATGCGCATGGGGTTCTCCGGTGTGAATGCTGACCTTTCCCAGGAGTCTGGCTCGACGGCGCTGATGCAATCGCTGGCAAGCCTGACTTCCACAAGCCGTGGATCAATTCAGACCCTTGGGATACACGATCATCACAAGGATGGTCAATCCGGCAGGGCAATCGGGCCGATTTCGTGGAACACATCGCCCGGCCCTGGATTCTCGGCATGGGTGCTGCCGCCGAAGTGGGTCATGATGCCCCATACCGCGTTCAAGGAGGTCTGTACCGCACCCTCTACCCATGCCGGGGTCCATGACACATCATCGCCGGCAATGAAGATTCCGCGTTGCTCGCCGGGTAAATCCTGCTGCATGAAGTGGGCGTACATTCGCTGGTTGTAGCGATAGTGCCCCGGCAGCGCGCCTTTAAAGGCGCCAAGGAAGTGCGGATCGGCTTCCCACGACACGGTGATCGGGTCGCCGATGATGCGGCTGGCGATATCCACCTTGGGGTAGATCTTTTTCAACGAGTCGAGTGCCAGTTTGACGCGCTTTTCCACGGGGTGAGGAAGCATTTTCAGCGCATCACTCATCCACGAGTACGACAGACAGATAACCCCGGGCTTATCGTCTCCGTTATCGAACAGGTAGGTACCGCGGGTCAGGCGATCGGTCAGAGTCATGCTCATCAGGTCGCGGCCAGTTTGCGGGTCTTTGTCTTTCCAGAACGGGCGGTCGACCATGACAAAAGTTTTCGAAGACTGCATGTAGCGCGTACGGTCCAGTGCCATCCACACCTTTTGCGAAAACAGCGACTCTTCGCATTCGATCTGGGTGGTCAGCAGCCAGCTTTGACAGGTAACCAGAATGGCTGCATGGGAGCGGACCACCCCCAGGTTGTCGGTGACGCAAAACTGCCCGTCAGGGGCGCGGGATATGGCTTTGACCCCGGTACGCGGTGCACCGTTGTGCAATGAGCTGAGGCTGGTGCCTTCGGGCCAGTGGGCGCAGCGTTCAGGCGCATGGCGCCAGATGCCCAGCGGGACTTGCTCAACACCGCCGACGACCAGGTGCTGGTGGTCATCACAGTTGGTCATCACTACCCGGAAAATCTCGAGCATTGAGTTAGGGAAATCGGAGTCCCAGCCGCCGGTACCAAAGCCGACCTGGCCAAACACTTCGCGGTGCTGGAAAGACAGTTTGGCGAAGGCCTTGGATGTGGCCACAAAGTCGTAGAACGTGCGGTCGTCCCACAGTGGAACCAGCGTGTTCCACAGCTCTTTGAGGCGTGGTACGTCACGGTCGCGGATGGCTTGCTGGATATCGCCAAAGCGCGAACCCGATTCGAGCGCATCCGCCCACGCGTCAGCGACTTCCTGGAAGAGTGCAGGCAGGTCCGCCAATTTTTGGGCATAGAATGTCTGGCCTTCCAGATCAATCACAGTGCTGCCCGAAGCGGGTGTCAGCGGGTTGGGAAACGGTTTGGTTTCCAGCCCCAGCTTGTCGACGTAGTGGTAGAACGCGGTTGAAGACACCGGGAAACGCATGCCGCCCAACTCGGCGATTACCCCTTCAGTGCCTTCAAAGGCTTGTGAACGCAGGCGCCCACCCATTTTCGAGGCTTCATACACTACGGGTTTGAGGCCCAGTTTCATCAGTTCGTATGCGGCGACCATTCCGGCCATGCCAGCGCCAACGATGGCCACCTCGGACCCCAATTTGTCCGCAGGGATACTGCCCAGGCCAGCCGGGTGTTCGATCCAGTCATCAAAGGCAAACGGAAAGTCCGGGCCGAAGATGGTAATGGGTTTTTTTCCGTCGATAGGGTGGCGATTATTTTTGTTCATGGCTGACCTGCTGGCGACCCGCGTTCAACGCTGAGTATAGGAAAAGACAGGCACCATGATAGGGAGCGTAGAACACGTTAATAAGGCGCAATGTGTCGTCGTTATGACTGATTTTTAGTCAGTATGACGAATCAAGGCTGCATAGTGATGTGTCTGACAGGGGTAAGTGTCACCCGCGGTCGACTTTGCTGCTGAGAATGATCGAGGTGGTGGTTTTTTCAACACCTTCGACATTGCCAATCTGATCCAGCAATTGATCCAGCTGCTCGGGAGAGTCGCTGCGTAGCCACGCCACGTAATCGAATTCGCCACTGACAGCGCACAGTTGCTGCACCTGGCTCATGCTGCTCAGGCGTCTGACGACCTCTTTACCCGAGCGCGGTTGCACGGTAATGCCGACATAAGCCTGCAAGCCTCCATCAATAAGTCGCTGCCCCAAACGTACGCCGTAGCCTGTGATCACTCTGGTTTTCTCCAGCCGCGCCAGACGAGAGGTCACTGTAGTGCGCGCGATCCCCAGCTTGCGCGCCAGCATCGCCACGCTTTCGCGGGCATTGAGCTGCAAGGCCGCAATCAATTGACGGTCGATTTCATCCAGTGCATGCGGGTGGGCATCAGACAAGGGGGGCTCCTGTTACATGAGTGGCGCGGGCGGTCATGGTACATGGCCTCTCGTTAGCAGCCTACGTCTGGACTCGGTTCTTCATATGTTCATCAAACGACAGTTATAACCACGAAGATAATGAGCCTGTCGATCAGACGATGAAATATATAAAAGTCATAGCTTATATACGTCTACTGACAGTTTTCGGGAGGATGAATTCGGATTAAGTGCTTTATGCAAAACATGCAATACTGGATTTAATTACCTGAAAAATCAGAACGTCAAATACCTGTGTTTGTATAGCGTGTCGCGACAATCACCGGTCTTGCTGTCGACATATAAGAAAACAGTTTTGGTGCGAATACCCCATACCCAAATAAAAAATCGTCGTCGATACTGTTTGTCGCAACATCGAATCTGTTCATAACCGGCGATCTCTATTTCTTCGGAAATAGCAGGCGGCCATTAATTGAGGAATATATAAATGGTTACTCAAAAAGCGATTTTCCATACAAGTCCGGGTGATATGGATACCAGTTTTGGAATAGGTGGCATTGCAACCATTGAGGTGCCAGGTGCCTTTTACTCTACCGTCACGGGAGTCATAAATGGTAAGGACGACTCCCTGTATGTTTGCGGAACGGCGGATACGGACACTGGTTCAAGATTTTTCATCACGCTTTTAGAATCCAGCGGGAGCATTAATCAAAATTTTGGTAACAAGGGTTTTGTCATTGGTACCTTTGGTTCAGCAGCCGAAGACTCCTATGCTGCGCAGCTTGTCTGGTCTCACGATGAAAAGCTGCTACTGATTGGGTCCTCCCGTATTGGTCTCGATATTTATCCGGCACTGGCCAAGTTTGACCAACAGGGCAATATTGACCCGACATTTGGCGAAAGTGGCAGTGGTAAGGTTGTAGTGTTGCTTCCCGGTCCGCCGGGCACACATTTCTCATCAGAAAGCGATTCTGAGCAGAAGGCGGTTAAAATCACTATTGCACCATTGAAAGTCGGCGCTGCCAGCCTGCGGAGTGATGGGAAAATTCTGCTTTCCCATTATTTCTTCAGAGGACCTGCTCCAAGCTACGGCATGGTCATCCAGCTCAGCTCTAATGGCTCTCTGGACACAGAGTTTAACGCTACCGGTTATTTAGCTGTCATGGCTCCCGGTAACAAGTCGGGTCAGACACAAGTGACCAATGTAACGATTGATTCAGCAGGCCGGTATTTAGTGTGCGGTGGTGTCAACAGTCTTGACTCCTCCCCGCTTAATTCTTTTATTGCGCGCTATACGGCACAGGGTGTGCCGGATAACACATTCGGGCCGGACGGGTTTCAAATAGTGTTTCAGGATGAAGTCCTTCCCGGTGGGGATCGCGTAGAACTAATGGTTCCGTTGGACGCTGGGGTGTTTTAGGGCTCGGTGGTTCTATTTATGAGCCTTATGTCGGTCAGCTATTAATGCTGGAAGAAAATGGCCAGATGAACCCTGATTTTAATTTTGGTACCCCCCTTAATACACGTTTGGGTGAAAGCGGGACACTGTGGAAAAACTGTACTTATCAACCTGACGGGATGCTGGTAGTCGTGGGGGCAATCGACAAGCTTGTAGACTCATTTGACTTTGATATCGTTATTGCCCGTTTTGATAAGTCGGGTGGTCTGGACAGTTCATTCAACTCGGGGCTCGGTTGGGTGCGCACGCGATTAGGCAATGAAGTAGCAGGCGCTTACACGGTTCTGCTGCAGAACAACAAGATTGTCGTTGGTGGGGTTTCGGATTCCATGGGGGTTGTATTGCGCTATCAAAGTTAAGACCTTTTTGGTTTAACAATAACCCAGTCTTGTAGTGTGAGTTGCTGAGTGTAAATAAGAGCCTGTCATATATATGGCGGGCTCTTCAGTATTCTTATTTCACCGCCCGAATCTGATGGACTGTTACGGGGCCGACAAGGTAGGTGAGGTTGTTATGCGTGTAAAGATTGCTAGGGTGGCGCACGTACGCTCTAAGCCGTTGCGCCTGGATGCTCGCACCTCTGGTCATGCTGTCTTCGGTGCGAAAGGTTGCCACCTGGTATGCGAATCAGAGCCTTCCAGATGGCGAAAGGAGCTTTGACGAGAGTTTCCATGAGAGGTGTTTTTAGGAGGCTGGCGAGCCTGTACTTAACCTCTGGAGCGCAGAACTAACGCCAGGGCTCATGCAAAAACACGAAAGCCGCGCAATGCGCGGCTTTGAGTATGGTGGGCCCAGTAGGACTCGAACCTACGACCAAGGGATTATGAGTCCCCTGCTCTAACCAACTGAGCTATAGGCCCTCAGTAGGCCGCGGATTATAACGATGGTTTCTCGCGAGTGCTATCCGAAAAGTCTGAAATAGAGACGTGAAGAATGTTCTCTGCGATTTTTTTGCAGTTTAAGACCCGATTGCGATATTTCTCTTTGTGTTGCTCGCAGCCTGCTCGACAAGAAAATCTCGTAGCGGCAGGGCTTCGACACCCTCTGCAATGACGGTAGTGACAATGACTGTGTCGTAGGTGTTATGGGGAAAGCCGCGATAATTTTTTGTCGTTTTTTATATGCCCAGAGATAAATGCTTAAGCTGGTCTTGATTGATGCCCCCCCCCCAGGGTTTAACCCCTGCTCCGACGGTCCAGGTAAAAGCGGCAGTAACAGAATGGCCGGCGAGCGTGGTTTGAGCTGCCCTCTATAGGCTCGGCTCTGGCGGGAGTTGCGAGTGGTATTGCGCAGGAGTGGGGCAGGGGTTATTGCTATAAAGCAAAACCCCCGGCAGGGCCGGGGGTTTTGGTATCACTCGTCGAGGAAGGAGCGCAGATGCTCGCTTCTCGTCGGGTGGCGTAGCTTGCGCAACGCCTTGGCTTCGATCTGACGAATCCGTTCACGGGTAACGTCGAACTGCTTACCAACCTCCTCAAGGGTGTGGTCGGTATTCATGTCGATACCGAAGCGCATGCGCAGTACTTTGGCTTCACGTGCGGTGAGGCCGGAGAGTACGTCGCGTGTTGCTTCTTTAAGGCTCTCAACGGTGGCTACATCGATTGGCGACTGCATAGTCGAGTCTTCGATGAAGTCGCCCAGATGGGAGTCTTCGTCATCACCGATCGGGGTTTCCATGGAGATCGGCTCTTTAGCGATCTTCAATACCTTGCGGATTTTATCCTCAGGCATTTCCATGCGTTCGCCCAGCTCTTCCGGGGTCGGTTCACGGCCCATTTCCTGCAGCATCTGGCGGGAAATACGGTTGAGCTTGTTGATCGTCTCGATCATGTGCACCGGAATACGGATGGTGCGGGCCTGGTCGGCGATCGAGCGAGTGATCGCCTGACGGATCCACCAGGTGGCATAAGTCGAGAATTTGTAGCCGCGGCGGTATTCAAACTTGTCTACCGCTTTCATCAAGCCGATGTTGCCTTCCTGGATCAAGTCGAGGAACTGCAAGCCACGGTTGGTGTACTTCTTGGCAATGGAGATCACCAGACGCAAGTTGGCTTCAACCATCTCTTTCTTCGCGCGGCGGGCCTTGGCCTCACCGATCGACATGCGACGGTTGATGTCCTTGATCTCGGCAATCTTCAAGCCGGTTTCAGCTTCCAGTGCAGACAGCTTTTGCTGGCAACGGATGATGTCCGGTTGCAGGCGACCAATAGCTTCAGCATATTTGCTTTTGCCTTTGGCCAGCGCGTCGCTCCAGCTTTCATCAACTTCGTTGCCCGGGAACAGGCGCAAGAAGTCGGTGCGCGGCATGCGTGCATCACGTACACACAGCTGCATGATGGCGCGCTCTTGTGCACGCAGACGCTCCAGAGCGCTACGAACACGTTCAACCAGGCCTTCGAATTGCTTCGGGACCAGTTTGATCGGCATGAACAGCTCAGCCAGTGCGACCAGCTCTGCAATTGCTTGCTTGCTGCCGCGACCGTGCTTTTTCAGTGCCTTGCGAGCGATTTCCATCTGATCGGAAACAGCGCCGAAACGCTGAGCCGCGATGATCGGGTCAGGGCCGCTTTCGACCTCTTCCTCTTCCTCGGTGGACTCTTCCTTCTCTTCCTCTTCGTCATCGCCCTCGGCTTTCACCTTTGGGTCGACGGGAGGCGGTACTTCGGCTGCAGGCGGTGCAATGCCGTCGTCCGGGTCGATATAACCGCTCAGAACGTCGGACAGGCGTCCACCTTCGGTGGTGACGCGAGTGTACTCGGAGAGAATATGGTCAACCGTGCCAGGGAAGTGCGCAATTGCGCCCATCACTTCGCGGATGCCTTCTTCGATACGCTTGGCGATTTCGATTTCGCCTTCACGTGTCAGCAGTTCTACCGTGCCCATTTCACGCATATACATGCGTACTGGGTCGGTAGTACGACCAATGTCGGTCTCTACTGCTGCCAACGCTGCAGCTGCTTCTTCAGCAGCTGCTTCGTCGGTGTCAGCATCGGCCAACATAAGGGCGTCCGCATCCGGAGCACTCTCGTGTACGGGGATCCCCATGTCATTAATCATGCGGATGATGTCTTCCACTTGCTCCGGATCTGAAATATCTTCGGGCAGGTGGTCGTTGACCTCTGCGTAAGTCAGATACTTCTGCTCACGGCCGAGGGTGATCAACTCTTTGATACGAGACTGCTGTTGCGCTTTTCCGGACATAACACCCTATCCACTGAAGGTCTTGGCGGGCAAAAAACAAGCCGAGGATTATACCTTAGCTATGACCTCACGCGCCAGTTGAGGTCGGGTTTGATGCGGAATTATTGCGACTTAGAAGGTCGCGTAACTGATTTTTCTCCTCGGTACTGAGCTCGCCTTGACGTGCTTTTCGAAGAAGTTGCTCCAGATTTCGCTCGCGTTGGCGAGCTGACAGGCTAGTTATAGTGTCGAAAAACTGTTGTTCAAGGTTGTCGGCATCAATTAACCATTCCTTTTCCAGCAATCTTTGCAATAAACGACCCTGTTCAGTCCCGTGCCAGCGGGATAACAACTGAATAGAGCTTAGCTTAGGATTTTTCTGTACGGCCTCAACCAGAGCGATCAGCAGTTGGTTATTAGTCTGGTCTTCTGCAGCGAAGTGCCCGGCGTCTTCAACTTTTGCAGCCAGTTGAGGGTGGTGCAGCAAGGTGCGCAGTGCGGCCAGGGTTGGCGGCTCTACTGCTGCGGGTATGCGCGGGCCGCGCGGCGGGTCGTTGTCACCGCCTCGCCTGGTTTTTTTGTCCCAAGGCTTGCTTTCCCACTTCTTGCCGCCAGCGCCAGGCTTTTTCGGAGTCCACTCCTGTTGGGGGAGGTAGGTGTCCGGTTGCTGGAAGTCGCTATAGTCAGGCATTCCATCGTAATCAATGCTCGGGTCGTAAGCAGGTTGCGCCTGTGTTTTAGCGGGTGCGTTCTGTGCCAGTTGGCTGACTGTTTCGCTGGTGAGGCCGGTTATCTCGCTCAGTCGTTGACGCATCAAGGTCCGCAGGTTGGCGCCCGGGACTTTGTCGATCAGCGGTGCTGCAAGGGTGGCCATATGGGCCTTGCCTTCAAGCGATCGCGGGTCGGACTCTTCCGTCAATTGCTGGAAGAAGTAATCGGCCAGCGGTTGTGCGTGCTGGTTGATGCGGGCCTTGAAGGCGTCGGTGCCTTCTGAGCGCACCAGGGTATCCGGGTCTTCGCCTTCGGGAAGGAACAGGAAGCGCGCGCGACGTCCATCCTGCAGGCAGGGCAGTGTTGCCTCCAGTGCGCGCCAGGCGGCATTGCGGCCTGCCTGGTCGCCGTCAAAGCAGAACAGAACGCTGGGCACCACGCGGAACAGGCGCTTCATGTGTTCTTCACTGGTTGCCGTGCCGAGGGTGGCTACGGCATTGCGCAGGCCTTGCTGGGCTAGGGCGATGACATCCATATAACCTTCGACCACGATGATTTCGTCGAGGCTGCGGTTGAACTTGCGTGCTTCGAACAGCCCGTACAGTTCCTGGCCCTTATGAAAGACCGGGGTTTCGGGGGAGTTCAGATACTTTGGTTTATCGTCGCCCAGCACGCGGCCGCCGAAAGCGATTATGCGGCCCCGGCTGTCTCGGATCGGAAACATGACACGATCACGAAAGCGGTCATAGCGCTTGCCGGTTTCGGCATTTTCGACCAGCAGGCCGGCGTCGATCATGGCCTTTTGTTGCAGCGTGTCGCTGCTCAGGTGCTTGTACAGGTTGTCCCAGCCCGGCGGGGCGAAACCGAGGCCGAAGTCGCGGGCTATTTCGCCGGTCAGGCCTCGTCCCTTCAAGTAGTCCACGGCTGCTTTGCGTGCAGGATGGCCTTTTAGGGCTTGACGATAAAAGTCGGCAGCGGCTGTCAGTAGCGGGTAAAGCGGGGAGTCGGTCGGCTGCCTTGGTTTGTGTGGGCGGCCGCTTTCTTCCCGGGGTATTTCCATGCCGGCGGCTTTGGCCAGTTCTTCTACAGCCTGGGGGAAGTCCAGGTTGTCGTGGTCCATGATAAAGCCGAGGGCATTGCCGCCTGCGCCGCACCCGAAACAGTAATAGAACTGTTTATCAGGGCTGACGCTGAAGGATGGGGTTTTTTCTTTATGGAAGGGGCAGCAGGCGGTGTAGTTTTTGCCGGCTTTCTTCATTTGCACGCGCGAGCTGACGACATCGACGATATCGGTGCGGTTCAGAAGGTCGTCAATAAAGCTCTGGGGGATTAACCCGGCCATGGCGTTCTCGTCATCTCAGCGCAGAAATTAACCCGCATGAAGGCTTGGTCATCTGGGCGTGCAGGCAAGTGCTCTGCAAGATCGGGGACGTCTGCTTGATCATGTTGGGGGAGTGTATCTGTCGAAACATCACTGATTCATTATTAATCAGGGTGAAAAGCTTCGAAAGGTGTCGCGCTCTGAGTCCGGCATTGACCAATGGCTGGTCTCGGATAGCTCATAAGCAGGCACTGGAGAGGTGCCTTGGGCTGATCGTCTTTAGGAAAATCAGAGGGGTGTGCTCGTCGGTAGCCTTGGAAGGCTCGTCAGTAAAGACGTGCACCGCTGGCTATTAGGCCAGGTCTGACGTGATGTAGCGTTTTGTCGCGGTCGCATCTGCGGCCTTGACAATAAAGCATGTAACTAAAGCTGCAACTGCCTACGGCCCGGCTTTAGGCCGGGCTTGGCAGAAGCGTGCTTCGAACGTCTGTGTATTAGTACAGACGAACGGCGCGGCGCTGCTCGCGCTGAACTTTCTTCGCGTGACGCTTAACAGCAGCTGCTGCTTTACGCTTACGCTCAGAAGTCGGCTTCTCGTAAAATTCGCGGCTGCGAACTTCAGCCAGAACACCGGCTTTTTCGCAGGAGCGCTTGAAACGACGCAGAGCTACGTCGAAGGGTTCGTTCTCTTTTACTTTGACGGCTGGCATCCAGAGCTACCTTCATTCATTACCGGGGTCAACGTCTCAAGGCAAAATCGCGTTGGAAGACGTCGGTTTTTAAGGGTTGCGGATGTTAACCCCTCATCGCCCGGAATGCAAAGCCTCTGATCGAAAACCGCTGGCCGGGGGCGGGAGTGGCGACTATTATGCGCGCCTTCGAATTTAGCCTCTACAAGGCGTAAACCCATGCTAGTACTGGGATTAGAAACCTCCTGCGACGAGACCGGCGTCGCGCTTTACGACAGTGAACGCGGGCTTTTGGCCGACGCACTGTTCAGTCAGATCGACTTGCACCGCGCTTATGGCGGTGTAGTTCCGGAGCTGGCTTCAAGGGATCACGTCAAACGCATGCTGCCCTTGATTCGTCAGGTGCTGGCTGAGGCTGATTGTGTGCCTACAGAGATTGATGCCATCGCCTACACGGCGGGGCCTGGATTGGTCGGAGCCCTTCTGGTTGGGGCTTCGTGCGCTCAGGCGCTGGCTTTTGCCTGGGGCATTCCGGCCTTGGGTGTGCACCACATGGAGGGCCATTTGTTGGCTCCGATGCTGGAAGAGCAGCCTCCGGAGTTTCCGTTCGTCGCTTTGTTGGTGTCGGGCGGGCATACGCAGTTGGTGCGTGTGGATGGAATCGGTCAATACGCGTTGTTGGGCGAGACTCTGGACGATGCTGCCGGAGAGGCGTTCGACAAGACAGCCAAGATGATGGGACTCAACTATCCGGGTGGTCCTGAGATCGCGCGATTGGCCGCTCAGGGCGTTGCTGGCCGGTTTGTGTTCCCAAGGCCAATGACTGACCGTCCGGGGCTGCAGTTCAGCTTCAGCGGCCTTAAAACCTTTGCCTTGAATACATGGCAGCGCTGCGTGGCAGCGGGTGACGATACGGAGCAAACCCGTTGCGATATCTCTCTGGCGTTCCAGCAGGCTGTGGTCGAGACGTTGACCATCAAGTGCAAGCGCGCTTTGAAGCACGCAGGCATGAAGCGCCTGGTGATTGCGGGTGGGGTTAGTGCCAATAAAGCGCTGCGCGTTTCACTTGAGAAAATGCTGGGCGAGATGAATGGCAATGTGTACTACGCCCGGCCGGAGTTTTGCACGGATAACGGCGCGATGATCGCATTTGCCGGTTGTCAGCGGTTGCAGGCAGGTCAGCACGAAAGCTTGGCGATCAGTGTGCAGGCACGTTGGCCAATGGAGCAGCTAAAGCCGTTGTGAGTGCGGGGGTGAGGTGGTTGCTTGAGCGTTTTTCATGTGCGCTATTCAGAAATGCCGTTCGCGCCCGGCCATGAGGTCGCGTAAATTGCTGCGATGGCGCCACACAATGAGTCCAGTCAAGGCGCTCATTGGCAGTAAGGCGGCAGGTTCTTGCCAGGCCAGCAATGGCAGGGTCAGAGGCGCGGCAATCAGCGCTGCCAGTGAGCTGGTGCGGCTTAGCTGGAAGGTCAGCAGCCAGGCGACAATCGCTAGCAGTGCGGCAGGCGGATAGAGTCCCACCAGCATGCCTGCGGCAGTGGCGACACCTTTGCCGCCGCGAAAACGGAAGTACAGCGGATACATGTGCCCGATGACGGCGCAGACGCCTATCCAGGCCTGTTGCTGGAGCGGGAGGCCGAACTGGTTGGCCAAAAGTACAGGCAGCAAACCTTTGCACAGGTCGCCGAGCAGGGTCAGGACCGCCAGCTTTTTGCCGGCAAGGCGCAACATGTTGGTCGCGCCGGCATTGCCCGAGCCACTCATTCGCGGATCGGGATTTCCCGTCAGGCGGCTGAGCAAAATGGCGAAGGACAGAGAGCCAAGCAGGTAGGCGAGGATCGCCAGTAACCAAAACATGCTAACTATTCCGGGCGAGGACGCCCTGATTCTAACGGCGCATTGCGCCCTTGTCGTGCTGCGGAGAAGAGTGCTTGGACAGAGTGTTTATCGAAGGCCTGGAAGTTGACACCGTGATTGGTGCTTATGACTGGGAGCGTGGCATCCGCCAGTGCTTGCGGCTTGACCTGAGTTTTGCCTGGGATAACCGCCCGGCTGCAGCGGGTGATGACCTGACGCTGGCCCTGGATTACGCCAGTGTCTCATCGCGAATTCAGGCATTTGCCGAGGCGGCTCAATTCCAGTTGGTGGAGACCTTTGCAGAGCGTTTGGCCGAAGTGCTGATGAGTGAATTCAACATTCCGTGGTTGCACTTGAAGCTGACCAAGCCCGGGGCCGTTTCGGCGGCCACCGGTGTTGGTGTGGAGATTGAGCGCGGATGTCGCTAACTCGGGTTTTCCTTGGGCTGGGCAGTAATGTCGAGCGTGAAAAGCACTTATGCGCGGGGCTTGATGCGCTTGCCGGCTTTTTGCAGGGCATGAATTGTTCTGCGGTGTTTGAAAGCCAGCCGGTGGGCATCAAGAGCGGGCCCTTTTTCAACCTGGTAGTGTCAGCAAAGACTGATTTGCCATTGGCTGAATTAAGTCGACGTTTGAAGCTTATTGAAGCGGATAACGGGCGTTATGCCCTGGATCGCAAGGGTTTGCCTTTGGACATCGACGTGTTGTTTTACGGTGATCTGGAGGGCAACTTTGACGGTTTAATTTTGCCTCGCGCAGAAATTCTCAAAAATGCTTTTGTTTTATGGCCTTTATCGTTGATAGCGCCAGACAAGGTGCATTCGGGTGTGGGCAAGACTTTGGCTCAGATTTGGGAAGAAGCACAGATCGATCAGGTTCTGGCGCCTGCAGCATTTGAATGGCGGGGGGAGCAGTTGACCCCGGCCGGGATGCTTTTGCCTTTGTAGTGGCTGCTGCAGGCTGCGATGGGTTGCCTGGTGGCCCTGCGGTGAAGGTCCTTCGGTCCTTATCGCAGCCTGCGGCAGCGACTACAAGAGTTGTGTATCAGGCTTTGGCTGCTTCTTTGTAGGCTTGCAGCGCCTTTAGTCGCTCGTGCTTCAGCGCTTCTCCAAGTTCAGGGCCTTTAAACCCTTGTTCAAGTAATGGCTGGACGGCCACGGCCTGTGCCGCCTTGGCTGCTGCGCGCAAATAATCGGCCTGAGGGTACGGGCGATTCTCCAGTCCCAGGCGCCCCTTGGCATCCATCTCGCACGCCACGACAAACTCCTCAAAGCGCTGCGGTCGGCGATACACGTCAAAGCGCTGCAACAATTCCAGTAGCGTCGAGGCTTTTAGCTCCAGGGCGCGATGACCGTGGGTGTGATATTCGCCTACAAGGAGTGCCAGTTCCTGACAGTCGCGGGGTACTTTGTACCGCTCATTGACTGCTTTGATCAGGCGAAGGCCTTTGTGTTCGTGGGCAATGTGGCGTGGCCAGTCCTTTTCAGGTGTAAGCCCTTTTCCCAAGTCATGTAGAAGACATGCCCAGCGCACGGTCAATGGTTGATTGTGCAGGGCGGCCTGCTCCAGCACGCTCAAGGTGTGTACGCCGCTGTCGATCTCCGGATGATGCGCGGGAGGTTGCGGCACACCGAACAGAGCGTTGACCTCAGGTAGCAGCACTTCCAGAGCGTCACAGCTGCGCAGTATTTCTATGAATAACTGTGGTTGATCTTCCATCAGGGCGCGGGAAATTTCTTTCCAGCAGCGCTCCGGGGTCAGGGCTTGCAGCTCGCCTGAGCGAGACAGTTGGCGCATCAGCTCCAGTGTTTCGGGAGCGACGGTGAAACCGAGCCCTGCATAGCGCGCGGCGAACCGGGCCACTCGCAGTACTCGGAGTGGATCTTCGGCGAAAGCGGGCGAAACATGGCGTAAAATCCGTGCTTCAAGATCGCGCTGGCCATGGAAAGGATCGGTCAAATTACCTGCGTCATCTTCAGCCATCGCATTGATGGTCAGATCGCGTCGAATGAGATCCTGCTCAAGGGTAATGTCGGGGCTTGCATGAAAAATGAAGCCGCCATAGCCCCGACCGCTTTTGCGTTCTGTACGGGCCAGTGCATATTCCTCTCCGGTTTTGGGATGAAGAAATACAGGGAAGTCCGAGCCCACCGGGCGAAACCCTTTGGCGAGCATTTGTTCGACTGTTGCGCCGACCACCACCCAGTCTATATCTGTGACGGGCCTGCCCAGCAGGCGGTCCCTTACGGCGCCGCCAACTTTATAAATCTGCATAAAAAACCTCCGTTAGCACGACAGGATAACGCTTGCGCCGTGATAACGGAGGCTCCTGTGTTTACAGGTGAATGGCGCTCATGTCCAAACGTCCGTAGTCGGTGTCGGAGTGCTCGCCTTTTGGGGGGACGTGGTGGACCTTCATGATCTGGTCGCCTTGTAGCGTTTCAAGATGAATATCAAAACCCCACAGACGATGCAGGTGTTTGAGCACTTCGTCGGTTGAGTCGCCCAAGGGTTTGCGGTCATGTTGCTGGTGGCGCAGGGTCAGCGAGCGATCACCACGGCGATCGATGCTCCAGATTTGTACGTTGGGTTCACGATTGCCCAGGTTGTACTGGGCCGCAAGGGTTTCGCGAATGGTGCGGTAGCCATTCTCGTCATGAATGGCAGGTACCAGCAGGTCATCCTTTTGGTCATCGTCCATGATGCTGAACAGTTTCAGGTCGCGGATGACCTTGGGTGACAGGTATTGCAGGATAAAACTTTCGTCCTTGAAGCTGCTCATGGCGAATTTGATGCTCGACAACCAGTCGCTACCAGCCATGTCCGGGAACCAGTGGCGGTCTTCTTCAGTGGGATGCTCGCAAATACGCCGGATATCGCAATACATCGCAAAGCCCAGCGCGTAGGGGTTGATCCCGCTGTAGTGAGGGCTGTCAAAGCCAGGCTGGAACACAACGCTGGTATGGGATATGAGGAACTCCATCATGAAGCCCTCAGTCACCAGGCCTTCATCGTAGAGGTCATTCATCAAGGTGTAGTGCCAGAAAGTTGCCCAGCCCTCGTTCATTACCTGGGTTTGCCGTTGTGGGTAAAAGTACTGGGCAATCTTGCGTACGATGCGCACGACTTCGCGCTGCCAGGGTTCGAGTAAAGGAGCATGTTTTTCGATGAAGTACAGGATGTTTTCCTGAGGTTCGTCGGGGAAGCGTGCATTGTCCTTCTCGCTTGATTTGTCTGCACCTTTGGGAATGGTGCGCCACAGATCATTGATCTGTTTTTGCAGGTGTTCTTCACGATCCTTTTGCCGGCGGCGTTCTTCTTCGGCTGAAATAGGGTAAGGCCGTTTGTAACGATCGACACCGTAGTTCATTAGGGCATGGCAGGAGTCGAGCAGGTCTTCGACCGCATCGATACCGTGGCGCTCTTCGCACTGCATGATGTACTGCTTGGCGAACACGAGGTAGTCGATAATCGAACTGGCATCTGTCCAGGTGCGAAACAGGTAATTGCCTTTGAAGAAGCTGTTATGCCCATAGCAGGCATGGGCCACCACCAGTGCTTGCATGCAGATGGTGTTTTCTTCCATCAGGTAGGCGATGCAAGGGTCGGAGTTGATCACTATCTCGTAGGCAAGCCCCATCTGGCCGCGGCTGTACGACTTTTCGGTGCTCAGGAAGTGTTTGCCGTAGGACCAATGGTGGTATCCCAGTGGCATGCCCACAGACGCGTAGGCATCCATCATCTGCTCGGCAGTGATCACCTCTATCTGGTTGGGGTAGGTATCCAGGGCGTAACGTTCTGCCAGGCGGCCGATTTCACGGTCATAAGCCTGGATCAGTTCGAAGGTCCACTCTGAGCCGGTAGAGATGGGTTGGCGCTTAGTCTCTTTGGCGGTCATGTCACTAACCTGCGCTGGAAGAGTTCACGGAAGACCGGATAGATATCGCCGGCCGAGACCAGTTGCTGCTGGGCGAAGGTATCTGAAAAAGATTCGCTGATACGCTCGTATTCGTACCAGAGTGCCTGATGTTCGCGCGGGGTTATTTCCACGTAAGTGTAGTACTGCACGAATGGCATGATCTGATTGATCAGAATATCGCGGCAGATGGGTGAGTCGTCGTTCCAGTTATCCCCGTCCGAAGCCTGTGCTGCGTAGATATTCCACTCGTTAGTGGGGTAGCGCTCAGCCATGATCTCCTGCATCAGCTTAAGAGCGCTGGAGACGATGGTGCCGCCGGTTTCCCTGGAATAGAAAAACTCTTCTTCATCAACTTCCCGTGCACTGGTGTGATGGCGAATAAACACCACATCAATCTTGTCGTAGTTCCGTTTCAGGAACAGGTAGAGCAGGATGAAAAAGCGCTTGGCAATATCCTTGGTGGCCTGCGTCATGGAGCCTGAAACGTCCATCAGGCAGAACATTACGGCTTTTGAGCTAGGGTTGGGTTGCTTGACCAGCAGGTTGTACTTGAGGTCGAAGGTGTCTAGGAACGGCACACGGTGGATGCGTGCGCTGAGCTTCTCGATTTCAGTCTCGATTTCTTTGATATCGCCGAAGTTGTCGGGTTCTTCGCGCTTTAGCCGTTCAAGTTCAGCTTTGGCTTCCTTGAGTTTTTTCCGGCTGCTACCGGACAAGGCAATACGCCGTGCGTGAGCCGAGCGCAGGGTGCGGATGATGTTGATACGAGACGGGTTGCCTTCGTTGCTGATACCCGCACGTACCGTTTTAAAGGTATCGGTTCCCGTGAGATTGCGTTTGACCAGGTTGGGCAGCTCAAGGTCTTCGAACATGAATTCGAGAAACTCTTCCTGGGTAATTTGAAACACGAACTCGTCCATGCCCTCGCCGGAATTGCCCGCCTTGCCAGGGCCGCCCCCGCCACCCGCGCCACCTTGCGGGCGTTGAATGTGTTCGCCGCTGGTGAATTCCTTGTTGCCGGGGTGAACTACCGTTTGCTTGCCACCACGCCCGTGGTGCAGCACCGGCTCATCGATATCCCGGCCTGGAATACTGATTTGCTCGCCATGTTCCATATCGGTAATGGAGCGGCGGCCCACGGCCTCTTCTACGGCCTTTTTGATGTGGTCACGGTAACGCCGCAGGAAACGCTGACGGTTTACCGTGCTCTTGTTCTTGCCATTGAGGCGTCGGTCGATCACATAGCTCATTAGGCCCTCCGGGCAGCTTCAAGTTGTGAGCTGCAAGCTGCAAGTCCAAGCAACGCGCGTGCTTTTCCTTGCAGCTTGAGGCTTGAGGCTTACAGCTGCCTCACTGCGATTTTCTGACCCGCAGGTACCACTCGGAGAGCAGCCGTACTTGTTTGTCGGTGTAGCCACGTTCGACCATTCGAGTAACGAAGTCGTTGTGCTTTTGTTGATCCTCTTTGCTTGCCTTGGCGTTGAAGCTGATGACCGGGAGGAGGTCTTCGGTGTTGGAGAACATTTTTTTCTCGATAACCACTCGCAGTTTTTCGTAGCTGAGCCAGGTCGGGTTTTTGCCGTTGTTGTTGGCTCGGGCCCGCAGCACGAAGTTGACGATTTCGTTACGGAAATCTTTCGGATTGCTGATGCCTGCCGGTTTTTCGATTTTCTCGAGCTCTTCGTTGAGGGCCACACGATTGAGAATTTCGCCGGTCTCCGGATCGCGGTACTCCTGATCCTGAATCCAGAAGTCCGCGTAGAGCACATAGCGGTCGAAGATGTTTTGCCCGTACTCGCTGTAGGACTCCAGGTAAGCAGTCTGAATTTCCTTGCCGATGAACTCGATGTAGCGCGGTGCCAGGTACTCTTTGAGGAAGCGCAGATAGCGTTCGCGTGTTTCCGCCTGGAACTGCTCTTGTTCGATCTGTTGTTCCAGTACGTAGAGCAGATGTACCGGGTTGGCTGCAATCTCGTGCGGGTCGAAGTTGAATACTTTGGACAGTATCTTGAAGGCGAAACGGGTCGACAGACCGTTCATGCCTTCGTCTACGCCAGCGCTGTCACGGTACTCCTGGATTGATTTGGCTTTTGGGTCGGTGTCTTTAAGGTTTTCGCCGTCGTAGACCCGCATTTTTGAGTAAATGTTGGAGTTTTCCGGCTCTTTAAGGCGCGACAGTACAGTGAACTGCGCGAGCATTTTCAGTGTGTCGGGCGCGCAATGGGCTTTGGCCAGCGAGCTGTTGAACAGCAATTTGTCGTAGATCTTCACTTCGTCACTGACGCGCAGGCAATACGGTACTTTGACGATGTAGATCCGGTCGATGAACGCTTCGTTGTTCTTGTTGTTACGGAAGGTGTGCCATTCCGATTCGTTGGAGTGAGCCAGCAGGATGCCGGTAAACGGGATCGCACCCAGACCTTCGGTACTGTTGTAGTTGCCCTCTTGAGTGGCAGTCAGCAGGGGGTGGAGAACCTTGATCGGGGCCTTGAACATCTCCACGAACTCCATCAGGCCCTGGTTGGCCCGGCACAGCGCCCCTGAGTAGCTATAGGCGTCGGCGTCGTTCTGTGGGTATTCCTCGAGTTTGCGGATGTCGACCTTGCCCACCAGCGCCGAAATGTCCTGGTTGTTTTCATCTCCTGGCTCGGTTTTGGCCACGGCGATCTGATTGAGAATCGATGGGTAGAGTTTCACCACGCGGAACTGGCTGATGTCGCCCCCGAATTCGGCCAGGCGTTTGGTCGCCCACGGCGACATGATGGTGCTCAGGTATCGTTTGGGGATACCGAAGTCTTCCTCGAGAATGGCGCCGTCCTCGGTGGCATTGAACAGCCCCAGTGGCGACTCAAAGACCGGTGACCCTTTGATTGCGTAAAAGGGGACTTTCTCGATCAGTTGCTTCAGTTTTTCAGCCAGCGATGATTTACCGCCGCCCACCGGGCCCAGCAGATAGAGGATTTGTTTCTTTTCTTCCAGACCCTGCGCAGCATGGCGGAAGTAGGAAACGATCTGGTCAATGCATTCTTCCATTCCGTGGAAGTCTTCAAAGGCCGGATAGCGGCGAATCACTTTGTTGGAGAAGATTCGCGACAGGCGAGAGTTATTGGAGGTGTCCAGCAGTTCCGGTTCACCAATGGCCAGCAGCAGCCTTTCAGCAGCAGAGGCGTAAGCGCTTTTGTCTTGTTTGCACAGTTCAAGATATTCCTGAAGTGTCAGTTCTTCTTGGCGTGTGGATTCAAAGCGTTGTTGGAAGTGGCTAAAAATACTCATGACGTCACCTCGCTCGATACGTGGAGCCGGCGATAGATCGGTCAGTTCGAGTGCTGGCATGCAGCAGCATTTCAGCCGCCGTGTACCCCCCAGGACACCATCAAGGTAGTTAACTCCTTGAACTTACTACTGATAATCCATACACCGGTGTACCGGCTCTCCCCAGATTCGGATGGCCTGATCTAAAGGATAGTTGGTAATCAGAGAGGTCAAGGCGAGATGCGAGATTTGTTACGTCGACCGTTGGTCAGGCAGGGCGCCAACCCGCGGATCACGCGGGCTGGCGTCTATAAAAAATTATTCGGCGTCGTGCCGGGAGGTTACTTGCGGATAAGTTGCACGCCACAGCTCGAAGCCGCCATCAAGGCTGTAAACCTCGCTGAAGCCCTGGCTCACCAGATAAGCCGCAGCGCTCTGGCTGGAGTTGCCGTGGTAGCAAGCAACGATCAGGGGCGCATCCAGATCGGCGTTGGCGATGAAGTCATGCAGCGAATGGTTATCCAGGTGTTTCGCACCGCTGATATGGCTGGCAGCGAACGCCTGCGGGTCGCGTACATCGACTACCACGGCGCCTTGTTCGCGTAGAGCCTGTGCTTGCTCGGGCGGGATACGTTTGAATTCGGTCATGGAGGATTCCTGTGGCCTGACTGCGGGCGCGGCTAGACGGCGCCCAAGGGTGGGGAAGGTTGTTCGGGGAGCGGAGTGGCTGAGTGGGCAGCAAGGCCAAGGTCGTCACAATCACAGCTAAGGCGCTGGCCAGAGTCGACATTGAGCAGAGTCATGGCTCCTCCCCAGACACAGCCTGTATCGAGAGCGAAAATGCCGGGCTCCTTGCAGTTGCCTTCAAGTGCTGCCCAATGACCGAATATTATCTTCAGGCCTTGGGTCTTGCGCTCTTTATAGCTGAACCAGGGGGCGTAGCCGGGTGGTGCGCTGCCGACCCCTTCTTTGCTTTTGAGGTCGAGTTTGCCGTCTCGGGTACAAAAGCGCATACGCGTGAAATAGTTGGTAATTACCCGCAAGCGGGCAACGCCAGTGAGTTCGTTGTCCCACTTGGCCGGTTCGTTGCCGTACATGCCATCCAGAAAAGGGCCCAGCAGGTTGTCGTCACGCAACGCGTGTTCGACTTCGCTAGCGCACTTGAGGGCTTTTTTCAGGCTCCACTGCGGTGGTATTCCTGCGTGCACGAGGGCTACGTTGCGTTCCGCATCGTGGTGCAGCAAAGGCTGCCGGCGCAGCCATGACAGCAGTTCGTCGCAATCGGGCGCTTGCAGGATTTCGCGCAGCGTATCGCCTTTTTTCAGGCGCTCGATGTTGTGAGCGGCGGCCAGCAGGTGCAGGTCGTGGTTGCCCAATACGCACACCAGCGACTCGCGTATGCGATATAGAAAGCGCAAGGTCTCCAGCGATTCCGGGCCGCGGTTAACCAGATCGCCCACCAGCCACAGTTTGTCTTTGGCGGGGTCGAAGGCTACGCGCTCCAGCAGGCATTTGAGTGGCTGGAGGCAGCCTTGCAGATCGCCCACGGCATACACGGACATCAGTGCAGGGCTCCGGGCACGGCAAGACGGAAGGGGGCAATGATGGCTTTGAACTCGTGACCATCTTCGGCGTGCATCAGGTAGCTGCCCTGCATGGTGCCTACTTTGGTGGTAATCACCGAGCCGCTGCTATAGACGTGCTGTCCGCCCGGCTCGATCAATGGCTGCAGACCTACGACACCAGCGCCACGGACTTCTTCGACATGACCGTCGCCATCGGTGATCACCCAATGCCGGGACAATAGCTTCGCGGCTATCGACCCCTTATTGTGCACCGTAATGGTGTATGCAAAGGCGAAACGCTGAAGTTCGGGTTGTGATTGTTCTGGCAGGTAACGGGTGACGACGCTGACGTCGACCAGATAGCGGGGATCGGGCATGCGAGAGGCCTTACTTGAAAGCGTAGACACAGTTCGGGATAAAACTGATGCCTGAGTCTAGGCCAAGTAATGGTGACTAGGCCAGCCGGTTAAGGCGGGGCAACTGCAGGAGTCGCCGGTCGACGCTCCTGCAGAGGTGGGGCATCAGCCCGGGGATCAATCTTCGGCTGGGGTGGCTACAGGTTGCTCGCTGAGTATGTCGGCCAGACGCACAAAGGCCGCAAGGTCGAGTTGCTCCGGACGCAAGCTGCCATCAACCCCTGCCGCTTCAATCTCGGCGTTGCTGAGCAAGGCTTTGAGGGTGTTGCGCAGTGTTTTGCGGCGCTGGTTGAAAGCCTCCCGAACTACGCGCTCAAGCAGGCGATGGTCTTTGGCCGGGTGAGGCAACACTTCGTGCGGCACCAGACGGACAATCGCCGAGTCAACTTTAGGCGGTGGGTTGAACGCACCAGGTCCTACGTTGAACAGGTGTTCCACGCGACAGTGATACTGAACCATGATTGACAGGCGACCCCAATCGCCGCCGCCCGGGCCTGCGGCCATGCGCTCTACCACTTCTTTTTGCAGCATGAAGTGCATGTCGCGGATCAGGCTGGCATTTTTCAACAGGTGAAAAATCAGCGGGGTAGAGATGTTGTACGGCAGGTTACCGACCACTCGAAGGGTGCGCGGTGCAGCGCCAAGGCTGTTGAAGTCGAACTTCAGCGCATCGCCCTGATGCAGGGTGAAGTTGCTCATGCCGGCGAACTGCTGCTTGAGAATCGGGATCAGGTCTTTGTCGAGCTCCACGACATCAAGCTGGCCGCCGCTGTCGAGAATGCCTTTGGTCAATGCACCCTGGCCCGGGCCGATTTCCAGCAGGCGATCAGTGGGCTTGGCGTTGATGGCGCGCAAGATGCGGTCAATGACGCCCGCATCGTGCAGGAAGTTCTGGCCAAAACGCTTGCGCGCCTTGTGTTGGTATTGCTCGTTCATATACGGGTCTCGGCCATCTGATAGGCGGTTTCCAGGGCGACTTGCAGGCTGCCGGTATCGATCTTGCCGCTGCCTGCCAGATCCAGGGCGGTGCCGTGGTCGACAGAGGTGCGGACAATCGGCAAGCCAAGGGTGATGTTGACTGCAGCACCAAACCCTTTGTATTTCAGTACGGGCAGGCCCTGGTCGTGGTACATCGCCAGCACTGCATCGCAGTGCTCCAGATATTTGGGGGTAAACAGAGTGTCGGCAGGCAGCGGGCCATGCAGGTCCATGCCTTCGCTGCGCAGGCGCTCCAGAGTTGGTTCAATGATGTCGATTTCTTCATGGCCCAAGTGCCCGCCTTCGCCGGCGTGGGGGTTAAGTCCGCAAACCAGGATACGGGGTTGGGGGATGCCGAATTTTTGTTGCAGGTCGGCGTGCAGAATGCGGGTAACCCGCATCAGGCGCTCAGGGGTAATGGCGTCGCTCACCTGACGCAGAGGCAGGTGAGTGGTGACCAAGGCTACGCGCAGGCCGCGCGTGGCGAGCATCATCACTACCTGGTCGGTATGAGTCAGGTCCGCGAGAAACTCGGTGTGACCGGAGAACGGAATCCCGGCCTCATTGATGATCCCCTTGTGCACGGGCGCAGTAATCATGCCTGCGAAGTGGCCATCGACACAGCCAAGGGCTGCACGGGTCAGGGTTTGCAGCACAAACGCTGCGTTGGCTTTGTCCAGTGTGCCGGCAATAACCTGCGCATTCAGCGGGGTATCCCACACATACAGACTGCCCGCAGGGGCGGGTTGATCGGGCCAGTTGTCCGGGCTTACCGGTAGCAGGCTGACAGCCACGCCCAATAGCACGGCCCGCTCAAGGAGCAGGTCGTGGCTGGTAATGGCAATCAGGGGGTGTGGCTGGCGTTGAGAGGCGAGAAGCAGGCACAGGTCTGGACCTATGCCTGCCGGTTCGCCGGGTGTCAGTGCAAAACGCTTTGTTTTCACTGCTCAGCCTGATTTGCGCTCTCTGGCGAGGTGGCGCCAGGAAGCTTGATCTCAACATAGGCTTCGTCACGGATCTGACGCAGCCAGGTTTGCAGTTCTTCATCGTACTTGCGGTTACGCAATGCGTTCATCGCCTGCTGTTCGCGAGCCTGGGTAGTGCTGTCTGTGGCGCGGCGGCCTAGGACTTCCAGAACATGCCAGCCGTACTGGGTCTTGAACGGTTTGGACAATACGCCTTGTGGGGTATCGGCCATGGCTTCGCGGAACTCGGGTACCAGTGAGTCCGGATTGACCCAGTTCAGGTCGCCGCCGTTAAGGGCCGAGCCCGGGTCCTCAGAGTAAGTTTTGGCCAGGGTTGCAAAGTCTTCGCCCGACTTGATGCGGTCGTAGATTTTGTTGATCAACTCTTTGGTCTGGGCTTCGCTGCGGATCTCGCTCGGTTTGATCAGGATATGGCGAACGTGCACTTCGTCCACCACCACGGTTTCGCCACCGCGCTTGCCATTGAGCTTGAGAATGATAAAGCCGCCCGGTGTACGCACCGGAGGCGTCACCTCACCCACTGGCATTTCACTGAGCATGCGGTCGAAAGGTGGTGGCAATTGAGCAGCTTTACGCCAGCCCATGTCGCCACCTTCCAGTGCTGTATCGCTGCCGGAGCGGGCGATGGCCATCTGACCGAAGTCAGCGCCTTTCTTGAGCTGGTTGTAGACCTCTTCAGCCTGTTTGGCGGCTGCCTGGATGGCTTCCGAATTCGCGCTTTCAGGCGTTGGAATCAGAATGTTGGCCAGGTTGAACTCTTCGGACATTTGCATTGCGCCCATAGGCGAAGCGAGGAAGTTTTTCACTTCCTGCTCTGTCACCTGAATGCGCTCAGCGACACGACGTTGACGCACACGGCTGATGATCATCTCGCGACGAACCTGCTCGCGGGCATCCTCATAGGACAGGCCGTCATGGGCCAAAGCCTGACGGAACTGATCAATAGTCATGTTATTGCGCTGGGCAATGGTGCCAATGGCCTGGTTCAGCTCTTCATCCGTGATCCGGATGCCTGAGCGTTCGCCGATCTGCAATTGCAGGTTTTCGACGATCAGACGCTCAAGTACTTGCTGATCCAGAACGCTGGCAGGCGGCACGCCCTGGCCGCGCTTGGCAATGGTCTGCTGAACCTCGTGGACACGCTGGTCCAGTTGGCTCTGCATGATCACGTCGTTGTCGACAATGGCCACGACCTGGTCAAGGGGCTGTACTGCAGCGTGTGCTGCAGTACCCAGGAACAACGCGCCCAGTACTAACGGGCGCAGACAATCAGAAAGCTTGATCTTCACGTTCACGATAACCTTGGATGCCTTTGTCGAGGAAGCTCTCTACTTTGGTGCCGACTACGCCACCGAGACCTTTCAGCACAACTTGGAGGAAGAGACCATGATCGCCCTTCTCGTTTTGAGGGGCTTCTTGGGTGTACTCGTCGTTGGATACCCAGTAACGGCTGATCAGACGAAGCTTCCAGCAGCAGTTGTCGTATTCGAAGCCACCGAAGGCTTCCAGGGTACGGTTGCGGTTGTAGTCGTACTGCCAGCGGCTGATGGCGTTCCACTGCGGCACGATCGGCCAGATAACCGAGAAGTCGTGCTGCTGGATCTTGTAGTAGTCCTTGATGTAACCAGGATCTTTCGGTGTCAGGTAATCACCGCCCATTTGCCACTTGCCGGTGTACTGGTTGTAAATCACCTGGTCGTTGCGATAGCGATAGCCCAGGTTGACCACCTTGTTAGGGTTGTCTTCAGGCTGGTAATGCATCATCGCACTGCCCGAACGTGGGCTGCGGGTTTCCGGATCCCAGTTGTAATCGGCTGTCGCGCGCCAGTCGCGGTTGAAGCGATAGGCGTATTCCAGTGCATATGGCGAGACGCTGGCAGTTGAATCCTTGCGATCGTCGGAAATGCCCGGCAATTGAACCTTGCGATCCTGGAAGTAATAAGCCTGGCCAATGCTGACACGCTGGCGTTCAAAGCCATTGTCTTCGATCCAGCGGCTGGTCAGACCCAGCGACAGCTTGTTCTCGTCGCCCACGCGGTCAGAACCGGTGAACCGGTTATCACGCCACAGCGAGGAGTAGCTGAATGTGCTCTCGCTTGTATCGAAAACAGGAATGTCTTCCTGATTGCGCTCAGGGACATACAGGTAGAACGCACGCGGTTCGAGGGTCTGGCGGTAGTTGGTGCCGAACCAGTTGGTATTGCGGTCGAAATACAGGCCGCTGTCGACGCTGGCAATAGGGACGCTGCGGTTTTGCGAGCTCTTGAAATCCTCACCGGCGAGCAAAGTACTCTTGCCCTTGCTATCCAGATCAAGATCGTACTGGGTGTACATGTACTTCAGGGTTGGAGTCACAAAGCCATAGCTTGAAGTCATCGGCAGACTCATGCTTGGTGCCAGATTCAGACGTGTACCATTAGCTCGGGCCAAGCCTTGAACGTTGTTGTCGAGTCGTGGGTCAGTAGTGCCATCTTCGTTGGTGTAGTTACCGCTTTCCAGGCTGCGCTCAAACCGCACCAGTTCGGTGTCGTAATTGAAGTTCAGACCACCCGGATGAGTTGGCAGTACACCGTTGAGGGTTAGCTGCGGCAACTTGTTGTAAGGCGTGACCTGAGTAACAGTGGCCAGTTGATAGGCCTGTGCATTCAACCGGGCAGTGTAACTGTCGCCCCGATAGCTGACGGCAGCTTGCTGGTTCAGGTAATCGCGGTTTTCGACACCGATCTGATCAGTTTGCAGATCCTGGAAGTAGTACGGATCGCTGATCTTGGTGTAATCGACTTCGGTCATTACACGCGAATCCAGACCGCCCTTGTGCTGCCAGTTAAGCATGTAGCGCTTGTCGGAATAGTCGGTTTGACCATTGCGCTTGGTGTCGTCGTCGTTGAGGTAAGCGGCGCCGAACTGTCCCTCGCTGGACTCGGTCAGGTAGCGGAACTCGCCTTCCATCAACAGACCGCGCTTGGTCATGTAGCGCGGATACAACGTGGCATCGTAGTTCGGTGCCAGGTTGAAGTAGTACGGGGTCACGAGCGTAAAGCCGGTGTCGGTGCTGCTGCTGAAGGACGGCGGCAGGAAGCCGGACTGACGGCGATCGTCGATCGGGAAATAGATGTACGGGGTGTAGAAGATCGGGATGTCTTTGACCCGCAACGTCACGTTGGTCGCCGTACCGAAGCCGGTGGCCGGGTTCAGCGTGATGTTGTTGCCCTTGAGCTGCCAGGCGTTGCTGTTCGGCTCGCAGGTGGTGTACGTACCATCCTTGAGGCGGATGATGGCGTCTTCGGCACGCTTGGCATACAGCGCACTGCCGCGAATGCGCGACTTGTGCAGGACGTATTCGGCGTTGTCGACCTTGGCTGCGCCAGTGTCCAGCTGAACATCGGCGTGATCGCCGACAATCAGGGCACCGTTGTCACGCAGACGGACGTTGCCATTGAGCTCACCACGGCTTTCAGCCTGATACAGGCTGGCCTCGTCGGCCTCGACCTGCATGCTGCCCTGACGCATGACGACATCGCCAGCCAGTGTCGCGACCTGCTCTTCCTGCTGATAGCGGGAAGCCTTTGCGCCGACAAAGGTCGGTGCATCGCTTTTACTGGTGGTGTCGTTCATGCCCGGACGGATGGGCTCGACGTAGGAACCCGAGCAATACGGTCCGGTTTCGGCCAGCTGAGCCGGCGTCAGCTTGTCCCGGGGTACCCAGTCCAGATGGCTGTAGTCGTCGCTGCGCGCTTTTAGCCCACGGCCCTTGGCTTCAGTGACCAGCGGGGTAGGCGCGACTTGCTCGCTGGCCTCACCGCTGGCATCTGCCAATACGCCCTGGTGCGCCGGACGCGGCGGCAATTGCGCGGCGTTGGTTTTTGGCGCGCAATCCCAGCCACCCGTAGCCGACACGGAACAGTCATACTGCTCCTCGGCAACAGCGAACGGCATGGCTAGAGGTTGCATGGCCAGCAAACTGCCGGTTACCAGCAACGGAAATTTTTTACGAAACGCGGGGGATTTCAATGCCATCTTATTAGTCCGGGCTTCCTGCGTGCCATCAGCCCGCGGTGGGGGACCGCAACGCCTATCGATGGTCTGGAAAAGATGCTGGATAATAAAGCATGACCCGCTTGACGGCTAGCACCGTCGGAGACCCTTGTAATGCCTGACCAAGATGTACGCTTGCAACACCTGAAAGTTTGGCTGGATCAGCAGTTGGTAACCTTGTACGAGGACGAGGGCTGGGGTGTCGTACCCCCGGCCACGTTGACTTCAGCCAGTAGCGACGCGAGCTTCAGACGCTATTTTCGCTGGGAAGGTGAGGGTCGCACTTTTGTCGTGATGGACGCGCCGCCCCCTCAGGAAAACTGTAAGCCATTCGTCGATATCGCTGATTTGCTGCGCACCAGCCAGATAAACGTGCCGAAAATTTATGCTCAGGACCTGGAGCGCGGTTTTCTTTTGCTTAACGATCTGGGCAATAAAACCTATCTCGACGTGATTAACAGCAGCAACGCCGACGAATTGTTCAAAGACGCCATAGAAGCCTTGCTGGCCTTTCAGCAATTGCCGATGAAAGCGCCTTTGCCCAGCTATGACGTGGCGTTGCTGCGCCGCGAGCTTGAGTTGTTTCCCGAGTGGTACGTGCGCCGTCATTTGGGGGTGGAGCTCAATGAGCAGCAATTGGCAGCCTGGCAGCGGGTCAGCACACTGCTGATCGACAGTGCCTTGCAGCAGCCTCAGGTTCTGGTCCACCGCGACTTTATGCCGCGCAACCTGATGCTCAGTATCCCCAATCCCGGGGTCCTGGATTTTCAGGACGCGGTCTACGGCCCGGTCACCTACGACATTACCTGCCTGTTCAAGGACGCCTTTCTCAGCTGGCCGGAAGAGCGTGTGCACACCTGGCTGCGGGACTACTGGGAACTGGCCTTGCCTCTGGGCATCCCGGTGGGCCCGGATTTTGAAGCGTTCCTGCGTGCCAGTGACCTGATGGGCGTGCAACGACATCTGAAGGTGATCGGTATTTTTGCCCGCATCTGCCATCGTGACGGCAAGCCACGTTATCTGGCAGACGTGCCTCGTTTCTTCTCTTATATAGAAGCGGTGTTGGCGCGGCGTCCTGAACTGGCGGAGCTGGGCGAGTTGTTCCACAGCCTGGGCCAGCGTGTCGAGGCTCAACTATGAAGGCGATGATTCTGGCTGCGGGCAAAGGCGAGCGCTTGCGCCCACTGACCTTGCACACTCCCAAGCCGTTGATCCGTGCCGGCGGCGTGCCTTTGATCGAGTACCACCTGCGGGCACTGGCAGCCGCGGGCTTTACCGAGATCGTGATCAACCACGCCTGGCTGGGACAGCAAATAGAAGACCATCTGGGCGATGGTTCACGCTTTGGCGTGACAATCCAGTACTCCGCTGAAGGCGAACCGCTGGAGACCGGTGGCGGTATTTTTAAAGCCTTGCCGTTACTGGGCGATAACCCCTTTGCGGTGGTCAATGGTGATATCTGGACCGACTACGACTTTGCCGGTTTGCGTCAGCCTCTGAGAGGCCTGGCGCATCTGGTTCTGGTGGATAACCCGGCCCATCATCCGGGCGGTGACTTTTACCAGCAAGGTGCTCAGGTTCTCGATGCGGTGCCGGGCGTGGATGCCTTGACCTACAGCGGCATCGCGGTGCTCAGCCCCGCGTTGTTCAAGGGGGCCGCGCCTTGCGCGTTCAAACTCGCACCGTTACTGCGCACAGCCATGGCCGACGGGCAAGTGACGGGTGAGCGTTTGCAGGGGCATTGGGTAGATGTTGGAACTCATGAACGTTTGGCTGAGGTTGAATCGTTGATCAAGGGCAAGCACTAAAATGTTGTGGCCAGGGACTCTTGTCGGAGCCGGTGCGGGCTTTTTCATCGCCAGCATTCCGGGGGCCATGCTCGGGGCTTTATTGGGGCAGGCGCTGGACCGGCGTCTGCAGTTGCACAGTTGGGCGCAGTTGCGTGAGCGCCTGGGCGGTCGTCCGGCGTTGCGCAACGATGAACTGTTGTTTGTGCTGCTCGGACGCCTGGCCAAAAGCGGCGGCCGGGTTGTGGACAAACACATAGAACAGGCGCGTCTTGAAATGCGTCAGCTCGATATGTCCGGCCCGGCGCAGCAGCGAGCCATTGCCGCGTTCAATCGAGGCAAATCGCAAAATGACTCCCTGCGCGGCTATCTACGACGCCTGAAAACCCAGCCCCATGCAGCAGAAGGTGTGCTGCGTGCCGGCTGGCGGATGATTTTGGCTGATGGTCGTATCGATCCCAAAGAACGTGAACTGATTGTGTCGTGGGGCCTCTGGCTGGGCTGGACGGCGCAGCAGGTACTGGCGTTGGGGCCGGACCAGAATCTGCACAAAAAGCCGCTGGCAACCCGTGGTGGCACGTATCAGCAATCATTGGCCCTGCTTGGCGTAACGGCCAGTTCTGATCCGGAGCAGATCAAACGTGCCTACCGGCGCCTGCTCAGTCGCCATCACCCGGACAAGGTTGCCGGCACCGGCGCCAGTCCGGCTCAGGTGCGAGAAGCCACGGAAAAAACCCGGGAACTGCACCACGCCTACGCCATGATTCGTGAGCAGCGCGGTTTTCGTTAACGCTGTGGCGATTATTTGCGGGCAGGCTGCGGGCTGAGCCAGCCGCGTACCCTGCGGAACAATTGCTCCTGCTCGGCGTCGTCGTTGCCCGGGATGGCATTCAAGGCCACTTGACTGAAATTCGAACGGCTTGCCCGCTTGCTGGCTTGCAGTCGTTGCAAGGCAGCCTTGCGCGCCAGTGGCCGGTCTTTGTAGAAAATATCCAGAAGCGCTACCGAGAGGGTCGGCGCCAATTGGCTCAAGTCAGGTTCAACCCCGGCCGGGGTCCGGGCGGCGACCATGATCAGCTTGGGAAGCTGGGCCGGCTGCTTTTCGCTCACATAGCGCGCGGCCCAATAGGCACCTGTACCGTGACCGAGTAACACCAGGCTGCGCATGTTTTGCTGTTGGGCAAAGGCAACGGCGGCGTCAATACGGGCGAAAATCCGCTCGGCATCCGCTTTGCTTATGGCCTCAAACGTATCGCCCGGTGGCGATTCCACTGCGTTTTCGGAACCGGCGCTGGCTGCCTGTTCAATGGGTTTGGCTGTGGTACTGGCCTCTTTACTGCTAGTGTTCGGCTCCACAGGGGCAGGAGAGGTCTGTGCTTGGGCCATGCGCGGCTGACTGGCCAGGCTTTGCATGTCCGGCAAACTCAGGCTCAGGCTGGCCCAGTTGGCATCCGGCAGCTTGTTGCGCAAGGGGCCCACCGTCAGCGGCCAGTCTGCGCTTTCGCCCGCTCCCGGTACGATAATCACCGCACCGTCGGGGTCGTTGCTGTTGGCCGGTTTCCAGAGCGCGAGAAAACTGTCTTCCCCTGCTTGTAGTTGTTGCTGCTCGTTTTTCGGTAGCTGGCGCTCAAGAGCCGTTTCGTCTTCCATGCTGCGTTCGGGCAACTGTGGACGTATTTCAGGCTGAGTTAGTACAGGCTCTGTCGCTGGCTGCGGTTCAGCCGCCAGCACCGGCAGGGCGACCGGCAGGATCAACGACAGATACAGCGCCACATGTGCCGGGCGCAAAGAAGACATAGATTATTCCAGGCCAGAAGTAATCCCGGCAGCCTAATGGGTTGATCAGCATTTGTCAGGGTATGAGTGTTCCGATGAAGCGTTTTTGCTATCTGTTGATTATCGGCTGGTTATCGTTGCCCTTGATGCTCAATGCAGCCTCCATACCTGCCGCCCTGTTGAACCCGGACCAGCAGCAATGGCTGGCTCAGCACAAGGAGTTGCGCGTCGGACTGGTCTTGCAGGCGCCCTATGCCAAATTCGATCAGCGTTTGCAGCGACTGTCCGGGGCCAATGTCGAACTGATGAAATGGCTGGCGCAAAGCCTGAACGTTGAGTTGGTCTGGCGTAACTATGCCGATCTGGCGCAACTGGAACAGGCCGCCCGTGGGGGCGAGATCGACCTGGCGCCGGGGCTGACGCAAACCCCCGCGGGCTTGCGGCTGTGGCTTTTTTCAGACCCTTACATGCGGGTTCCGCACTTGTTGGTGGGCGAGCGCAACGCAGGCGGATCAGTCGACCTTGAACGCGTAGACAGCCAGACCCGGGTCGCGGTGCGAATGCCAAGTGCCGCTGCCGATTATCTGCGCAGCAGCTATCCCGGACTCAACCTGCAGGGCGTGCCGCTCGAGCGTCAGGCCTTGCAGTTGCTATTGAGTCAGCAAGCGACCTACGCGGTGATTGATGAGGCGCAACTCGCCCGGCTGTCGGTCGAGCCCGAGTTCGCCGGCCTGGCAGTGGTCGGTGATATCGGGTTGCCGCAGTTGTTGCGGGTGGCGACCCGGCGTGACTGGCCGATGCTGGCCGGCATCGTGGAGCGCGGGCTGCATGCCATTCCTGCGCGGGACATGGAGCAACTGCACAGCCACTGGCTGCAGCCCAAGTACCCGAAAATCGGGCCGTCCCCCGGCTTCTGGCAAAACCTGTGTTTGCTGATCGGTGTGCTATTGCTGGCCTGTATGGCAATCATGTTTTGGCAGCGTCGCCAGCAGACGGCCCTGGAGCGTTCGTTGCTGGCTGCCCGCGAAGACCTTGCCCTGCGTACCGCCAGCGCCGAAGCATTACGCTTGACCCAATTCTCAATCGATCAAAGCCCGATGGGCATTTTGTGGGTTAACTGGGACAGTCATGTGCGCTATGCCAATCAGGCGGCCGAAGACATGCTCGGGTATCCGCCGGGGGCTGTGCTGGAGCGTCCGCTGAGAGATTTTGAACCGGGCCTGGATATGGATCGCTGGCTGACTTTATGGCGCCGCGCCCGTGCCAGCGAAGAGGCCGTGCAACGGATTGAAACCCACTGTATCCGCGCCGATGGTAGCGAGTTTCCGGCCGATGTGACCTTGAGTTTCCTGCGCTTCAAAGATGCCGAATACCTGGTGGTCTACCTCAATGACATCACCGATCGCCGGCGGGTGCAGGCTGCCTTGCAGGAAAGCGATGCGCGTTTGCAAGGTATTGCCGCCAACGTCCCGGGGCTGGTCTTTCGCCTGGAGCGCTCGCTGCTGACCGGCGAGCTGGACTTCCCCTACATCAGCGAAGGCAGCGAGAGTCTGGCGGGTTATTCCCCTGCCACTTTGCGTCAGCGTGAAGTGGGGTTGCGCAGCCTCGTGCATCCGGATGACAAAGCCGATTACCACCGGGTTCAGGACCTGGCGCTGGACAGCGACAGTGACTGGTCGTGGCAGGGCCGCATTCTGACCCGTCAGGGCCTGCAACGCTGGGCCGAGATCAAGGCCATCACCCGCCGTCTTGAAGATGGCACCGTGGTTTGGGACGGCATCGTCTGGGACATTAGCGAGAGCAAGCGTATTGAACTGGAACTGGACAGCTCGCGCGGCCAGCTGCGTGAATTGTCGGTCCACCTTGAAAGTGTGCGCGAAGAGGAAAAGGCCCACATTGCCCGTGAGGTTCACGATGAATTGGGGCAGATGCTGACGGTTCTCAAGCTGGAGACTTCAATGTGCGAGCTGGCGTATGCCGAGCTTGATCCGGGGTTGCGCGAACGACTTAACAGCATGAAAAAGCTGATCGCGCAGTTGTTCCAGCTGGTACGTGATGTGGCGACGGCACTGCGCCCGCCAATTCTGGATGCCGGTATCAGTTCCGCCATCGAATGGCAGGCCCGGCGTTTTGAAGCCCGAACGCAAATCCCGTGTCTGGTGCAGGTGCCCGAATATTTACCGCCACTGAGTGCCGCCAGGGAAGTCGGGCTGTTCAGGATCATGCAGGAAGCCCTGACCAACGTGATGCGCCATGCCAATGCCCAGACGGTTGAGTTGACCTTGAGCCTGGAGGGCAACGACTTGTGCCTGAGCATCAGCGATGATGGCCAAGGTTTTGTGCCCGATAAGGGCAGGCCGACTTCATTCGGTCTGGTCGGTATGCGCGAGCGAGTCTTGATGCTGGGCGGTACCCTGACGTTGCACAGTGTGCCGGGTGAGGGGACGATGTTGAGTGTGCGGGTGCCATTGCCCCTTGAGTGACCTTTGAATAAGGAAGTGTCCGTGATTCGAGTACTGGTAGCTGAAGACCACACCATTGTGCGCGAGGGCATCAAGCAATTGATTGGCCTGGCCAAGGATCTGCTGGTGGTGGGCGAGGCAAGTAATGGCGAGCAGTTACTGGAAACCTTGCGCCATGTGCAGTGTGAAGTGGTGCTGCTGGATATCTCCATGCCCGGGGTTAACGGTCTTGAGGCCATCCCGCGGATTCGCGCACTGAACAATCCGCCCGCCATTCTTGTGCTGTCCATGCATGACGAGGCGCAAATGGCAGCCCGCGCCTTGAAGTTTGGCGCCGCGGGCTATGCCACCAAGGACAGCGATCCGGCGTTGTTGCTGATGGCGATTCGCAAGGTCGCGGCGGGTGGGCGCTATATTGATCCGGACCTGGCCGACCGAATGGTGTTTGAGGTCGGATTGACAGATGAAAGGCCCTTGCACGCGTTGTTGTCCGAGCGTGAGTTTTCTGTTTTCGAGCGTCTGGCCCAGGGCGTGAATGTCAACGAAATTGCCCAGCAACTGGCCCTGAGCAGCAAAACCATCAGCACTCACAAAGCGCGCCTGATGCAAAAGCTTCATATCACTTCATTGGCGGAGCTGGTGAAATACGCCATGGAGCACAAGTTGCTCTAAATGTAACTTGACGGGTCGCGGTACTGCCGATCGCAGCCTGCGGCAGCGACTACATATTTAGCGCATGCCTGATTACGACACTTTCATGACGTGTCTTTGCCCGGTTACTGGGCCCGCCCCAATCAACCATCCAAATCGCGACAACGCTGTAGGGCTTTCCCTACAAAAAGCCTTCCAGCCTCCTGATGTGAATCTCTCCTGCGCCCCGATTTCTGTGGTCTGGCGGCTTGTTTAGTCTTGGGCTACGGCAGTCCAAAACAAAAGGTGTGGCTATGAGTCAGGTCGGTGCAAGCGCTGGGGCGAGTGAGATATTGGTCAGCTTCCGTGGTGTGCAAAAGAGCTACGACGGCGAGAACCTGATCGTCAAAGATCTCAATCTGGACATTCGCAAAGGCGAATTCCTGACCTTGCTCGGGCCGTCCGGTTCGGGCAAAACCACCAGCCTGATGATGCTGGCCGGTTTCGAAACACCTACCGCCGGTGAGATTCTCCTGGCCGGGCGCGCGATCAATAACGTGCCACCGCACAAACGCGACATCGGCATGGTGTTCCAGAACTACGCCCTGTTCCCGCACATGACCGTGGCGGAAAACCTGGGTTTTCCGTTGTCGGTGCGTGGCCTTAACCGCACTGACATCAGCGAGCGGGTCAAGCGGGTGCTGAGCATGGTGCAGCTGGAGGCCTTCGCCCAGCGCTATCCGGCCCAGCTGTCCGGTGGCCAGCAACAGCGGGTCGCGCTGGCGCGGGCGCTGGTGTTCGAACCGCAGTTGGTGCTGATGGACGAGCCGCTGGGGGCTCTGGACAAGCAACTGCGCGAGCACATGCAGATGGAGATCAAGCATCTGCACCAGCGCTTGGGCGTAACAGTGGTGTATGTCACCCACGACCAGGGCGAAGCCTTGACCATGTCTGATCGGGTCGCGGTATTTCATCAAGGTGAAATCCAGCAAATTGCGCCACCGCGTACGCTCTACGAAGAGCCGAAAAACACCTTCGTCGCCAACTTCATCGGTGAAAACAACCGCCTTAACGGCCGCTTGCACAGTCAGGACGGCGAGCACTGCGTGGTCGAGTTGAGCCGGGGTGAGAAAGTCCGGGCATTGGCGGTGAATGTGGGACGAACCGGTGATCCGGTGACCCTGTCGATACGACCTGAGCGTATCTGCCTCAATGGTTCCAGCGAGGCATGCGCGAACCGTTTCTCGGGGCGGGTCGAAGAGTTTATCTACCTGGGCGACCACGTCCGGGTGCGTCTGGAAGTGTGCGGCAAGAACGATTTCTTTGTGAAACAGCCGATTGCCGAGCTGGACCCCTCCCTGGCCGTCGGTGACGTCGTGCCGCTGGGTTGGCAGGTCGAACATGTACGTGCGCTGGACCCTCTCTTAGAGGCGAATTAATCGCCCCGGCTTCACCAACCCTGCACTGTGGAGAATAAAAATGCATACATCCCTTAAGTTCACGGCCTTGAGTCTGGGCCTGATGTTCGCGGCCAATGCTCTGGCCGCGACCGATCTGACCGTGGTGTCGTTTGGCGGCGCGAACAAGGCGGCTCAGGTCAAAGCTTTTTACGGCCCCTGGGAAGCCAAAGGCGACGGCAAAATCATCGCCGGTGAATACAACGGTGAAATGGCCAAGATCAAGGCCATGGTCGATACCAAAAGCATTTCCTGGGATCTGGTAGAGGTCGAATCGCCGGAGCTGTCCCGCGGTTGTGATGAAGACATGTTTGAACCGCTGGACCCGGCTCTGTTCGGTAATCCTGAGCAGTACGTCAAAGGGGCCATTCAGACCTGCGGTGCCGGCTTCTTTGTGTGGTCGACCGTGCTGGCGTACAACGCCGACAAATTGAAAACTGCGCCCACCAGCTGGGCAGACTTCTGGGACACCAAGACCTTCCCCGGCAAGCGCGGCCTGCGCAAGGGCGCAAAATACACCCTGGAATTTGCCTTGATGGCCGATGGTGTGGCACCCAAGGATGTGTACAAGGTGCTGGCGAGCAAGGACGGTCAGAACCGTGCCTTCAAAAAGCTTGATGAACTCAAGCCGAGCATCCAGTGGTGGGAAGCGGGCGCACAGCCGCCCCAGTACCTGGCTTCTGGCGATGTAGTCATGAGCTCGGCTTACAACGGCCGGATCGCAGCCGTGCAGAAAGAAAGCAATCTGAAGATTGTGTGGAACGGCGGGATTTACGACTTTGACGCGTGGGCCATTCCCAAAGGCTTGAGCAAGGACAAGGCAGAAGTGGCGAAGAAATTCATCGCCTTCACCCTGCAGCCGCAACAGCAAAGCCTGTATTCGCAGAATATCGCTTACGGTCCTGCCAACAAGGAGGCCATGCCACTGTTGCCTGCAGCCGTGCAGGCAGACATGCCGACCGCTCCGCAAAACATCGCCAACCAGGTGCAGATCGACGTCAGCTTCTGGGCTGACAACGGCGAGCAGCTGGAGCAGCGCTTCAACGCTTGGGCTGCCAAGTAAGCAGCGCTGATATGCGGCGCACCTGTTCAGGTGCGCCGCCATCGTTTAAAGATTTTCGGAGTTCGCCATGGCCATCGCCGTTCCCCTGAACGAGGTCTCCAGCCCCACGTTGAAGAAGCGCCTGGCGCATGCCGAGCGGATTAACCGCTGGAAGGCGCAGGCGCTGATTGCACCGTTGGTTATTTTCTTGCTGCTGGTGTTCCTGGTGCCGATCGCGGCCCTGCTCTACAAAAGTGTCGGCAACCCTGAGGTGGTTGGTGGCTTGCCGCGCACGGTCGTTGCCGTGGCCGGCTGGGATGGCAAGGGTTTGCCCGCAGAGCCGGTATACAAGTCTCTTAGCGAAGACCTGGCCGAGGCCCGCAAGAATCAGGTACTGGGTGATTTGTCCAAACGCCTGAACATGGAGTTGGCCGGTTACCGCAGTTTGCTGATGAAAACGGCCAAGGGGCTGCCGTTCAAGGCGGTGCCCGAGTCGTATAAGGATGCGATGGAAGCCCTGGACGAACGTTGGGGCGACCCTGCGTACTGGCAGGCAATCAAGCGCAACACGTCCAGCGTAACCCCGTTTTATCTGCTGGCGGCGGTGGATCACCGGATTGATGATCTGGGCGAAATCGCCCCCGCCACCCCTGATCAATCGATCTATCTGGATATTTTCGCCCGTACGTTCTGGATGGGGCTGGTGATTACCTGCATCTGTCTGGTGCTGGCCTATCCACTGGCGTACTTGCTGGCCAACCTGCCCGCTCGTCAAAGTAACTTGCTGATGATTCTGGTGCTGCTGCCGTTCTGGACCTCGGTGCTGGTGCGGGTAGCAGCCTGGATTGTGCTGCTGCAGTCGGGCGGGCTGATCAATAGCGCGCTGATCAGCATGGGGTTGATCGACAAGCCGCTGGAGTTGGTGTTCAACCGCACCGGTGTGTACATCTCGATGGTGCACATTCTGTTGCCGTTCATGATCTTGCCGATCTACAGCGTGATGAAAGGTATTTCACCGACCTATATGCGTGCGGCGATCTCACTGGGCTGTCATCCATTTGCGAGCTTCTGGCGGGTGTATTTCCCGCAAACCTATGCCGGAGTGGGCGCGGGCTGCTTGCTGGTCTTCATCATTGCCATTGGTTACTACATCACCCCGGCGTTGCTCGGCAGCCCGAATGATCAAATGGTCAGCTACTTTGTGGCGTTCTACACCAACACCAGTATCAACTGGGGCATGGCGACGGCTCTGGGCGGTTTGTTGTTGCTGGCGACCGTGGTGCTTTATCTGATTTACAACTGGCTGGTGGGCGCTAGTCGCCTGCGTTTGAGTTAAGGAGACCGCCATGCTTAGCCCTTATATGTCACCTGTTGAGCGGGTCTGGTATTACAGTTTGCGCATTCTCTGCGGGCTGATCCTGTTGTTTCTGATTTTGCCGGTGCTGGTGATCATTCCATTGTCGTTCAACTCGGGCAGCTTTCTGGTGTATCCATTGCAGGGCTTTTCGCTGCACTGGTATCAGGACTTTTTTGCTTCGGCGGAATGGATGCGTGCCTTGCGCAACAGCGTAATCGTGGCGCCGGCGGCCACCGTGCTGGCAATGGTCTTTGGCACGCTGGCGGCCATTGGCCTGACCCGCAGCGACTTTCCCGGCAAGGCTTTGGTCATGGCGCTGGTGATATCACCGATGGTGGTACCGGTGGTGATTGTCGGTGTTGCCAGCTACCTGTTCTTTGCCCCGCTGGGGTTCGGCAACAGCTTCCTGTCCCTGATCGTGGTGCATGCCGTGCTGGGTGTGCCCTTCGTGATCATCACGGTGTCGGCCACCTTGCAGGGGTTCAACCAGAACCTGGTGCGTGCGGCGGCCAGCCTGGGTGCTTCGCCTCTGACGGCCTTTCGTCGTGTGACCTTGCCGCTGATTGCGCCGGGAGTCATTTCGGGTGCGCTGTTCGCCTTTGCAACCTCGTTCGATGAGGTCGTGGTCACCCTGTTCCTGGCGGGCCCGGAGCAGGCAACGTTGCCGCGGCAGATGTTCAGCGGTATTCGCGAGAATCTCAGCCCCACCATTGCGGCGGCGGCCACCTTGTTGATTGCGTTCTCGGTGGTATTGCTGCTGACGCTCGAGTGGTTGCGCGGGCGCAGCGAGAAACTGCGCACGGCCCAGGCCTAGCGCCTAGATCCAGCAGGCATCCCATAGGGGGTAGTCTCCGATTCGCGTGGCAAGCCCTGCGCGGATCGGGTTTTTGACGATATAACGGGCAATATCTTTTACGACTTCTTCCTGTCGAACAGCACGATCGTGGTAGCCCTTTTGCCATATACGACCGCTGGATTGAGCTGCCTGATTTATAGCCACGCAACTGCGTGACTTGATCCGGCACATCAGCTCGCCCAGTGTTTTGCTGCGTAATTCGATTAGCCAATGACAATGATCTGGCATAACCACCCAGGCAATAGAGTGGACGATGCCTTCGTCGTGGGCGTCTTTGAGTTGGTTGACCAGCAGGCGCCCTAACTGAAAGTTTTCGAATACTGGGCGCCGATTGTCGGTGACTGTTGTGAGCAAGTAGATCCGGCCATGTTCTGAATAGCGACCTTTCAATAGTTGATTACTACTAAATGAGTGTGGCATTCCTTTGCCCTCATGATGGTGGGTGTTCTTTAACTTAGGCGGCAACTCAACAGGCAGTTGCTTGTTCATTCTCAAGATGTTTCTGGAAGGTCCTTCGGCCCTTTTTCGCAGCCTCCGGCAGCGACTACAGATCCACGATCGCGTGTGGCCCTGTAGTCGCTGCCGAAGGCTGCGATCGGGCGCGAAGCGGCCGTATGAGATGCGCCGTCACGCAGTCAATCATCGCCGCCCGGTGTGCGGGGCTCGGGTCGGCGGTATACAATGCGCGCCACCGTGTTTTGCTCACTAAAGGTGCGTTATGCAGCCCTTCGCTATTGCCCCATCGATTCTTTCCGCCGATTTCGCCCGTCTTGGCGAAGAAGTCGACAATGTGCTCGCCGCTGGCGCTGATATCGTGCACTTCGATGTCATGGACAATCATTACGTGCCCAACCTGACCATCGGCCCGATGGTTTGTGCAGCCTTGCGCAAGTACGGCATCACCGCTCCCATCGATGCTCATCTGATGGTCAGCCCGGTAGACCGGATCATTGGCGACTTTATCGAAGCCGGCGCGACCTACATCACCTTCCACCCCGAAGCCACCCAGCACGTTGATCGTTCCCTGCAACTGATCCGTGAAGGCGGCTGCAAGGCGGGCCTGGTGTTCAACCCGGCAACTCCGCTGGACGTGCTCAAGTACGTGATGGACAAGGTCGACATGGTCTTGCTGATGAGCGTCAACCCGGGCTTCGGCGGGCAGAAATTCATCCCCGGCACCCTCAATAAATTGCGCGAAGCCCGTGCCCTGATTGATGCCAGCGGGCGCGATATTCGCCTCGAAATCGACGGCGGCGTGAACGTAGGCAACATTCGTGAGATCGCTGAGGCAGGAGCCGACACGTTCGTCGCCGGTTCGGCGATTTTCAATACGCCTGACTACAAGGAAGTCATTCAGAAAATGCGCGCCGAGCTTGCGTTGGCGCGTCCATGAGTGGCTTTGAGCAGTTGCTCCGGGGGCAACTGCCAAAACTGGTGATGTTCGATCTGGACGGCACCCTGATCGACTCGGTGCCGGATCTGGCAGTCGCCGTGGAGACCATGCTGCTCAAACTGGGCCGCCCGCCCGCAGGTATTGAAAACGTGCGGATGTGGATTGGCAACGGCGCGCCAATGCTGGTGCGCCGGGCGCTTGCCGGCAACCTGGAGGCTTCGGGTGTCGATGATGCTCAAGCCGAGCAGGCGCTGGAAATTTTCATGGACGCCTACGATGGTGGCCATGAGCTGACCAGGGTTTACCCCGGCGTGCGCGAAAGCCTCAAGTGGCTGCAGAAGCAGGGCGTTGAAATGGCGCTGATTACCAACAAGCCCGAGCGCTTTGTGGCGCCTTTGCTGGACGAGTTGAAGCTGGGCCGGTTTTTCCGCTGGATCATTGGTGGAGACACCTTGCCGCAAAAAAAACCGGACCCGGCCGCGCTGTTATTCGTGATGAAAATGGCCAGTGTGACGCCAGCGCAGGCATTGTTTGTCGGTGATTCGCGCAATGACGTACTGGCTGCCAAAGCCGCAGGCGTGAAATGTGTTGCTCTAAGTTATGGTTACAACCACGGCCGGCCGATTGAAGAAGAATCACCCGATATGGTGATCGATAACCTGCATGAGCTGATAGCCGGTTGCTTAGATTCTGCGCCTGAGATAACGTTGGCCAATTCCGTTCACCCCTCTCGAAGAGATTCCATCGTGGTGGTCACTCGCAAACTCTGGATGAAAGTTATCAAGGCCCTGGCCCGTTGGCGTTGGCGCGCCTGACTTGAATCTGGCCGGAGATCCGGCACGTTTGCATACCTGACTGTTTGACCCTCAGACCACGAGGCACCTCATGATCCGCGAAGAATTCCTGCGTTTGGCCGCTGCCGGCTACAACCGTATCCCGCTTGCACGTGAAACCCTTGCCGACTTCGACACGCCGTTGTCGATCTACCTGAAACTGGCCGATCAGCCCAACTCCTATTTGCTGGAGTCGGTGCAGGGCGGCGAGAAGTGGGGGCGCTATTCGATCATCGGCTTGCCGTGCCGCACCGTACTGCGTGTGCATGAGCAACAGATCCGGGTGACCCACGATGGCGTCGAGATCGAGTCCCTTGAAGCGGACGACCCGCTGACCTTCGTTGAAGAGTTCAAGGCCCGTTACAACGTACCGACCATCGCCGGGCTGCCGCGTTTCAACGGCGGGCTGGTGGGCTATTTTGGTTATGACTGCGTGCGCTACGTGGAGAAGCGTTTGGGCAAGTGCCCGAACCCGGATCCGCTGGGCGTGCCCGATATTTTGCTGATGGTATCGGACGCTGTGGTGGTGTTCGACAACCTGGCCGGCAAGATGCACGCAATCGTGCTGGTCGACCCTGCGCAGCCTGATGCCTACGACGAAGGCCAGGCCCGTCTTGAGGCACTCCTTGAACAGTTGCGTCAGCCGATCGCACCGCGTCGCGGCCTGGACTTCACACAGCAGCAAGCAGCCGATCCGGTGTTCCGTTCCAGTTTCACCCAGGCTGACTACGAAAAAGCAGTCGATACCATCAAGGACTACATCCTTGCGGGCGACTGCATGCAAGTAGTGCCGTCGCAGCGGATGTCCATCGACTTCAAAGCTGCGCCGATTGATCTGTATCGCGCGCTGCGTTGCTTCAACCCGACGCCTTATATGTACTTCTTTAACTTTGGTGACTTCCACGTGGTGGGCAGTTCGCCGGAAGTCCTGGTGCGGGTCGAAGACAACTTGATTACCGTGCGCCCGATTGCCGGTACGCGTCCCCGTGGTGCAACTGAAGAGGCTGATCTGGCGCTGGAGAAAGACCTGCTCAGTGATGACAAGGAAATCGCCGAACACTTGATGCTGATTGATCTTGGTCGCAATGACACGGGCCGTGTTTCTGAAATCGGTTCGGTCAGGCTCACCGAAAAAATGGTCATCGAGCGTTACTCCAACGTGATGCACATTGTGTCCAACGTCACCGGCCAGCTCAAAAGCGGGCTGACGGCAATGGATGCGCTGCGGGCGATTCTTCCGGCGGGTACTTTGTCCGGCGCACCGAAAATTCGTGCGATGGAAATTATCGACGAGCTGGAGCCGGTCAAGCGCGGTGTATATGGCGGCGCAGTCGGTTACTTCGCCTGGAACGGCAATATGGACACGGCCATCGCGATTCGTACCGCGGTGATCAAGAACGGTGAGTTGCACGTGCAAGCCGGCGGCGGCATTGTCGCTGACTCGGTACCGGCCCTGGAGTGGGAAGAGACGCTGAACAAACGCCGCGCGATGTTTCGTGCCGTAGCGCTCGCTGAACAAACCCCCGCGTCCGACGCCTGAGGAGCTTTGCCATGTTGCTGATGATCGATAACTACGACTCTTTTACCTACAACGTTGTGCAGTACCTCGGCGAGCTGGGTGCCGAGGTCAAGGTGGTGCGCAATGATGAGCTGACCATCGCCCAGATCGAAGCGCTCAAGCCTGAACGCATTGTGGTCTCGCCCGGCCCGTGTACGCCGAACGAGGCGGGCATCTCGTTGCAAGCCATCAAATACTTTGCCGGCAAGCTGCCGATTCTGGGTGTATGCCTGGGGCACCAGTCCATCGGGCAGGCCTTCGGTGGTGATGTGGTTCGCGCCCGGCAAGTGATGCACGGTAAAACCAGTCCGGTGTATCACCTTGATACCGGGGTGTTCGAGGGATTGAACAACCCGCTGACCGTGACCCGTTACCACTCGCTGGTGGTCAAGCGTGAAACTTTGCCTGACTGCCTGGAGCTGACTGCGTGGACACAACACGCCGATGGTTCGGTAGATGAAATCATGGGTTTGCGCCACAAAACGCTGAACATCGAAGGGGTGCAATTTCACCCCGAATCGATCCTGACCGAACAAGGTCATGAACTGTTTGCCAACTTTCTTAAACAAACCGGCGGCACGCGCTAAGGACTTTATATGGATATCAAGACTGCCCTGAACCGTATCGTCGGTCATCTGGATCTGACCACCGAAGAAATGCGCGATGTGATGCGCGACATCATGACCGGTCAGTGCACCGAGGCGCAGATTGGCGCGTTCATGATGGGCATGCGCATGAAAAGCGAAAGCATCGACGAGATCGTCGGTGCCGTAACAGTCATGCGCGAGCTGGCCGACAAGGTTGAACTCAAGACCCTGGACGGCGTGGTCGACATTGTCGGCACTGGCGGCGATGGCGCGAATATCTTTAACGTCTCCACAGCTTCCGCCCTGGTGATTGCGGCCGCAGGCTGCACTGTTGCCAAACACGGTAACCGCGCGGTGTCGGGCAAAAGCGGCAGCGCTGATTTGCTGGAAGCGGCCGGGGTGTATTTGAACCTGACGCCGGTGCAGGTCGCCCGTTGTATCGACAGTGTGGGCATCGGTTTCATGTTTGCCCAATCCCATCACGGCGCCATGAAGCACGCGGCCATCCCGCGTCGCGATCTGGGCTTGCGTACTCTGTTCAACATGCTTGGCCCGCTTACGAATCCGGCTGGCGTTGTGCATCAGGTCGTAGGCGTATTCAACCAGGCACTGTGCCGGCCGCTGGCTGAAGTCTTGCAGCGACTGGGAAGCAAGCATGTGCTGGTGGTGCATTCGCAAGATGGCCTGGACGAGTTCAGCCTGGCGGCACCGACCTTTGTTGCAGAGTTGAACAAGGGTGAAATTACTGAGTATTGGGTGCAGCCTGAAGACTTTGGTATCAAGAGCCAGACCCTGTTTGGCCTGGTGGTCGATAGCCCGGAAGAATCGCTGGAATTGATCCGTGACGCCTTGGGCCGTCGCAAAACAGAAGCAGGCCAGAAGGCCGCTGAGATGATCGTGCTCAATGCCGGGGCCGCGTTGTATGCCGCTGATCTTGCCTACACTCTCAAAGAGGGTGTGGCTTTGGCTCACGATGCGCTGCATACAGGTCTGGCTCGGGAAAAACTCGAAGAGCTGGGCGCCTTTACCGCGATCTTCAAGCAGGAGAATCAAGCATGAGTGTGCCTACCGTTCTGGAAAATATTCTGGCACGCAAAGTTCAGGAAGTGGCCGAGCGCAGCGCTCGTGTAAGCCTGGCTGAACTTGAACGTATGGCGGCTCAGGCTGACCCGGTGCGCGGCTTCGCCAGGGCCATGCTGGCGCAGGCCAAGTTGAAACAGCCTGCGGTAATCGCTGAAATCAAAAAAGCTTCGCCAAGCAAGGGCGTAATTCGCGAGCATTTTGTGCCTGCCGAAATTGCCGTTAGTTATGAAAAAGGCGGTGCTACATGCCTGTCTGTCCTGACTGACATTGACTATTTCCTCGGCGCCGATCAGTACCTGCAGCAAGCTCGCGCTGCTTGCAAGCTGCCGGTGATTCGCAAGGACTTCATGATCGACCCGTACCAGATCGTCGAAGCCCGCGCGTTGGGTGCCGACTGCGTACTGTTGATAGTCTCTGCGCTTGATGATGTGAAGATGGCTGAGCTGGCTGCAGTTGCCAAAAGCGTTGGGCTTGATGTGCTGGTCGAAGTGCATGATGGTGATGAACTCGATCGTGCGCTCAAAACCCTCGACACGCCGTTGGTGGGGATCAATAACCGTAACCTGCATACCTTTGATGTCAGCCTGGAAACCACGCTGGATCTGTTGCCACGTGTTCCACGTGATCGATTGGTCATTACCGAGAGCGGGATTCTCAACCGCGCGGATGTGGAACTGATGGAAATCAGCGAAGTGTATTCGTTCCTGGTGGGCGAAGCCTTTATGCGTGCAGAGAACCCGGGTAATGAACTGCAGCGCTTGTTCTTCCCTGAGCGGGTTGTACAAGTCACGGGCTCTACGCTGGATTGACCGGCTCTGCAGGAGCAAGCTTACTCGCGATGGCAGCAGCGCGGCTTTGAAGTTGAGCCGGGTTGCCTGCATCGCGAGACAATTGGTTTGTGCCAGACAAGGACACCTATGCCCCTCATCCAGCAACTCAGCGTAGAAGCAGGCCTCAAGGCCGAGCAGGATTTACTGGCGTCAGTGTGTGCGGGTGAGCTGGACGCTGGCGTCTTGTTCTGGCAACCCACGGACCGTGCCCTGGTGATGCCGCGTCGCTTGAGCCGGTTATCGGGTTTCGAGCAGGCCAGTCTGGAACTGGCGGCCAGTGGCTGGCCCATATTGTTGCGTGAAACCGGCGGCGAGCCGGTGCCTCAGTCAGCGTCGACAATCAACATCGCTCTGGTCTATGCGCCCGCGCGTGCTGAAGGTGATCATGGGCGTATCGAAACGGCCTATCGCCGGTTGTGTGAGCCGATCTGCGATTTATTGACAGAACTGGGGGGCGAGGCGTCTTTGGGCGAAATTGAAGGCGCATTTTGCGATGGCCGTTTCAACGTTAACCTGGACGCGCGAAAGCTGGTCGGCACCGCTCAGCGTTGGCGCCAGAGTCAGGGCGGGCAACGGCCAGTCGGTCTGGTCCACGGCGCGTTACTGGTTGAGAACGAACGTGACTCGATGGTAGCTGCGGTCAATCGGTTCAATCAGTTGTGCGACCTGGATCAGCGCTGTCGTGCCGAGAGTCATATCGCACTGCATGAAGTGTTTGGTGCACCCGATTTCTTTGAGCGTTTGAGCGCCAGTTACCAGCTGATTCTGGCGCCCTTGCTGAAACCTTAGCGTGTACCGAACACCACCATGGTTTTACCTTTGACGTTTACCAGGTTCTGTTCTTCAAGATCCTTGAGCACGCGCCCTACCATCTCACGCGAACAACCGACAATTCTGCCGATCTCCTGACGGGTGATCTTGATTTGCATGCCGTCCGGGTGAGTCATCGCGTCGGGTTGCTTGCACAGTTCCAACAGGCAGCGGGCGACTCGTCCGGTTACGTCAAAAAATGCCAGATCTCCGACTTTGCGCGTGGTGTTGCGCAGTCGTTGGGCTATCTGGCCGCTGATTGCGTAAAGAATTTCCGGTTCTTGCTGAACATACTCTCTGAATTTCGCGTAGCTGATTTCTGCTATCTCGCACTCAGTCTTGGCGCGAACCCATGCGCTGCGGGCCTGCTCTTGTCCGGGCTGCTCAAAAAGACTCAATTCGCCAATGAAGTCGCCGGGGTTGAGATAAGCAATGATCATCTCTCGGCCATCATCGTCCTCAATCACAATCGTGACCGAGCCTTTGATAATGAAAAACAGTGTGTGTGAGTTCTCTCCGGCGCAGATGATGTTGTTCTTGGTCTGGAAGCGTCTGCGTTGGCACTGAGTCAAAAATTTGTCGAAGTTCTTGATCTTGGGTATGGGAGTAAAAGCAACCATGGTTGTATCCCGAAACATGCACAGTAAGGGTTGTATCTATTTTTTTATAACGCGCTGGCTGCCTGGCGCCAGTGATTTGGCGCAAGCTTAACAGACAGATTCTTTACGGTTGTCAGAATTTTCCTGATGCGTCATGCCGGATTGAATAAAGGTTGCAGCGTGGCGGGCGCTCGGTTTCGGGTGCTGTGCTAAGCTGGCGCCCCTTTTAAATCAGTGGAGTCTGGGCGATGAAGGCACGCATTCAATGGGCTGGCGAAGCCATGTTTCTAGGCGAGTCGGGCAGCGGCCACGTCGTTGTGATGGACGGTCCTCCCGAGAGTGGTGGTCGTAACTTGGGTGTTCGGCCGATGGAAATGCTTCTGCTGGGGCTGGGCGGTTGCAGCAACTTCGATGTTGTCAGCATCCTCAAGAAGTCGCGTCAGGCAGTTGAGAGTTGCGAAGCCTTCCTGGAAGCCGAGCGCGCCACTGAAGACCCTAAAGTGTTTACCAAGATTCATCTGCACTTTGTGGTTAAAGGCCGCGGCTTGAAAGAAGCTCAGGTTAAACGTGCCATCGAACTGTCTGCCGAAAAGTATTGCTCAGCGTCGATCATGCTTGGCGCCGCTGGTGTGGCCATCAGCCATGATTATGAAATCATTGAGTTGGGCTGAGTCGCCATTGCGAAGCGCTTTACAGCTGGATATTCACCTGTTCAGCGATGTCACCAGAAATCGTTCGGTTGGACAGCGTGTTCATCTGAAGCACGCAATGCATGAGATCTTTTCCCCGCGCAACAGGGCGTAAGGTTTCAGGAATAAAAAAGGCGGCTACCGAGAGGTAGCCGCCTTTTTATTTGCATGGGAGCTGGCAAGCCAGCACATGCAGTGTTCCAGCGGTAGTTTCAGTCAGAAGCGGTAGGTGCTTTTGGTCATGACTTTGGCCATCAGGCTCATGCCGAACTTCACTGGAGCAGGGAAGCGGAATCCGCCGGCACTGAGTGCAGACTCGGCATGTTGTTCTTCGTCGATGCGCATCTGTTCGAGGATCGCCCGCGATTTCTCATCTTCCGCAGGCAGTTGCTCAAGATGTTCGTTGAGGTGTTTGCACACTTGATCCTCGGTGGCGGCAACAAACCCGAGGCTGACTTTGTCGCTGATCAATCCTGCCGCAGCCCCTATCCCGAAGGACATGCCGTAAAACAGTGGATTGAGCACACTTGGATGGCTGCCCAGTTGGCGGATGCGTTGTTCGCACCAGGCCAGATGGTCAATTTCTTCTTCTGCGGCGTGCTCCATGGCCTGGCGCACATGCGGCAGTTTGGCGGTCAGGGCCTGGCCTTGATACAAGGCCTGGGCACAGACTTCACCGGTATGGTTGATGCGCATTAACCCGGCAACATGGCGGCTTGCCTGGTCGTCCAGCGGGTTTTCAGGCTTGACGATGGCTGGCGACGGGCGATGAGGCTGGCCGCTGAACGGCAGCAAGGTGCGCAGCGCCGTGTCGGCTTGTAACAGAAGACGGTCAATCGGCGAGTAGTGACGTTGGGTAGTCATGCTTACCTCCGGAAAAAATCACGGCGGTCAGTTTACCCCAATCGCGCGCACAGGGTTTGCGCTGGATCATCGGTGAACGTGGGAGCCGGGCGGCGCCCACGATTGAATGCGGTTATTCAATCAGCCCGGCGGCCAGTTCATCTGGCGCTGACCCAGTACATGCATGTGAATGTGGTAGACCGTTTGGCCACCCTGCTCGTTGCAGTTCATCACAACGCGGAAACCGTCTTCACAACCCAGCTCTTTGGCAAGACGTTGTGCGGTAAACAGGACATGCCCCATCAGTGGCTTGTCTTCTTCGGTCAGGTCGTTGAGGGTGCGGATCGGTTTTTTGGGAATGACCAGAAAATGGATCGGCGCTTGTGGGGCAATATCGTGAAATGCCAGCACCTGATCATCTTCGTAGATGATCTTGGCGGGTATTTCACGGTTGATGATTTTGGTGAACAGAGTATCCAAAGCTGTGTCTCCGTGAGTGAAGTCCGGTCCGAGTGTACTCAGGGGCGCGGATTACGCCCAGTGCGGTTAACGCGGGCAGTAGGATTTGTTGATTCCTGCGGCTATTTTTCGCGTCATCCAGCGTGAGAGGACGCGAGGAATGCGGGTTATCCAGCGATTGCGCCGGCCGGGAATGATGATGGCCTTGTTTTTCTCCAGCGCACGTACGGTATAGAGCGCAACTTCTTCGGGCGTCATGGCGCCTTCGCTTTGCTTGACCTTGTCGGCGTTCATTTTGGCTGCGTCGAAAAAGCGGGTCCGCGTGATACCGGGGCAAAGTACCGAGACCTTGATCCCGGTTTTCTTCACTTCTTCGCGCAAGCCTTCGGAGAAATGCAGCACGTACGCTTTACTGGCGAAGTAAGTGCTGAGCCAGGGCCCTGGCTGGAAGGCTGCAATGGAGGACACATTGAGGATTTGCCCGCCACCCTGGACCGCCATCATGTTGCCGATGGCATGACATAAACGGGTGAGCGCCAGCACGTTGAGCTCGATCAGGTCTTGTTCGGCGCTCCAGTCGTGAGCCAGGAAGGGGCCGCAGGTGCCAATGCCCGCGCAATTGACCAGCAGATCGATCTGGCGATCGCCTTCTTCGAGTTCAAGTAAAAATCCGGAAAGACGCAGCGGCTCGCCAAGGTCGCAGGCACGGAACAGTACTTCTACGCCGAAACGCTGGGTCAACTCCAGCGCAATGCTTTCCAGCGCGTCCCGTTGGCGGGCCACAAGAATCAGGCTGCGCCCGCGGCGGGCGAGGGCTTCGGCCAGAGCCAGGCCAATGCCGCTGGAGGCGCCAGTGATTAAAGCGTAACGGGTCATGTTGTTCTCCATCGCAACGGTGCAGTCCGGTGACAATGATGTCCCTGGCGTTAGCGCGTTCATTTAGACGCGCAGTCTACAGGCTGTTGCTGTTGGCTGCGTTGATCAACGAGTCCTGCAGGCCCAGAGCCATGGTGGCGATCAGGGTGAAAATACCCAACACCATGAGAACAATGCTGATCCAGGCCAGAACTTTTACCGCGGTGCTGTTGGGCGGGGGTGGCAAACCGTACTTGTTGGGCCCCGGAGTACCGGGCATTAACAGCATCGCAAGCGTTAGCACCAGATTGGCCACCGGCACCAGGTGCAGCAACAGCATCCACGCGGACCAGTTAAGATCGTGCAGGCGTTGCGCATTGATTCTGAGGTGGACTACCACGAAGGCGAGCGTCAGCGTCGCGCCAAAGGTTATGGCCAGAGTGGGGGATACCTTGGTCGCGAGCAGCACCAGCACTATGACAATGCCGGCGCTGGCTCCCAGAATCAGGCTCCAGGCCAGCAGGCGCATGCGTCCGATCCGGCCGCTGAACCCCAGGGGGTCTAGTGTCGCGTAGTGTTCTTGGGGCGATTTCTCCAGGTTGAGCTCTGTCATGCTGGCTTCCTTGTCCGGGTGTTTTAACAAAAAGCCCGCCATGGTTGGCGGGCTTGGGAGTGTCAGTGGTGTGGCCAGTGCCGGGCCAGCTCTCGTGTCTGGCTGTGCGCCTTGCGATATTCCTCTTCCATGCGTGCGATCAGCTGGTCGGTTGCAGGCAGATCGTTAACGCCTCCTGCGCCCTGGCCGGCAGACCATACGGTTTTCCAGGCCTTGGCTTCTTCATTGAGGGGCTTGAGTTTGGACTCGCCTTTACCTTGAAGTGCGTCGAGGTCGAAACCTGCACTCTCGAGACTTTTGCGCATAAAGTTTGCGGGTACACCCGAGACGGCAGGGGTATGGATGATATCGGCTGCACGGGATGCCAGAAGCATGTCTTTGTATGCGTCAGGCGCGTGGCTTTCCTGGGTGCCGATGAATCGAGTCCCGATGTAGGCAAGGTCTGCGCCCAGGATTTGCGCTGCCAGAATTTCGTGGCCGTGGTTCATGCACCCGGCCAACAGCACGGTCTTGTCGAAAAACTGGCGAATTTCAGCCAGCAGTGCAAAAGGACTCCAGGTTCCTGCATGGCCACCGGCGCCCGCTGCGACTGCAATTAGGCCATCGACCCCGGCCTCTGCTGCTTTTTCGGCGTGACGCCGGGTCGTAACATCGTGGAACACCAGCCCGCCATAGCTATGGACCGCATCTACTACTTCCTTGGCCGCGCCCAGGCTGGTGATGATGATCGGTACTTTGTGCTCGATACAGATCGCCAAGTCAGCCTGTAGCCGTGGGTTGCTGTTATGCACTATCAGGTTAACGGCGTAAGGCGCGGGGTTATCCAATAAGGCCAGGCCCGTTTCTATTTCCTCAAGCCATGCCTTGAAGCCACTACTGTCGCGTTGGTTGAGTGCAGGGAAACTGCCCACCACTCCATTACGGCAGCAGGCCAGCACAAGTTGCGGGTTGGAAATCAGAAACATGGGAGCCGCCACCACCGGCAGGCGCAAGCGTTTTTCGAGCAAAGCGGGCAGTGACATTGGATAACCTCGGCAAGTGACGGGATGTGTTTAGAACGGTTTGACCACTGCCAGAATTACAATCGCCAGCAAGAACACAACGGGCACTTCGTTGAACCAGCGGTAGAACACGTGAGAGCGCTTGTTTTCGCCGCGGGCAAAGCGCTTTACCTGTGCGCCACACATGTGGTGATAGCCGATCAGCAGAATGACCAGTGTCAGCTTGACGTGCATCCAGCCCTGGCTGAAGTAACCGCTCGGATTCAGGCTGATTAACCACCCGCCGAAAATCAGGGTCGCGATCATTGCCGGCCCCATGATGCCGCGATACAGCTTGCGTTCCATGAGGCTGAATCGCTCTTTACTCACGGTGTCTTCGCTTTGTGCGTGGTAAACAAAGAGGCGGGGTAAGTAAAAGAGACCTGCAAACCAGCAGACGATGCTGATGATGTGGAAGGCTTTTAGCCATAGATAAAGCATTTTTAGTTATTCCCAGGTTCACGGTAGATCAAATAGTAGTAGTAGAGCGTCCGGGAGTCACCTTGACGGTTGTCGCAGGGGCGCGCTGTGCCTATTATCGTGGGCTTTCCAGTGGGTTCGTTGAGGGGCAGGTTATGGTCAAGGTCGGTATTGTCGGCGGCACGGGTTACACCGGGGTCGAATTGCTGCGTTTGCTGGCACAGCATCCGCAGGCTGAGGTGGTTGTTATCACCTCTCGATCCGAGGCGGGCCTGCCGGTTGCCGATATGTATCCCAACCTGCGTGGGCATTACGACGGCCTGGCCTTCAGCGTGCCAGACACGCAAGCCCTGGCGGCATGCGATGTGGTGTTTTTTGCCACGCCTCATGGGGTCGCTCACGCGCTGGCCGGCGAACTGCTGGATGCGGGCACCAAGGTGATCGACCTGTCCGCAGACTTCCGCTTGCAGGACGCGGATGAGTGGGCCAAATGGTACGGTCAGCCCCATGGTGCGCCCGGACTCCTCAACGAGGCGGTATATGGCCTCCCGGAAGTGAATCGTGAGCAAATCAAACAGGCGCGCCTGATCGCGGTACCGGGGTGCTATCCCACTGCAACCCAATTGGGTTTCCTTCCATTGCTGGAAGCGGGGCTGGCGGATACTTCGCGGTTGATCGCTGATTGCAAGTCAGGCGTAAGCGGCGCAGGTCGCGGTGCGAGCGTAGGTTCTCTGTACGCCGAAACATCCGAAAGCATGAAGGCGTATGCCGTCAAAGGTCATCGTCATTTGCCTGAAATTCGCCAGGGGTTGCGTCGTGCAGCGGGTAAGGATGTCGGTCTGACATTCGTGCCGCATTTGACGCCGATGATTCGCGGCATTCACTCGACGCTGTATGCCACCGTGGTTGATCGGTCTGTTGACTTGCAGGCACTGTTTGAAAAGCGTTACGCCAATGAGCCTTTTGTCGATGTGATGCCAGCAGGGAGCCATCCGGAAACCCGCAGTGTGCGTGGCGCAAACGTGTGCCGTATTGCGGTGCATCGTCCACAGGATGGCGATCTGGTTGTGGTGCTCTCCGTCATCGACAACCTGGTCAAGGGCGCTTCTGGCCAGGCAGTTCAGAACATGAACATTCTGTTCGGGCTGGATGAGCGTTTGGGCTTGTCTCACGCGGGAATGTTGCCTTAAAGCAGCGTCGGGCTTGATGCGGCAAGCTGTGGCTTGCCGTTGCTACTTATGAATAGTTGACCGCTTTTCTAGGAGAAGCGGATAATGCGCGTCATCACGCATTATGGCGGCACATCGCCGGGAGATAATCAGCATGAGCGTCGAATCCTTCACCCCCATGGCTTTGCAATTCACCGAAGGTGCTGCGCACAAGGTGAAGAGCCTGGTCGATGAAGAGGGTAATGATCGTTTGAAGTTGCGCGTTTTTGTTACGGGCGGCGGTTGTTCCGGTTTTCAGTATGGCTTTACCTTCGATGAAGAAGTGGCCGATGACGACACCATTGTTGAGCGCGAAGGCGTTAGCCTGGTGGTCGATCCGATGAGCTTCCAGTACCTGGCGGGTGCCGAGGTGGATTATCAGGAAGGTCTGGAAGGCTCGCGTTTTGTGATCAAGAACCCGAACGCCACCACGACATGTGGTTGCGGATCATCGTTCTCGATCTGATTACGCAGTACAGGTTTCACACTCAACGCCGCGTAGATTCGCGGCGTTTTGCTGTCTGGGGTTTGTGTGAGCAGGTCAGGCGGGGTAGATGCCGCCCAATACACGCAGGCCGCGAGCACCGGTGACGCTAGGGCGGTTGGTCGGGATGTTTTCCAGGCAGCAGTGCGCCAGCCATGCAAACGCCATGGCCTCGACCCAGTCAGGGTCTACCCCTTTGACCTGGGTGCTGTTGACCCGGGTTTGCGGGAGTAATTGGGCGAGTCGGGTCATCAGGGCCGCATTATGAGCGCCACCCCCGCACACCAGCAGTTCGTCGGTATGGGTTTGCGCCGCTTGCAGTGACTCGACGATGGTCAGAGCTGTGAGCTCTAGCAGCGTTGCTTGCACGTCCTGGGTCGGAAAGGTTGGCAGGGCGAAGAGGTGGTGTTTCAGCCAGTTGAGGTTGAACACTTCCCGGCCAGTACTTTTTGGGCCCTTGGTCTGGAAGAAAGGGTCGCTGAGCAAGGCTTTAAGCAGCAACGGCTCAACTTGTCCACTGGCGGCCCACTGGCCGTTGAGGTCATACAGTTCGCCGCGTTGTTCTTGTATCCAGGCATCCAGCAGGACATTGCCGGGGCCACTATCAAATCCAGCCACAGGGTTCTGTGGAGTGATCAAGCTTAAATTGCTGAACCCTCCTACGTTCAACACCGCTCGATGCTCATGCTCGCCTGTAAACAGGGCTTCATGAAAGGCGGGGACCAAGGGCGCCCCCTGGCCTCCAGCGGCGACATCACGGCGGCGAAAGTCAGCGACGACACAAATATTGGTCAACTCGGCCAATAGCGCGGGGTTACCGATTTGCACGGTATAACCCTGGGCAGGTTCATGCCGGATGGTCTGGCCATGGCTACCGATTGCCCGGATGTCTTGAGGTGAAAGCTGCTGCTGGGCAAGTAGCGCGTTTACGCCTTGAGCCGCCAGTTCGACCCAGTGGTTTTCGGCAATGGCGCAGCGTGCCACTTCGTCAGGACCGCTGGCGCATAAGCCCAGTAACTCGCTGCGCAGGGCGGCTGGCATGGGGATGTAATGGGTAGCGAGCAGTGTGATGCCCGCCCCCATCTCGATTAGGGCTATGTCCATGCCATCAAGGCTGGTGCCGGACATCACGCCTATATAGAGAGCCATCGTTTAACGCTTGCTCGAGGCTAGCAGGGTGGCTTTTTCCTGGTTCATGCGAGCCATTAATGGCTGGCTTTGTTGCAGGAAGCGCGTGCGTTCGGCTTTTGCAATCGGGTCGGCCATTGGCAGCTTCTGGCCTAGCGGATCTACGTGTACACCATTGACCTGGAACTCATAGTGCAAGTGAGGACCAGTGGAGAGCCCCGTTGTACCGATATAGCCAATGACTTGCCCCTGCTTCACCGAGCCCCCGGTTTTAACGCCTTTGGCGAAGCCCTGCATGTGCCCGTAAAGGGTGCGGTAGGTATTGCCGTGTTGAATGATAACGGTATTGCCATAGCCGCCACGGCGGCCCGCGAGTAGTACTTTGCCATCGCCGGCTGCTTTGATCGGTGTGCCGCGCGGAGCTGCGTAATCCACGCCTTTGTGGGCGCGGATCTTGTTGAGGATCGGGTGCTTGCGGCCTGAGGAGAATCGCGAGCTGATACGGGCGAAGTCCACGGGAGTGCGGATGAAAGCCTTGCGCATGCTGCTGCCGTCAGCAGTGTAGTAATTGCTCACGCCTTGCTTGTTTGTATAGCGTACGGCGGTGTACGTCTTGCCGCGGTTAGTAAAGCGCGCCGAGAGGATGTTGCCCGTACCGACCGTTTTACCGTTGGCTACTTTTTGCTCATAGATCACTTCGAACTGGTCGCCAGGGCGAATGTCCTGTGCGAAGTCGATGTCGTAACCAAATACTTTAGCCATATCCATCGTCATGCTGTGCGGCAGGCCGGCGCGTTGGCCTGATGCTGATAACGAGCTAGTGATTACGCCGTGCACATAGGCTGAGCGCACGACTGGCAGGGTGGTAACGCGACGAAATGTATAGCCCTTGGAAGATTTGCTGAGAGTGATGGTTTCGAGGTCGCTAACCTGGCTATGCAGATTATTCAGTTGGCCATCAGGGCCCATTTCAAATTCGAGCTTCTGGCCGTGTTTCAGCTG